>NZ_JAZGLV010000014.1:0-182975 GCF_036409085.1 Mycobacterium sp. 050134
AAAGTAGTAATCATCCCCATCGCAGCAGTGATCCCAAGCATGCAAACGACAACCGCGAAAGGTATCGCTACGGCCGTGCCGCCCAGTGCCGGATTAAACCTGATGACTTGCTCGACGACGTATGCTGCGGAAAGCACAGCGGTCAAGATCCCCAGGCTCATACGCACGTGGTTAGTCCAGTCGGCCTGATCCTTCACGATGTCTGCCAGCTTGCTGTCCAGATCGGCCATCACCCGTGCACGATCTTGTTGATCGGCGATCTGGCCGGCATAAGCCTGCGCCGCCGAGCCCTGCCAACTGTCGCCCCGATATGCCGACCCCAACAATTCATGGATTTCCATCCACTGAGCCGAGCCGGCTTTTAAGTTACTCCCTGGATACGGCTCTGCCAATCCAGTCGTCAGCGCCAAAGCGTCGACGGCAACGATAGTCCAGGCGATGATGGTGTCATAACCTTTGGCTTTCCGCTCTTCTGCTTCACCTTTGGCTTGCCGCCCTTCTGCTCACCTTTGGCTTGCCGCTCTTCTGCTTCACCTTTGGCTCGCCGCTTTTTTGCTTCGGAACGTTTCTTAGCCTCCGCAAAGAGCTCGTCTAGCTTATTTAGAGCGTCGTCGTTATACCGGGGGCGCGCTGCGGCCGGATTCTTACTCTCCACCGATGGACTAAAATTGCGCGCTTGCTTAATCACACGATTATCGAGCCGGGAGTATAGAAATTTGCTAGCGCCACCCGTGCCATACAATACCGATCCACCCATATTGGTGGCCAGTGTGGCGACATATTCATCGCTGAATTCGGAATCGGTGACGCCGGAGAGATTTAGCCCTATACCAGAAAATTGCTGACATAGACTGGTTAAAGTCATAATGATGCCAGAGACGTCGCCGATCATGATGGTCCTAGTGATAAATCGTAGCGCATCGAGCGCTCTCGAGGTAACCGCATTAAGCAACCTAGCACGGTGCGGACGTGGCGCGGTGCGGCAACTTATTACCCCTTCGCATTTCAGGGTGCAGTGACGATCTAGGGGCGACCGAGCGTCATGGCGGCGGGCGGCCGGCGACTCGTGAGCGCACTTCCGGCACGCGGAGAGGTGTGGTGGTGTGAGATGGCCGAGATCGGCCGGCGTCCGGTGGTTGTACTGTCGCGCGACGCGGCGATTCCTCGGCTTCGGCGCGCCCTGGTCGCCCCCTGCACCACAATCATCCGTGGGCTGGCCAGCGAAGTTGTTCTTGAACCCGATTCCGACCCGATCCCGCGCCGTTCTGCGGTGAATTTGGACTCAGTCGAAAGCGTCTCGGTCGGGCTATTGGTCAATCGGGTTGGTCGCCTGGCCGACACGCGGATGCGCGCCATTTGCGCGGCAATCGAGGTCGCAGTCGACTGCTGTGGGTGACACGTCAGCAGCCGTCCCCCCGTTTTCACTTGCCGCGCAGGTGTCCGTTCTCATCTGAGCTGATGCTCAAGCGCCGCGCACCTGCCGAAGGTTCGCGCCGCACGGGCGGCGGCGCGGGCGGCGGCCTGGGCTGCCGGAGCCGCCCCCATCGGTGGTCAGCCGCTGTATATCGACTTCGACGCCACCCTGGTGATCGACCATTCCGACAACAAGGCTGAGGCGGCCCCGACGTGGAAGAAGTCCTTCGGCCACCACCGGCTGCTGGCGTTCTTGGACCGCCCGGAGATCGCCGGCGGTGAGGCTTTGGCCGGGCTGTTGCGGGCCGGCAACGCCGGCTCGAACACCGCCGCCGACCACGTCACGGTCCTTGACCAGGCGCTGGCCTCGCTACCAGCGAAGTGGCGTTCCGACCCGCACGATCCGGGCGCGCCGGCGGTGGTGGTGCGCTCCGACACCGCCGGGCCACCCACCGTTTCGCCCAGGCCTGCCGTGATCGCGGGGTCGGGTTCTCCTTCGGATTTCCCGTCGATGCCCGCATCTGGGATGCCGTGGACACCCTGCACCCGCCGAGGGCTGGTACCCGGCGATCGACTCCAGCGGCGAGATACGTGAGGGGGCGTGGGTGGCTGAGGCTACGCCCCTGGTCAACCTGGTTACCTGGCCGGTCGGGACCCGGCTGGTGCTACGCAAAGAGCGGCCCCACCCCGGTGCGCAGCTGCGCTTCACCGACATCGACGGCATGCGGGTGACCGCGTTCATCACCGACACCGCCCCTGGGGCCGTGCCCGGCCAGCTGGCCGGGCTGGAACTACGACACCGCCAGCATGCCCGCGTCGAGGACCGCATCCGCCAGGCCAAAGCCGCCGGCCTGGCCAACCTGCCCTGCCATGACTTCCAGTCCAACGCCGCCTGGCTGGAGATCGTGTTGGCCGCCGCCGACCTGGTCGCCTGGGCCCAACTGATCGGCTTCACTGACACCCCCGAGTTGGCTCGCTGCGAAATCCACGCCTTCCGCTACCGGGTGCTGCACGTCGCGGCCCGCATCACCCGCGGCGCCCGCCAACTACGGCTGCGCATCGACACCACCTGGCGCTGGGCCACCGCCATCAGCACTGCCTGGCAACGCCTCCGCACCGCCTTCCCCTAAACAGCCGCAACACCGTGCCCCGCCGACCCGAAAGACCCACCGGCCCCGGAAAGCCCGCCCACCCGGCGACACGGGCGGGCCAAACACACCCCAAGCCCAAAACAGCTATCCCTCAACGCTTTCCGCGGGCCAGCATCACCGGAGCACGCCGACGCGCAAATTCTAGGCTAACCCCAAAGGGGGCTATCGACTGTCGGTCGGCACGGGTCCGCGCACTGCACGACCCACCAATCCGCTACCGCAGAGGAATTCGGGAAAAATTCACAGCCGGATGCCTCGACGCACACCCATAGGATTGCGCCAGCACGGCGTGAACCGTGTGCGAGCCGAAACGCAAAGGACATGATGCACAGCGACATTCATCGACGCCCCGTCGAGACAAATCCCGTCGGTGAGGCGGCGACTGTGAGCAAGCGTGAATCGCTCCTGGAGACCTTTCCCGGCCGGCTCTTCCTCGTCAGGATCCTGGCATATGGGGGGAAGTCCGATCGCCGTTCACCGCAAGAGAAGATCGATTCGCTAAACCCTGATGACCTAATCCGCGGAGCGACTTCAGCGATCGGCAGCTACCTATATTCTGATCGCTGGCTCGGTGTTGTCGATCTTGATGTGCATGATCCTGAGAATGAGGCCGCCGATACGGTGGCGCTGGCAGCCTTGGCGAAGTTCGGCACGTTTGCCTCACCGCAGATTCACCAGGGAACGCTCACCCAGTTGCGCGCACCGCAGATCAGCAATCGAAAACGGCTTTGTGCGTTACCCGATGGCGCGTTTTGGACTTCGACGCCGATGGCCGACAACGAGGACTCCTGGCTTATCTCCGGAGAGAATCTGCGTCGCGATAGCCCGCGCCGGGAAGTCCATTTCGACACCACCCGGGCGCGCGTGGCGCGGATAGATTCAGCACGCGACTGGATCGCCTTGATCACCTCACATCCGATCACCGCCGACGGTTGCCAGTACCCGGATTGGCCGGCGATTGCCCAATCCTGGGATGCGGTGCACCTGTCGGCTGCGGGATTGCTGCTGGCCCACCCCACGATCTCGACAACCCCCCTCATCACGACCGACGGGTCCGGCCTCGCCCATAGTGAGGCCGGACCCTATGCCAGCGTGGCGCACTGGTCGGTGGTCTCCACCGCGTGGCTCAACACACCACCAAGCGTGCAGCTCAAACCGCTAAACAGCACTGACTGAAAGCCGATTCACGGCATAACACTCACGCCTTGCGGTCCTCGATGGCCCGCCGACCGCCCGATCCCGGCTGATGGCGCTGGTCTCGCCGGGGAATCGGCCAATGACCTTGGTCCGTCGCTTGGCCTGCCCAAGGTTCGCTCAATGAAACTCGAATGTTGAACGCGCCCATGGCGTTCGACCGGGAACCGCAGATAGGCGGTCAACCCTGCGTTGTCGCTGAGCAGGATCCTCATGGCCACCGGGTAAAGGTCGCAGTACTTGGCGGCGAACGCCTCGGTCCGCTTGTCGATGATCTCCATCAGCTGGGGCCCCGCTTGGATACCCAGGTCGGTGGTGTCAAACATCGCCCGGTAGCCGTCGCGGACCTCGCTTGCCTCCGGCGGGAATCTTGGCAAGCACGTTTCGGAGTCGATGAATTAAAGATCCGAGGCGCAATGTATTTGGGTAGAGTTGTTCGATGTCCGCGGTCAGGCCCTCGGCGCCTTCAGGGACGACCAGCAGCGCAGTGCCAAGGCCGCGTTCGCGCAACCGGTCAGAAAGTCGGCCGACGCGTCGGTGGACTCACCGGTCTCAGGTGACAATCCGACGAACACCGGTTTGCCCTCGGTGGTGATGCCCCAGGCGACCAACACCGGCTCGACCGGCGAACTCGGATCCATCCGAAAAAACAAGGTAACCAAAACGATTAGTCCCGCACGATCTCGTCGAGTTGGCGGTCCGCCCACGCCTGATACTCGGCGCGGATCGCCCTGCAGCGTGCGACCGCAGCCCTGGTCGGGTTCACCCGAGTCTGTATGGCTAGAAGGTGGCGGCGAAGTGATCGAGGGCATCGACACCGTGGTCGGCCATTGCTCCTGCGGCCGAGTGTCCTGCGGCGGGCACGATGTGCAGCTTTGCCGCGGGCCAGGCTTGCGCGAGGTGCCACGCGATATCTGGTGGACTGCTCACGTCGAGGCGTCCGTGAATCACGGCTGCTGGAATATGAGCGATCTTGCTGACATTGCGTAGCAACTCGCCCTCGCCGCGCCACGCGTCGTGCCGCGAGTAGTGAGTGACCAAGCGCGAGAAGCACATTCGAAAGCCAGGCTCAGCGTTGCCCAGCCGCGGCCGCGGCGTCGGCCCGAGGTTGACATGGCTGTCTTTCCATGTACACCAGTCCCACGCCGCCTTATCCCGAATAGCTGGATCGCGGTGGTGCAGCAGCCGCGCGTAGGCCTCAACAAGGAGGCCCTCCCGATCCGCTTCGGGCACCCCGTCACGAAAGCGAGCCCACTGCGCGGGGAACAGCCGCCCCACATCGCGGGTGATCCACTGCACCTCCCGCGCCGTGGTCGTGGTGATCGCCGTCAACACCAGTGCGGCAACATGTTCGGGGTATTGCTCGGCATAGGCCAGCGCCAACGTGGTGCCCCACGACCAGCCCGCCACCACCCAGCGGTCCACACACAAATGGGCCCTCAGCAATTCCATATCGGCGAGCAGGTGATCGGTCGTGTTCGCCGCCAGGCCGACCGACGGATCACTGGCATGCGGTGTGCTGCGGCCGCATCCGCGCTGATCGAACAACACCAGGCGATACTTCTTCGGGTCGAAGGGTCGCCGCATACCCGGCACACAGCCCGAACCAGGCCCACCATGCACCCCCAACGCCGGGACCCCCGCCGGATTGCCGCACGCCTCCCAAAAGATACGGTTCCCCTCACCAACGTCGAGCACACCCGACTCATACTGCTCGACCAGCGGATAGAGACTTCGGCCATCCTCCATAACCGACTGACCGTACCGGACGTACTGGTATGGCCAGCTCTGCAGTCAACGCCCCTGCGGGCAGCGTAGTCACCGCATCCTCGACCACTGCCGCTATGGTTGCGGCACTGCGTCTTCGGTAAGTGTGTGGTTTTGGTCGTGGTGGTCGATCGACTGGCGGCCGGCCCGCACCACCGCGGCAGATAGTGCGAGTAGGACCGCACCGGCGGCGAAGCCGAACGTCGTGTCGACACGGTCGACGAGGATGCCCGCAGCGGCGGTACCGGCTGCCGCGCCGATGTTGTTGGCCGTGTTGACCCAGGTGCTCGCTTCAGTGCGATGGTGCGCCGGCGCCATTTGGTCGGACGCAAGATACGACGCAACGAACAATGGCGCCACCGCGACCCCGCTGAGCGCCATGACAACACCGAGCACGATCAGGTTGTCGGCGCCCGCCGCGATCGCGGTACCGACCGCAAGCGTCACGGTCAGGCCCGTCAGGTGTGTCGACACCGCTCGGGCATGGCGCCGACGTCCCCACGCCAAACCACCGAGCACGCTTCCGACCGCGAGGGCGGCCTCGATATACCCGGCCGCTGCTGGCATCCCGTGGTTTTGCGCGCGTGCCGCAACGCAGGTGATGGCAACACTCATGCCGATCGCAGTGATCAAGATCGTGAGGACTACGAGACAAAAGCCCGCCGAGCGCAGCGGGCCGATATCAAACCGGACCGGCTCTCCGGACACGGTGCCCTTGGTACGTCGCACCGCTGGCATCGCCGACATGGCGAAGGTGCCGGCCAGCAGCAGTGCCGCCGCGACAATAAGCGCTCCCGACGCGGACACGGTAGTGATCATCACGCCAACCAGCAGTGGCCCGATCAGGTAAATGACCTCTTCGCAGACCGAGTCGAGGCTGTAGGCCCGTGTCACGAGGTTGGTGTCGTCAGTGAGGGTGCGCCAAACGGCTCGCATCGCCGGACCCAGCGGCGGCGCACACAGCCCACAGACAATGGCAAGCAGCACAAACAGGCCCGGCGCGTGCAAACCGGCCCCGTCGAGAGCCGCCATAGCCCCCAGCGCGGCCGCCGACCCTACGGTCAGCGCCGGCAGCACCGTGGCCTGTCCGTAGCGATCAATGATCCGCGCTTTAAGGGGCAGCAGCACAGTGGTGAGGCCATAGCATGCCAGGACACCGCCTGCGGATGCAAACGAGTGGGTCGCGTGTTCAACGGTGAATAGCATGGCTAGGGGAAGCAGACCGAAAGCCAGACGCCCCAGTAGTGCGGCGCCAAACGTCGGAGCGGCGTTCGGGATGGCGTGGACGGCCCGATAACTCCCAGCACTTGACGTACTGGACAAGATCTAACTCCTAGAATTTCGATGGCCGCGGCGCACGCGGCTCATGGTCGGTGACTCGATAACTCGATAACGCGGACAACGCGTCCGCGGAGCGTCTAAGGCCGACCACAGATCATGGCCGGACTCTACCAAACGTGCGGTCAACCTGGAACATTCGCGACAGGCGACGCGAGCACGGTCGGCTGGTAGGCGCCGACGAGACACCGACAACGGCAGACCCTGGTAGACCACGTCGACGTGAGATAACGAGGTGGTCGACCAAGTGACGGCCGTGTCGTAGCCTGTGTCATCACCGACCTGGTAGAGATCCGCAGGGTCGATGCCACGAGGGTCAGTCTTCCGTTGGGGACGTCGATGACCCGAAGTGCGTCGCGATATCGTCACGCCATTCGTGCCCCGGCCGCGTTTCAGCCGGATGTCAACCTGCGACACCAGCGTGAGGAATGGAGCAAGCCCACGAAGAAGTCCGGGTACACCAGTAATTCCCGTTCCATCTCGGCTAGTTTCGCCGCCGCCGCACAAATGTCGCCCTCGGCAGTTCCGGCCGGCGACGAGCAACGTGCCACCATCAGCCGGCACATGTCGGCCGACCGAAGATCCCGAATGTCACCGAGAAACAGCCGCCCGCCATCCAGCAACAGCTCAATGGCGCGGTCGCCAATGTCTGACAAGTACGCGACGCTGGGGAAGTATCGAACCACTGAGTTGAGCACGACCAGATCGATGCCGCACCGCGTCGGCCGCGTTCATCTGCAGTAGTTCGAGATTGCCCAGGTGCCGATCCCGGTGCCCCGCCAGTGCCGCTATCGCAGCCTCCGACACATCAGTCACCACGTACGGCTTCGCACCACGGCTCGACATCGGCGCAGATCATCCCTGTACTGACACCAATCTCCGGGACCTGCCGTGGGATTCAGCCTACGGATGAATCCCACCAGCCACGCTACCTACGAAGGGGCCGTGATACCTGCTACGCGACCCAAAGCCGCCTAACCACAATCCCGTGTCCACTACATGGGGACAAGGCCCGGTGCGGCAGCCGAACTCGTGTATTCGGATATAACCGAATCGGAAAGAGTTGGCCAGACGTCCAGCGCCCATTCGCCGAAGTTGCGGTCTGTAAAGACTACCAATGCCAGATGGGCCTGCGTGAATCGCCCCGGGATGTCCGGAGACTCCGGACATCCCGGGCCGATTCAGTGACCACGGTGGTGTTCTGCGATCTGCTTGACGACGGCCGACGTGAGTGTCCGGGGTGCGGCATCGCGGGGGTCTACCGCGACACCGTAATCCGCCGAGTCACCGATGTGCCCGTAGTCGGGCATCCGCTGCGGCTGCACGTTCGAGTCCCGCGCTACCGGTGCGTGTCCTCCGGTTGCGAGCGAGAAGTATTCGCCCATAACACCGATCGATTGGCTCGCCGCGGCTGGTCTACCACCCGGCGTTGTGCCCGCTACATCTGTCGCCGGCTGATGATCGACCGGGCCACCGTCGCCGCTGTCGCGCGGGAGCTGGGCCTGTCGTGGGACACCGTCAACACCATCGCCATCGACGCCGCCGCGGGGATCGTGGCTACCGACAGCACCCGCCTGGAACAGGTGAAGGTCATCGGGGTCGATGAACACCGCTGGTCGCACACCCGCCGCAGCGGTGACGATGGCTACGTCACCGTGATCGTTGACTTGACACCCGTCTTGGAGGGCACCGGCCGCGCCCGACTGCTCGACCTGGTCCCCGAACGCTCAGCAGCAGCGTTGAGGACCTGGCTGGCAGCTCAGACCGCAACGTTTCGTGACCAGGTCAAGGTCGTGGCCATGGACGGCTTCGGTGGCTACAAGACCGCGGCCACCGAGCAATTGTCCAAGGCCATACCGGTGATGGACCCGTTCCACGTCGTGGCACTAGCGGGCCTGAAGTTGGATCTGTGTGCCGCCAGCGCATCCAGCAGCAGACCTGCGGACACCGCGGTCGCGCCGGGGATCGGCTCTACGGCGTCCGGCGCGCACTTCGCACCCGGTTGCCCCTCCTGACAGCCCGCCAAAAGCTCAGGCTGGAAACCGTTTTCGCCGACGAGGACCACCTCCCTGTCGAGATCTGCTGGGGCTTCTACCAACGGCTCATCGCCGCCTACGCCCACCCCGACCGGCGGCGCGGCAAGACCATGATGACCGCGATCATCACCACGCTGCGCCGCGGCGTGCCCACCGTCCTAGAGGAACTGGCTCAGCTCGGTCGCACCCTGTGGCGCCGCCGCGCCGACGTGCTGGCCTACTTCGACCACCACGCCTCCAACGGCCCCACCGAAGCCATCAACGGCCGCCTTGAAGCACTACGCCGCAACGCCCTGGGATTTAGAAACCTCACCCACTACCGACTGCGCTCACTACTGCACTGCGGCAACCTCGCCCAACGAATCGACGCACTCTAATTCCGGAAGAGCCAGTTAACTCCGGGACGGCGAGGCAGGCGGTGGTTGCACCGGCACCGTTCGTCACAGCGCGCCCGCCGGCGCGCCTGATCTGACGTCGGCGGGCGATCGAGAACGCAAGTGCCGGGCGTTTCGTGCCGCAATGGGCTTTACTCGGCGCTGTTGAGCGCTTTGAGCTCGACGCCCGGCGGTGTGTTGAGCCATGCGGTTGAGACCACCGACCAGATCGCCACGCTGGCATAGGGTCCGGCCTCACTATGGGCGAGGCCGGACCCGTCGGTGGTGAAAAACGGGGTCGTGGAGATGGTGGGATGGGCCAGCACCAATCCCGCAGGCGACAGGTGCACCGCGTCCCAGAACCGGGCAAGTGCCGGCCAATCCGGGTATAGACAACCGCCCGCGGTGACCGAATTAGATGTAATCAAGTCAATCCAATCGCGTGCCGAATTAACCCGCGCGACGCGCGCTTTTGTCGTGTCGAAATGGACTTCCCACCGCGGACTAGCGTGGCGCAGGTTTTCTCCGGAGATGAGCCAGGAATCCTCGTTGTCAGTCATTGGTGTCGAGGTCCAAAATGCGTCGCCCGGTAACGCACAAAAGTGTTTTCGATTACAGATCTGCGGTGGGCGCAACTGTGTGAGTGTTCCCTGATGAATCTGCGGTGAAGCGAACGTAGACAACTTCGCGAGAGCCGCCAATGCCGCGGTATCGGCGGCTTGAAGCTCAGGGTCATACGCATCAAGGTTTGTGACATTTAGGCATTCATCGGAGTAAAGATAGTCACGAACCGCAGAAGCGGCCGCGCGAATTAGGTCATCGGGAGTTAGGGAGTCGATGATTTCTTGCGGTGACCGGTAATCGGACCCACAGCCAAATTCTAGAATCCGCACGATAAATAGCCGACCGGGAAAGGTATCCAGGAGCGACTCACGCTTGCTCGCAGCCGCCGCACCGGCGAGATCGCTCTTGGAGGGGGCCAGTGAAGCGTCGTTGTGCATGATGTCCTTTGCGTTCCGGCACCCAACAAGTCGCATCCCGAGGCGGCCTATCCGCCTTCGGCCTAGCGGTCCACGCGTGCAATTCATGATCCTATGGTGCTGCCAAGACAATCCGATGAACGAGGTGCCGGACTCTGGTGTAACTCATCAATCCTTACAGGCGCGAGTTGATCTGGTCGTGCAGCGCGCGGCGCTGTTGACGGCGGGTGAACTGGCCCTGTCGCCTGCCATGAGGATGGGACCAGGGTGACCTGATTTTTGCCTGGGTCTGTGCTTGTGGAAGGCGGCGGCAGGTGGAGCGGGCCAGCCCACGGCTTTGCATGCCAACCGTTCCGACATGCTCAATGTGTCCTTGAGCATGTCCACGGCGCGCCGCTCGGCAGTCGGGCTCAGAATTTTCCAGTGACCTCCCGCAGCGCGTCCTTCTCCAACTCGGCCTCGGCCAGCAGCCTCTTCAAGCGCGTGTTCTGCTCGCGTAGCTCCCACAGCTCTTTGGCGGCGTCGGTGTCCATGCCGCCGTAGGCGCGGCGCCAGTTGTACAGCGTGGCGGCCGACACCCCCAACTCGGCGGCGATCTCGTCACCGGTCTTGCCTGCAGCAGCCAGCTCGTCCGCGCGGCGCAACTTGCGCACGATGTCCTCCGCGGAATGCCGCTTACGACCAGCCATGTGTTTCATCGTCCCTTCCAGCCCGACACCACGTCGCTGCAGACTGAACTACCCGCCGGGAATCGAGTTAGTCAGTTGTTGGCGTTAATAGGGACGTGTATTCCCTACTGACATTTGGGTTTAGGTGCCCGTCCCACCCGCGTGGGTCATACGGGCGGGAGTGTGGCTGGAGATCGGCGAAAATGAGATCATCCTCGCCATCAGTGGCTGCCGCGAGGACCTCACCGTCGGGATCAATGATGCAGCTGCTTCCCAAGGCCTGGCGCCCATCTTGCTCACCGACAATGTCGGCCACGACGATCGTGACGGTGTTATCCACGGCGCGTGCCACAGGCAGATTCTTGCCACGCCGGCGCAATCGCGTCAGTACCTCCTCGCTTCGAATATGCCCGCTATTAGTCGGAATCAGGATCAACGCGGCGCCCTTAGATGCCAATATCCGAGCTGGCTCGACATACCAGATGTCGTTGCAGATCATGAGGCCGAAGGTCGTGTCGTTGAATGTTGCGACCGGAAGCTCGGTGCCCGCGCAGATTGCCGTGCAATAACCGGGATAGACCTTGCGGTAAACGGCATGCAAATCGCCGTCGGCAAGGAATGCAGCCGAGTTGAAGAGTCGACCGTCGGTGGCACGCTCAGTAAAACCGATAACCGACGCGACTGATGAGGCCATCAATGGCCTCACCAAACCGCGAAACTCACCCAAACTGAGCGCAACATCGTCGGGCGATTGACCTGCGGGCTCATAGGCCAAACCTCCAATGACCGCGTCTGGGCAGCACAACAGCTCCACGGCCTCGCGCTCACACCGTTCCAATTGATCATTGATCAGCCCAACGGCATCCATCGACCCAAACGGCAAGTGAGGCGCCTGATACGCCGCGACTCTCACTTCCCCAGTATCTCACTCAACACCCGCGCCACCGATTGAATTCGCCCGGTACACCAGCTATGTCCTGGCCAAAGCCTGCTCCCATCACGGCCTACGCCGCTCTATGGGCGCCACCGGCATATGTTGAGACAACGCCGGGGCCGGATCGCTGTGGTCGACGTGTCAAACACGAGTACTACAAGCGGGACTCCTTCCGCGTTGTACGCGGATCTTACTGCAGGACTTGATAATTACCTCCGCCAACTCGTGACAGACGATCTCGCCCATCGACTTCGACATCACCGCAGGGACAATCAGCAATCAACCTAACCATGTCCACTCTTTCAGAGGAACGTCATTCCAATTGTTCTGACGACCCCGAGGTCCAGCGGGTAAGCTCCCAAACGCCGAGGTCCTGCCACATGCTGATGCTGCCCGGGGGCCGATGGCCCCGACCCTTAGCAAACAAGCGGAGCGGGTTTATTGGCGTTGTAGTCGCATCGACCGGTTAAGATGTTTCATTGGACACGAGCAGCGAGTCGCACTGTTACTTGCCGCCATAGCCAGGTGTTGGTATGGGATAGAGCCAACACATCAAATGTACGAACGGGCCTGGGGCGTATGGCGGCCAAACGGGGCAGCCATACCCTGCATCCCTGGTCACACCGGCACGACCTCGACCAAGTCAGCCAGACCGTCAAAATCGTCGGCGTTGCGGGTATAGAGCCGGGCAGCCTGAGCGTGGGCGGTCGCCGCAATGAGCAGGTTCATCGACCGCGCCCGCGGCTGACGTCCAGCGTCAACGACGGCTGCGGCCACTTGGCCGTAGCTCGCCGCCACGGCCTCATCCAACGGAAGCGCGTCGAACTTACGCTGAATGACCATCAGGCGTCGCAACCGCTCGGCGCGCACCTTTTGCTCTTTGGCCACAAGAACTCCGAAGTGCAGTTCGGCCAAAGTGACTGCGCTGATTGCCAAATCCCCGTCGAGGGGTTGGACATCCGTCGCGATGACCACGCTGGTGTCCAGAATCGCTCTCACCGGTTGGCCCACGGGTCGAGCACGTGATCGGCTATTGCCTCACGGTCAGCATTCCAGGCGGGATCGGCGGGCCCCGCGAACAGTTCGGCCACGTCCACCCACCGTCTCCAGGCTCGAGAAGTCGCGGGAACGAGGCGCGCCCCAGGCCGGCCGGCCACGGTGATCGTGATCTCCTCGCCCTCCTCGGCGCGGCGGACGAGTTCGGAGGCGTTCTGGCGGAGTTCGCGCAATCCAACGGTCTTCACACCACCACGGTAGCACATGTGCAACTAGTGCTACCGTGGTGGTGTGAAGGGGTGTCGGTGATGAACGCGGTGACCCGCATGCCCCGCCCGTTGTCGGTTTCAGGCGCGCCGGGCTGCTACTGATGGGTATCTTTCCGGTGACTGTCCGCTGCTGCCACCGGTGAGACCCGGCGCGCAGTTGCGGTTCACCGACACCGACGGCGCTTCGTCAAGCAACCTCCGTTGCGGTTGATTCGCCGGGTTCGGGTGGGGTTATGTCGGTGCGTCGTTCGAGTAGTTTGCCTTTGCACAAGGCCTCGCCAGCGCGGACCAGGGCGACCAGGTGTGGGGCGTTCACGGCTCGCCAGCGTGCTCGTGCGGCGTCGATCAGCTTGTCGCCATGGCAATACCGGCTGCCCGTGATCCCGGACCCTTGGGGACTCTGGTCCGCAGTCGCACCGTGGCGAAGGTCGATTCGATCGGGTTTGTGGTCTCAAGTGGATCCAATGCTTGGCCGGATAATTGTAGAACTCCAGTAGGGTCTCGAGGTCGTCGACGATCTTGGCAACCGCCTTTGGATGTTTGGCGCCGAAGTCGACCTCAAACGCCTTGACCGCCACCTGGGCCCTGTCGATACCTTCAGCGTTGTAGGTGTCCTTGATTGCCGCCAGAGCCGACGGATCCGCTGATTTCAGGTGCGGCAAGGACATTGGCCTGCTGTGAAACCAGCGGCGTTGTTCGCGGGTCGCGCGGAACACTTCGCCCACGGCTTTCCAGAAGCCCAGGGCGCCATCGCCGACGGCCAGCACCACCGCTGCGATCATTCCGCGCCGTTTGCAGTTGGTCTGCGCGAGGCGGACTTGGGGTGGATTCCGCCGACCCACAGGTAGACGTAGTCGGTCCCGGACAGGTCGCGTCGCCCGAACGCAGCGGCTTCGTCTTGCCACTGCGCGGTCAGGCGGGCGATCGTCGTGGCCGACAATCCTGCCCGAGCCGAGGAACTGCTCGTGCGCCGGCCCGAGTACCCCCTGGACAGCCCGTGCAAATACAGCAGCGGCAGCACCTCAGACATCTGTGGTGATTTGCGTGCCCACGTGGGTAGGATCGCTGAGGAAAACCGGTGCCGCTCAGCGCTATTGGGGTGGAGGCGTTTGTCGTTGGCTCGCGGCGCCTTGACCCCGACCGCGCCGGTCGCGGTCAGTACCTCGCGGGCCTGGCGGCCAACCCGGGCCTGATCGGGCCGACGCGCGCCGCTCGACATCACCGCGCTTCGGCCCGGCCGGATTTGTCAGCGCTGCAATAGATCTGACCACGACCCGCGACCAGGCTCCAATAGTCCTGCCCCAAAGCGCTTTGGGCACTGACGAACATCTCGCCGTCAATGTCGCCTCACTGACATACCGCAAGATCACCGCCTACCCCAACCCGGCCCGCCGCCGCGGCAAGAAGCGGTGAGCAAGCTGATCGACTCGACCCGCCGCGGCGTACCGACCGGATTAGAAGAGCACGCCCACCTGTGCCGCACCCTGGCTTTCTTTGACGATCTCACCTGCACGGGCCGACCAAGGCGATCAACGGACGCTTGGAAGCCCTACGCTCCAATGCCTTCGGATCCGCGACCTTACCCACTACCGAAGCCGCTCACTTTAGGCAGCCGCGCAGTCTACGCCCTCATTAGTGCGCCTTGGGATCGGAGAGCCGCCGTGGTAGGCGCGGTCGTCGAAGAACCCGGGCGCGTAGTCGCGGCGGCGGTCGAGCGTAGGAGAGGGAGCGCCCCCGCTGAGGCCCCCCTCGGCTCAGCGACACCAATCCCGCTGAGCCGCCAACGCATACAAATCACTGCATGGCGCCACCCCTGGCCGATGCTAGCCTGGGGGGGCGATGCCGCGCGACCAGTCCCGCGCGCCGCGGAATCATCCATCTAAGGAACCACGAATGCCTGTTTCTACCCTCGCAACAGCAGCGGCTGTATTTCAACAAGGAGCCAGGATCCTCGCCAGCATCGCAGGCCTCGGCGCAAATATGAGCGGCCTAGGCCTGGATGCAAATAGCTTCGCCAATGGCGTCGCAACCAACCCCGAATCTCTTTCGGCGGAACTGACGAGCAACATCGGAGACTGGGAAAGCCTTGTATTCAATGTTAGTGCCACGCCGATAATCAGGAAGTACTTTAAAGGCCAGAAGGCAAGGGATCGGCTTGGCAACCGACTATACCGAGGTCGGAATGCGGTAGCCCGCGGTATACAAGATCGGCTAGACGGCCAAATACAGGTCAGGGAGTCGCCGCCCCCAAAAGGCAAAGATTTAAAAACGGAACTCAAAAAGGGTCTTAAAGGCTATAAAAGATCGCTCAGTATAATCCTCTGGACGATCGCCGTCGTCGAATCCCTGGAGCTAACAACAGGACTCGGGCAACCCTACGAGGGAGATGACCTCGAATCCGGTTCGCAACAATTCGGCGCACTCGCCGCACAGCTGAAGTCGGCCCTTGCGGATGACGGCTGGCAAGGTTCGGCATCGAACGCCTACGCGGATCTGGACACGACGTTCCGCGGCGTTGCACAAACGTTGGCCGATCTGGACCTCCAGCTGGCAGCCCTGGTGAACAATCAGTGCGAATTCGTCACTCATATGCGGTTGGCTTTTGCGACACTGAAGCAGTTACTCCTCATCGCATACGTCATCGAGTTGACGATGTTCTTTGGGTACCCTCCGCTGGGACCCACCGCGGCGCAAATCTTCGCGGTTTCCGCTGCCGTGGTTGGGATCGGTTGCGCCGTCAGCTTTCTTACGACCCTGCTCACCCTCTCGATATTGAACGCAAAAAAATCGGAGGATTTGACCTCCGAATACCAGAAGTTGGCAACTGCTGTGACTTGCCCGGCCACGTTGTTGACGCCGGTCGGGGTGGCCGCGGCGAAGGAATCCAGGGTTGGCAGGTCCGCGGCTACCTCAACCAGCACGTCGGGTACGCCCGCAATGGCCGGTGCGTTCGGTGTGGCGAGCGGTTTACAGGCCCGACGGACCCGCCTCGGCGCTTTGGGCAGCGACGGTGATACCGCGGGCGATGGCACACCCGAGGTGTCAAAGACCACGGCCGCGCCGTCGATGCCGGCGTTCATGATGCCAACCATGGGTCAGCTAACCGCAATGTCGGGGCACGCCGGCAAGCTGTCCGGACACCTGTCCCAGCACTCGAACCTGATCGACCCTCCGATGGCCCAGCAGCGCCGAGGGGTTGCGGGGCCCGCCGAACAGGGCGCCGATGAAGCCACCACCGAGGAGGCCACGCTCGCCGGCGGCTTCGGAGGCGCCGGAGCCACACAGACTGCCGAGCGCGCACCCGTCGAGGTCACGGCGGCAGCCGCAGGACAGGCAAAGGAGCTCCACCCGCTTCAGCGAACGGGGTAAGAGTCGATAGCAATTGCTCAGCGGCATGGGCCGGATAGCCACCCAGCCCCAGAACTCCGCCCGTGCCACATCGGGATCGGACGCCGCCTCGGGCTTACCTGCCTCCGGACGCGTTCGAGAATCGCGAATTCGGCGAGGTGGCACGCTGATTCATCTCATCCGACGGACGCACGGCACGATTCGCCGTCGCATCCTCGTATGATCCCTACTCCACCAACGCGATGGCGCTGGACAAGACCATCAGCGATACCGCCAACGCCGCCCGGCCCAACACGTCGTTGGCCGACGCCACCATCTGGATGGCTGGGTTCACCGCCCTCGACTCCGGCCCCAGCACCTGCTGTCTGCCGACTCCGGCCGTCTGGCCACGACCACCCTGCTGATCGTCGGTATCGTCCTGATCCTGCTGCTGCGCGCCGTGCTTGCCCCGCTCTACCTACTGGGCACCGTGGCGCTGAACTATTTCGCCGCCCTTGGCCTGGGAGTGCTGGTGTTCCAGCACATATTCGGCCAAGCGATCGCCCGGCCCGTCCCCTACGCGAGGAGTCCGGACGGGGCATGCGCGTGGGCATCCCGCGCACGGTGACCAAAACCGGTTCCGTCATCACCTCGCCGGGCCCGATCTTCGCCGCGGCATGTTCGGGCTCATGATCGGCTCCGTCGGCTGATGGTTCAGGCCGGGGTCGTGATCGGCTGCGAGCTGCTGCTCGACGTCTTCGTCGTCCGGACGCCGACCGTCCCCGCAATCGCCACACTGCTTCGCGAAAAGAGTTGGTGGCCATACCGGAAGCCCGATATCCGGCGAGGTGCGTGGCGGCTCACCTACACGGCATCGTCGACGACCGCGAGGTTCACCCGTTCTGCGGGAACCCTAGGTTGATCCCGCCATGGCTGGGGTCCAGCCAGCGGGTGGTGACGGCCTTGGTGCGGGTGAAGAAGTGCACCCCTTCGACGCCGTGCGCGTGGGTGTCACCGAATAGGGACGCCTTCCAGCCGCCGAAGCTGTAGTAGGCCATCGGGACCGGAATGGCGACATTGATGCCCACCATGCCCACCTCGACCTCATTCTGGAACCGGCGGGCGGCGCCGCCGTCGTTGGTGAAGAGGGCGGTGCCGTTACCGTACGGGTTGGCGTTGACGAGCCGCAGCGCGTCGTCGTAGGACTCCACACGCACCACCGACAGCACCGGGCCGAAGATCTCGTCGGTGTAGACACTCATGTCGGTCGTGACATGGTCGATCAGCGTCGGCCCCAACCAGAATCCACCGTCGGCACCGTCGACACTGACGCCGCGGCCGTCCACGACGATCTTCGCCCCGTCGACCTCACCTTTGTCGATGTACGACGCCACCTTGTCGCGATGTTCCCGGGTGACGAGCGGCCCCATGTCCGAGTCCCGGGTCCCGTCACCCGTCTTGATCGTGACGGCCCGCTCGGCGATCTTCGCGACCAACTCGTCGGCGATCGGGCCTACCGCCACCGCGACGCTGATGGCCATGCAGCGCTCACCGGCCGAGCCGAACCCGGCATTGATCATGGCGTCCGCGGCGACGTCGAGGTCGGCGTCGGGCAGGACAACGGCGTGATTCTTGGCGCCACCGAGGGCCTGAACGCGTTTACCTGCAGCGCATCCAGTTGCGTAGACGTGCCGGGCGATCGGGGTGGAGCCAACGAACGAGACCGCTCTAATGGCCGGGTTCACCAGCAGTTCGTCGACGGCGGTCTTGTCACCCTGGAGCACGTTGAAAACTCCTGGCGGCAGACCCGCTTCGGCCCAGAGGCGGGCCAGCCACAGCGACGCGGAGGGATCCTTCTCGCTGGGCTTGAGCACCACGGTGTTGCCCGTCGCGATCGCGATCGGAAAGAACCACATCGGGACCATCGCGGGGAAATTGAACGGGCTGATGACGGCGACCGGGCCGAGCGGCTGTAGCGACGAGTGCGCATCGACGTTGGTCGAGGCGTTCTCGGTGAATCCGCCCTTCAGAAGATGCGGTACACCGCAGGCGAATTCGACGACCTCCTGGCCGCGACTGACCTCGCCAAGGGCATCGGAGAGCACCTTGCCGTGCTCGCGGGTGATGATCGCCGCCAGCTCGTCCTTCCGGGCATTGAGCAGTTCGCGGAAGTTGAACAGGATCGCGGTGCGTTTGGCCAAGGACGTGTCACGCCATGCCGGATAGGCCGCGGCGGCGGCGCTGATCACCGCCCGGGCGTCGTCGACGCTGGCCAGGGCGACTCGGCCGGTGGTTTCGCCGGTAGCCGGGTTGGTGACCGGCGCGGTTGCGGTACTGCTGCCGGCGAATTCCGCATTGTTGACCCAATGGGGAACGGTGGTGCTCATCGGGGTCCTTCCGGTTTGCCTGGGCGACAGGGCGACACGGTATCACGCTAGGAGCGGAAGGCCTCGCGGGGAAATGCCTGACGTGCGCGATCTATGCGTCCACGGCATGGCTGAAGTTGGTCCGCGTCAGCTGATGCCGTATTCGTTGATCTTGCGGTAGATCGTCGCCCGGGACATTCCGAGGGCCTCCGCGGCGTCCGCCTTGTTGCCACCGTTTTCGAGCAAGCTGCGCACGATCGCGTCGCGCTCCAGCGCCTCGATTCGGGAGAGCGTGCGCTTGGACACCGACCAGCATTCGGGTGGTAAGCGACGCGCCGGGATCACCCCCGAGCGTTGCGTTGCGACCGTGCGGGCCAACACCTCGCGCAGTTGCGCGACATTGCCCGGCCACGGCAGCTTCCGCAACTGGGACATGGCCTCCGGGTGCAGCCGCACGGCCGCGCCGCGCGTCAGTTCGCACAGCAGAAGGGGCACCAAGTCGTCGAGGTCCTCGATCCGGTGCCGCAGGGCCGGGACGCCGACCGTGCGCGGAAACACCGGCAGCAGCGCCTCGACGGCGGCTGAGGGGGTCCCGGGGCCGACCGTCGCCGCCAGCCAGCCGTGCCCGGCGCGGGACCGCAGCAGGCCGGCGATCGGCTCGAGCGCGGCGCCGTCGATGTGGTCCAGGTCGGCGAGGACCACGGCGAAGTCCGTTCCCGCGGTAACGGCTTCGAGTTCGGCGAACACCTGCTCCGCATCGAGGGTGCGGCAGGAGAGCACACGGACGGTGCGCTCGGGCCGCACGTGCCGGGCCACCGCACGGGCCAGCGTGGACCGGCCCGACCCGGATTCGCCGCCGAGCAGCAGCCATTCGCGCTCACGGCAGCATCGGAGGGCCTGCTGGGCGGCGTGGCGCCAGGCGCTGCTCGTCCCGGCGAGGCCCGGGATGCGCGCGGGCGCAGAACGTTCGGCGCCCGCGTCGACGCGCACCTGATAGACGAAGTTCTCGCCGCCCCTCCGCCCCGGTGACCGATGCACCGCCCGCAGGCGTGCGGTGGCGCCACTGGGCAGCTCCACGGTCAGCGCGGCGCCCACCACCGCGGTCGCGCGGAACTCGGACGCCCTTTCCGACAACGCCGTTCGGTCATTGACTTCCAGGGTGTGACGCAGTTGGCGGTTCATCAGGACGACGTCCCCGCCGACGGCCAACACCCCGTGCGGGTACCGGCGGCAGTGCTGCAGGTACGCCTCGAGCAGAGCCGTTTCGCTTTCGCGGGCCAAGAGCCTCATCCGGTCCTCGATTTGCTTGGCGGTGCTCTTGGCCAGCGCGTACAGCAGCGGCGTGGATTGGTCGGCGAACCCGGTGAGGTCGACGACGCCGGCGACCCGGTGCGTCGAGGGGTCCCGGATGGGGGCGGCGGCGCAGGTCAGCCGCCCGAGGGGCGCCATGTAGTGCTCCGCGCCCTCGATGTAGGTGGGCTGCGCGAGTTCCAGCGTGGTGCCGATGCCATTGGTGCCGGCGAACTTCTCGGCGAAGCTGTATCCGGGCACCAGCCGCACGGCGTCCAGCGCCTCGACGAGCTCCGCGTCGCCACCCAGCCGCTGCAGAACGACGCCCTGCGCTGTGGTCAAGATGACACAGACCGGCTGGCCGGCGATGTCGTCGGCGATGCGACGCAGGATCGGGGCGGCGGCGGTCACCAGCTCGGAGTCGGTCCTGGGTTGCCGAACGTACGGCAGCCCGACGCGGTCCGGGTGTACCCGTAACGACCGTGATCGGCGCCACGAATGCAGGATGTCTTCCCGAATGCCCCGACCCTGGAGCGACCCGGTGCGCAGGAACTGTCTGCGCGCGCGCAGCACCTGCGCGACCGGGTCTGGCTCTGGGTCCACCACATAAGCAACGGGGTTGCGAGCCTCTCAGATTCCCGATCGTTCCTCGATGTGACGGAGTTAATGCCGGGCCTACGCCGCGGGCCGGATAGCGGGACCCGGCAGTCCCGGCACCACGGCGAGCCGCCCCTTGCGGATTCCGGCCGCGATCTGCTGCTGCACCGCCGGGCCGTCGGGTGGGGCGGCCTGCTGGCAGGTGCAACTGAATCCGCCGAACGGGTTCAGGCTGCCGTCAACCGAATTCGGCTCCGCCGCGGCCGGTGTCGTCGCCACCAGACCGAGGCCGACCGCCGCTGCGGCGCCGAATAGAACTTTGGCGATACGGTGGTGTGGGGTTGTCATTTCCCGCTCATCTCCTGGGGGTGTTTGGTTACCCCTCCATGAGACCGCCGGTGGCGCCGGGTGAGCGTCTCAATCTGAGATTCGCGGGACGCCCTCGGGTCAGCTCGCGAATTGCGGCAGCGTGGCGCCGCGGTCGACCGCCGGCCGACTGCGCCCGATGCGGTCGAACCGCTCTGTGCGCGCCGAAAGCCCTTCTCTGCCTTGCGGATCGAGCAGGAGTCCCGCCAACTCCTGACGGACCACCGCGCCGACGCGCTGGCAGAACTGGACGGGCTCGTCGGCGGCGTCGTTAAACTCGGGGACGATGCGATCGACGATGCCGTGCGCCAGCAGGTCGGTGGCCCGCACCTCCTGCATCGCGGCCATCTCGGCCGCGTGGCAGGTGTCGTGGTAGACGATGGCGCTCGCGCCCTCGGGCGGAAGGGGGGACAGCCAGCTGTGCTGCGCTGCCAGCATCCGGTCCGCCGGCAGGAGCGCGAGCGCGCCGCCGCCGCTGCCCTCGCCGAGCAGCAGGGAAACCGTGGGCACGTCGAGCGCCATCATGTCGGCGATGCACCGCGCGATCTCGCCGGACAGGCCACCCTCCTCGGCCTCGCGGGACAACGCCGCGCCGGCGGTGTCGATCACCGCGACCAGGGGCAGGCCCAGGTCGGCGGCCAGCCGCATCCCGCGCCGGGCCTCGCGCAGCGCTCCCGGACCGAGGGGGTCCTGGCGCGTCTGGCTGCTGCGATCGTGGGCCACCAGCACGCACGCCGTGTCCGCCAGCCGCGTCAGCGCCAGGAGCAGGCCCGGGTAGGTCTCGCCCTGTCCGGTGCCGTTGAGCGGAAGCATCTCGCTTGCGTTGTAGCGCAGCACGTCCCGCACGCCCGGCCGGTCGGCCCGGCGGGACGCCGCGATGGACCGCCAGGCCGACACGTCGATTGCGGGGGCCTGCCGGGACACCGTCGGGATGCGGCCGGGGGGCGGTGTGCCGATGATGCGCAGCGCCCGGTCGACCAGTCCGGAGAGCTCGTCCAACGGAGTGACGGCATCGATCAGCCCACAGCCGTAGAGGTTCTCGGCGGTCTGCACGCCCGCGGGAAACTCCCGGCCGAAGAGGGCCTCGTAAACCCGGGGCCCGAGGAAGCCGATGCGGGCGCCCGGCTCGGCGATCGTCACGTGCCCCAGCGAGCCCCACGAGGCGAAGACGCCGCCCATGGTGGGGTTGCGCAGGTACACCAGGTAGGGCAGCCGGGCGGCCTTGTGATCGACGACGGCGGCGGTGATCTTCACCATCTGGACGAACGCCGTGGTGCCCTCCTGCATGCGGGTACCCCCGGAGGCGGGGAGCGCGATGAGCGGCAACCGCTCAGCCGTGGCGCGGCGGATCGCGGTGGCCAGCCGATCGCCCGCCACCACGCCGATCGAACCGCCCAGAAAGCCGAAGTCGCTCACCAGGATTGCCACTCGCCGGCCGCGGATGGCAGCCGAACCGGTGAGCACGGCCTCGTCCAGGCCCGTGCGGTGCTGCGCCTGGCGTAGTTCGGCGATGTAGGCGGAGTCACCGGCGATTTCGGCCGGCGTGTCCCAGGACTGCCAGGAACCCGCGTCGACGAGCTTCGCGACGGTCTCGCGGGCACCGGTTCGCGTCATTTCGCTTCCCCGTTGTTGAGCCACGCGACAACGGCTTCGGTGTCGGCGCCAAGCAGCGGCGGCGACTGATGCTGGACGGGGGCCGACTCCCGACCGTCGAAGTCGAAGAAGCGCAGCGGGGGCCCCGGGAGCGTGATGCGGCCCAACGTGGGGTGCTCGACGTCGACGAGCAGGCCCTGCGACCGCGTCTGTTCCCACTCGTAGACCTGGTCGATGCTGCGGATCCGGCCCGCCGGGATTCCGATGCGTTTCAACTCGTCCAGCAGACTCTCGGTGTCCCAGCCGGCAAACGCGGCCTCGACGGCCTGGTTGACGGCCTTGTGGTTGTCGACGCGTTCGGGGTTGCTGGCCATTCCCGGAGCGTCCGGGTCGAGGTGGAAACCGGCGCAGAATTTGCGCCACAGGCCCTCGCTGCCCACCGCGATCTGCACCGCGCCGTCCGCGGTGGGGAACAGGCCGTAGGGGCAGACCGACGGGTGGTGGTTGCCCTGCGCGCGACCCACCTGTTTCGCGACGGTCCATTTCGTGCCCTGGAACGCGTGGACGCCCACGACGGCGGCCAGCAGCGACGTGCGCACCACCCGGCCCCGGCCGGTCGCCGCCCGATTCAGCAGCGCCGACACCACGCCGAAGGCACCGTACATGCCGGCCAGCAGGTCGGCGATCGGCACGCCGACCTTCTGGATGTCGTCGGGGCCGGAGCCGGTCAGCGACATCAAACCCGCCTCGCCCTGGGCGATTTGGTCATACCCCGCGCGGCCGCCCTCGGGGCCGTCATGACCAAATCCCGTGATCGACAGCATGACCAGTCCCGGGTTGAGTTCGGCCAGCCGCTCGGTGGAGAACCCCAACCGGTCGAGCACGCCCGTGCGGAAGTTCTCGATCAGGACGTCGGCGCGGCGCACCAGCGCCTCGAGCACCCGGACGCCCTCGTCGGACTTCAGGTCGAGCGCGACCGACCGCTTGTTGCGGTTGGCCGACAGGAAATACGTCGATTCCAGTTGTCCACCGTCGGTCTCGATGAACGGTGGCCCCCAACCACGCGTGTCGTCCCCCGCCGCGGGCTCCTCGACCTTGATCACGTCGGCGCCCAGGTCGGCGAGCATCATCGCTGCGTGCGGACCCGCCAGCGCACGGCTCAGGTCGATCACGAGGACCCCCGCGAGGGCCCGGTCCGATTCGATCACGCGGGTCATGTCCCCCACTTCCGTCGTTGGCGCGATGTTGGACTTCCCGTCCGCTGGCCTAGTGACTCAGTGGACTAGCCAATCTAGCCACGCCGGGCGCGCCGCCGTCAAGTCGACGTCGCTCGCACCCGCTTTGCGCTCCCCGATCGCCAAGTGGGGTACCGTTTGCTGCGAGGAGAGTGAGTGACCCAGTGGCCCAGCAACTTCGTCCAGTAAGCCGCCCCCGCCTCTATGAGGTGATCGTCGAACAGATCTGCGCCTACATCGACGACGCCGGACTCGCTCCCGGGGATCGCCTCCCCGCCGAACGGGAGCTCGCCGCGAAACTCGGCGTCAGCCGCGCCTCGGTGAGCCAGGCCCTGGTGGCCCTCGAAGTGCAGGGCGTGTTGGCGGTTAGACACGGCGACGGAGCCGTCCTGGTCGGGCGGCCGAGCGAGGAACGGGCAGTCGCGGCGTTGCGGGAGCACGCCGACCGCTTGCCCGACATCATCGAGGCCCGCCAGGCGCTCGAGGTGAAGATCGCCGCACTGGCCGCGGCGCGACGTACCGACGACGAGCTGGCGGCGATCGAATCGGCCTTGGCGACAATGGAAGCCGAAATCGCCGACGGCGAGCGCGGCGTCGCGGGCGACGAAAGATTCCACGAGGCCCTCACCGTGGCGGCGCACTCGGCCCTGCTCGCGAAGCTGATGCGCGAGATGGCGGAACTCATCCGCGAGAGCCGCATCGAGTCGCTGTCGCAGCGCGGACGCCCCCGGGCATCGCTCGAAGGTCACCGGCGCATCGCCGAGGCAGTCCGACGACAGGACCCCGAGGCCGCCGCAGCCGCGATGGACGACCACCTCAAGCTGGTCTCCGATGTCGATCTGCTCCGGGGACTCGACGGGAATCCGTCGGATCGCTAGGCGGATCCGACGGACGCGCCGCCCGGGCGCAATTCCACTGCGGTGCGGGCGTATTCGTCAGTGAGCGGCCAAGCGTCGGTGTGGGTCGCGGCGCCGTTAACCGGAGGGTGTTCCGCCGCATCGTGGCCCACGCGAAGTATCGCGGGGCGGCGCGTGTCGACGGAGAGCTGGAAGATGTCCGCGCGGTTGTAGGTCCCGACGATGTCGTGGGCCTGCTTGGCCACAACCTCGCGCTGCAGATCGATTTCCGCGTGCAGGATCCCCTCGGAACCGGTCAGCGGGCCCGCGACAAGCCGGCCGTCGGGACCGACCACCATCGACGCCGGCGGCGCCGCGGTCAGTGCCCTCTCGATTCTGTTGTCGCCCTGGGCAATCTCACGCAGTGCCACCTCGTCCAGCGTGGTGGCCGCGACGACGACGAACACCTTGCCCTCGAATGCGTGCGCCGCGCTGCGGAGCCGGATGCTCTCGGCCAGGTCGTATTCGAAGTTCTCGGTGCGCCCGTCGAACGGCCAGGCCGGCGGGTAGGTCGCCAGGTGCACGCGCTCGCCTTGTGCGAGCAGGGTGAATCGCGCGAGCGTGTTGGTGTTTTCGCCGCAGATGAGCGTGCCGACCTGCCACCCGTCGAGTTCCACCGGCCGCAGATCGTGGGCATCGCCGTGGGACCACGTCAGGCGCTCGTACCAGGTGGCCACCAGCTTGCGGCGGTGGTTCACCAGGCGGCCGTTCCGGTCGAAGACCAGATTGGAGTTCCACAGCTGCCCAAGGCTGTTCGGGTTGCGCTCGTTGATGCCGACGGAAAGCACCACACCGTTTTGCCGGGCGATGCGGCTCAGCCGGTCGGTGTGCGGACCGGGCACCACGATGGACGCGGCGACCAAGCGTTCGTGCAGCGGGTGCTGATCGATCGGAGGCAGCACGGCGTTCCAGGCGGGAAACCCGGCGAGAAACGCCTCCCCGAAAACCACCAGTTGGGCCCCGTCGCGAGCGGCGGTGCGAACGACCTCCTCGACCTTGACGAGGGAGGCCTCGAGGTCCAGAAAGACCGGCGCCGCCTGGACGGCCGCGACGGACACCTTGGGTAGCGGGGGTAGGGACACGTGGGGCTCCTTGAGCTGAGTGAGCTATTTGGCGACAAGGTTGTCAGGATAGTTCGACAGTAGTTCCGGCGCGGAAATACACCGTATTGCCAGGATACGTCCACTTGAACGGCTGTCAACCGCGTGTCTCCGCAAAATCGAGCGCCACTATGTCGAGTCATTTCGACAGAAATCCGGCCGGCACGCCTTAAGTCGCAGCTCGCAACGGTGATGTCGAGATCGATCGACATCACCGTCGTCCAATCTGCCCATCGCAACGCTGGCGGGATGCCCTGGAGGACTTTATAGTGGTCCGCATCACTGGATAGGCCACTCATCCACCCGGTCGAGTATTTTCGACACCCCGCCGCTGCACCCGGAGGTAGACGTGCCACAGCCCCTCATCGACGCCCCCACCGGGATGCCCGACCTGCAGGCCTTCCAGAAGGTGCAGGAAACCCCGGAGTTCCGGGATCTCCGGCGGCGGTTGCGCAGGTTCACGTTCCCGATGACGGCCTTCTTCCTCGGCTGGTACCTGGCCTTCATGCTGCTCGCCATGTACGCGCACGGGTTCATGGCGATCAGGGTCTGCGGCAACATCAACCTCGGTGTGGTGCTCGGGTTCGGTCAGTTCGCCTCCACCTTCGTGATCACCGCGCTCTATGTCCGGTTCGCCAACCGATCGCTCGATCCCCGCGCCGCGGCCATCCGCGCCAAGCTCGAGGCAGCGGTCCGGTGAGCGTCACCCTCGCGGCGTCGTCTCATGTCGGCGACCCGGCGGTCAACATCGCGGTATTCGCGTTCTTCGTCGTCATCACCCTGGCGCTGGTGATCCGCGCGGGTCGGAGCACCACTAATGCCGCCGACTTCTACACCGGCGGCGGTGAGTTCTCCGGATCGCAAAACGGATTCGCCATCGCCGGGGACTACCTGTCGGCGGCGTCATTCCTCGGCGTGTCGGGCGCCATCACCGTGTACGGCTACGACGGCTTCCTCTACTCGATCGGCTTCTTCGTCTCGTGGTTGCTGGCGCTGTTGCTCGTCGCCGAACTGTTGCGCAACACAGGGCGCTTCACGATGGCCGACGTCCTCAGCTATCGGCTGCGACAGCGGCCCGTCCGCACGGCGGCCGCGTTGTCCACGCTCACCGTTTCGCTGTTCTATCTGCTCGCCCAGATGGCAGGCGCCGGCGGGCTTGTCGCCCTGCTGCTCAACATCAACAGCCGCGTCGGCCAGTCCGCGGTGGTCGCCGTCGTGGGTGCATTGATGATCGCCTACGTGCTGATCGGGGGCATGAAGGGCACGACCTACGTCCAGATGGTCAAGGCCGCGCTGCTGGTGTCGGGAGCCGCCATCATGTTTTTCCTCGTGGTGCTCGCGGTGCGCGGGAACTTCTCCCAGCTGCTCGCCCACGCGCAGGCGAGGGCGGACGGATCCCTTACCAAGGGGATCGCCGGACGTAACCTGCTGGAACCCGGCGCCAAATACGGCGTCACACCGACCACCAAGCTCGACTTCATCTCGCTGGGCGTCGCCCTGGTGCTGGGCACCGCCGGCCTGCCGCACGTGCTGATGCGCTTCTACACGGTTCCCACGGCGCGGGAGGCCCGCCGCTCGGTCACCTGGGCGATCGGCTTGGTCGGCGTCTTCTATCTGTTCTCGCTGGCCATCGGTTACGGCGCGGCCTGGCTGGTGGGCCCGGACACGGTGCTGTCGACCGCCGGTAAGGAGAACTCGGCCGCCCCGCTGCTCGCATATCGGTTGGGCGGCAGCATCTTCCTCGGGGTGATCGCCGCGGTCGCGTTCGCGACGATCCTCGCCGTGGTCTCGGGGCTGGTGATCACGGCCGCGACCTCGCTCGCCCATGACGTCTACGCCGGTGTGATCAAGCGTGGCAACGCCACCGAAGAACAGCAGGTCCGCGTCTCGCGGGCCCTCGTTGCCGTGATCGGCATCGTGGCCATCGTCTTGGGCATCCTCGCCATGGGACAGAATGTGGCTTTTCTGGTGGCCCTGGCATTCGCGATCGCCGGGTCGGCCAACCTGCCGACATTGCTGTACTCGTTGTTTTGGAAGCGATTCAACACCGTCGGGGCGCTGTTCAGCATCTACGGCGGCCTCGCGACTTGCCTTGTGCTCATCGTCTTTTCGCCCGCCGTCTCGGGGAACCCGGCGGCGATGTTCCCCCATGCAGACTTCGCCTGGTTCCCGTTGGCCAATCCGGGCATCGTCTCGATCCCGCTCGGGTTCGCCCTCGGCGTCGTCGGCACGCAACTGGGCTGGCGCGCCAGGGAGGACCCCGCCAAGCAGGCCGAGATGGAGGTGCGGTCCCTTACGGGCGTCGGCGTGGAGAAACCGGTGAGCCATTGAGCCCCGCGCACCCGATATGCTCCACAGATCCTGACTTTCCGTGGGGCCCTAGGCCGGACTGACGCTGCGCCGTCGCGGCCGCGACAGAGGTGAGTGAGAAGCGCGATGTGGGCTGAGCTCGTCGAAGCCGGTCTCGAACCGAAGGAGGCCCGGTTCTATCTCGCGGCGCTCAGCATGGATTCGGCCACCGTCGCCCAAATCGCGGCGGCGTCACAGATCAGCCGGACGAACGCCTACGACATCGCCAAGCGCCTGGCCGAGCGGGGCCTGGTTTCCCTGATCGAGGGGGGAAGCCACCGCGGGGGGCGGGCCGGCGGTCGCCCCACGACAATCGTGCGGGCGGCGGATCCGCAACATCTGCTCGACGAGTGGAGCCAGCGGCGGCGGATGCTGGAATCGCTGATCCCCCAACTGCGCGCCGTGTACGCCAAGGGCGGCACGGCTCCGCGTGTGCGGTATCTGGAGGGGGTTAGCGGGATCAGGACGGCGCTGTTCGAGACGCTGGATTGGCCGTCCCCCCTGCGGGGCGTCCTGTCGATGCGCGATTTGCTGACCGTGCCGGGCGTCGAGGCGATGGACGAGTACGTCGCCGGGCGGCGCGAACGCAAACTCTGGTTGCACGTGCTGCGATCGCCCGAGAAGGACCTGCCGGGCGGTTGGCCATCGAGCGACGAGGAGTACCGGCGCACCCGATACGTGCCCGCCGAGTACCTCTTCACCATGACGATGATCATCGGCGACGCGGCGGTGGCGATGATCTCGTCGAAGCGGGAGAGCTTTGCGCTGGTGGTGGAGAGCGTCGAGTTCGTCGAGATGCAGCGCAACCTGTTCGAGGTCCTGTGGGGGGTGGCCGCATCGGAACCACCGACACCCGATGCCCGCGACCGCGGCGGCGACTGATTCCGGCGGCATTCGGAGGCCGAACTTACCAGTGGTCACGAGATCGTCGTGGACGCCGGCGTTTTCCGCTGTTTCCCTGTAGTAGGTGAGTACTCCATCCCGTTACGGATCCATCGCGTTCTCCGCGCCGGTGGCGGCGAGGCAGCGGGCGGCGGGCAGCCTTCACGCTTACGGCCGATTCCGGCGCCGCGGCGACGACATCGGGCCGCCGGAGGTGCTCGAGCCGCGGACCGCCGCGCTCATCGCGGCGACCGACTCCTTCTTCATCGCCACCGTGACCCCGACCGGCTGGCCCTATGTGCAACACCGCGGCGGCCCAACGGGTTTCGTGCACGTCCTGGACGCGGCCACGATCGCGTTCGCCGACTATTCCGGCAACGAGCAATACGTGACCGTCGGCAACCTCGACGCCGACGACAGGGTGGCGCTGTTCTTCGTCGACTACCCGACCCGCACCAGGGTCAAGGTCTACGGGCGCGCGCGGATCGTCGAGCGGTCCGCCGAGCCCGACCTCATCGAGCGCCTGCTCATCGTTCGCCAGGGCGCCGTGCACGCCGACTGCGATCGCGCCGTCGTCGTCGCCGTCGAGGCATTCGACAACAACTGCCGGCGCAACATTCCGCCCAAGTACGGTGCCGAATCGGTGCGCGAACGCGTCCGGCTCGCGCGCGAGGAATTGCTGGACGAGAACGCCGCCCTGAAGGCTCGCGTCGCCGAACTCGAGCAACGGCTGGCGTGGGTCAAACCCTGAGCGCCGCAACAAGGCACGGACGAATCATCCTCGCACCATCGCGTCGATGAGCCGGTGCAGCACCTCCGAGGTCTCGCGCCGCGCACGCTCCGAATCCTCGGCGGTGGCGATGAACATCGCCGCCTCGTCGAGGGCGCCGATCAGCACGTGGGCGAGCGGGCGGACGGGCTGACCGGCCAGCTCGCCAACCCTGATGGCCTCGGTCAGCAGCTGTTCGGTCATGCCGAGGCTGTACCGCTGGGCAACATCGCGGAACGCCGCCCAGCCGAGCACGCTGGGTGCATCGAGCAGGATCAACTGACGCACCTCGGGATCGGCAGACACCTCGAGCCACGCGTCGACCGCGGCCCGGATCGCCTCCGCGGGGTCGGTTGCCCCGGACCCGGCCACGACCGCACCCATGCGGGCCATCACGTCCTGCTCGACGACTTCGACGACTTCGCGAAACAACGCCGCCTTGTCGGCGAACTGGTGATACATCGCGCCGCGCGTGACGCCCGCCGCGGACGCGATCTCCGGGGTACCCACCTCGGCGTAACCGCGCGCACCCCACAACCGGCGCGCGGCCGCTACCAGCGCGTCGCGCGTCGCCGCGGAGCGCTCCTCCTGAGTCCGTCTCTTGCTTTCCATACAGCCTGTTGGTAACTTACGAACAGACAGACTGTTTGTAAGTGTGTTCGAAGTGGGAGTTGACCATGCCGAAGATCGACATTAGTGCCGGGACCATTCATTACGAAGCGTCCGGACCCGAAAACGGCAGGCCCGTGGTGTTCGTCCACGGATTCATGATGGGTGGCCAGCTGTGGCGTGAGGTGGCACGACACCTCGCCGAGGTGGGTCTGCGCTGCATCGCACCGACCTGGCCCCTCGGCGCGCACCCCGAACCGTTGCGTTCCGGCGCCGACCGCACGATCACCGGCGTGGCCGGGATCGTCGCCGAGACGCTGGCCGCCCTCGCCTTGCACGACGTCGTTCTCGTCGGCAACGACACCGGTGGCGTCGTCACGCAACTGGTCGCGGTGCACCACCCGGAGCGGCTCGGCGCACTGGTACTCACGAGTTGTGACGCCTTCGAACACTTCCCGCCCCCCGTGCTCAAGCCCGTCATCCTCGCCGCGAAGTCGAAGACGGTGTTCCGCACCGCGATCCAGGCCATGCGCGCGCCGGTCGCGCGCAGGCGCGCCTACGACGGGCTGGCACACCGCGACATCGACGACCTGACCCAACTCTGGGTGCGGCCCGCGCTGTCCGACCCGGCCGTCGCGGAAGACCTGCGCCAGCTCACCCTTTCGCTGCGCACCGAGGTCACCACGGCCGTCGCAGCCCGGTTGCCGGAGTTCGACAAGCCCACCCTCGTCGCCTGGTCGGCCGACGACGCGTTCTTCGAACAGGAGGACGGCAGGCGACTGGCCGCGACCATTCCCAACGCACGGCTCGAAGTGATCGAGGGAGCGCGGACGTTTTCGATGGTGGACCGCCCGCACCGGCTCGCCGACCTGCTGTCGACGATCGCGGTCCGCGCGTAGGCGGACCGCCCGCGGGGAATCGCCGCCCTGCGCCGAGTCGCCCTCCCTTGCGCCGAACGTCGAGTTATTCGGCTGATTCCGCCGGCTTTCACGCAACAACTCGACGTTCGGCGGCTAGCGTTGCCGGCATGGAGACACCGCTACAGGGCCGAAGAATCCTGGTCACCGGCGGAGCGACCGGCATCGGCGCGGCCGCCGTGGAGGTCCTCGGCGCGGCGGGCGCCCGGGTCGCCGCGACCTACCACACCACCGAGCCGCCCGCGGCGCTCGAGGCCACCTGGCTGCAGTGCGACGTCCGGGACGCGGACGCCGTCTCGGCGATGGTGCGGGAAGCCGCCGACCGGCTGAGCGGTCTCGATGTCCTGGTCAACGCCGCCGGGCTGTGGCAGGCGGGCATTCCCGGCTACATCGGCGCCGACGAGATCGCGTTCCTGCTGGACACCAACGTCAGGGCCACGATCCTCACCAATCAGGCCGCCTACGCCACGATGAAGGGGGGAGGCGGCCGGATCATCAACTTCGGCTCGTCGGAAGCCGTTATGGGAAGCCCGATCTCGGCCGTCTACGCCGCCACGAAGGGCGCCGTGCAGGCCTGGACGCGATCGGCCGCCAAGGCCTGGGCCGCCGACAAGGTCACCGTCAACGCGCTGGCGCCGGCGGTCCAGACGGCCGGGGCCGACCGGCTGCGGGAGTTCCTCGGCCCCGACGCCGCCCCGCTGATCGACCAGCAGATGAAGATGATGATCCCGCTGGGCGGTGCGCTGGGCGATCCCGCGCGCGACCTCGGCCCGATGCTGGTGTTCCTCTCCGGCGAAGGGTCCGGCTTCATCACGGGGCAACTGCTGGCGGTGGACGGCGGCCTGATGATGGTGGGTGGGTAGACCCGATGACCGACGACACCATCCAGGCGCTGCTGCGCAAGCGCCTGGACGACCCCGCGGTCGCCGTGAAACACGATGATCTGCAATGGTCTTGGCGGCAATACCTGGAACGTGCGGCGGGCCGGGCCGCCGCCCTGATCGACGCCGCGGACCAGCGCGGACCGTTGCACATCGGCGCGCTGCTGGGCAACACGCCCGAGATGCTGGCACAGATGGCGGCCGCCGGCTTGGGGGGCTACGTGCTGTGCGGGCTCAACACCACCCGGCGGGGCGAGGCGCTCGCCGCCGACGTCCGGCGGGCCGACTGCCAGTTCGTGGTGACCGACGCCGAACATCGGCCCCTGCTGGACGGTCTGGATCTGGGTGAGACTCAGATCCTGGATGTGTCGACGCCGGAGTGGGCCGAATTCGTCGGCGGGGCAGGCGAACTCGTTCCTCATCGACAGGTCGCGGCCATGGACGCGTTCATGATGATCTTCACTTCGGGGACGAGCGGTAGCCCCAAGGCGGTCCAGGTGTCGCATCTGATGGCCACGTTCGCCGGTCTCAACCTGGTCGAGCGGTTTGCACTGAGCCCGCAAGACACCTGCTACGTGTCGATGCCCCTGTTCCATTCGAATGCCGTCGTCGCGGGGTGGGCGCCCGCGGTCTGCTCGGGGGCCGCGATCGTGCCGGCGAAGTTTTCGGCAACCCGGTTCCTCGACGAGGTGCGCCGCTACGGCGCGACCTACATGAACTACGTCGGCAAGCCCCTGGCCTACATCCTGGCCACCGCCGAACGCGACGACGACGCCGACAATCCGTTGCGGGTGGCATTCGGAAACGAGGCCAACGACAAGGACATCGAGGAGTTCGCCCGCCGCTTCGGTGTTCGGGTGGAAGACGGCTTCGGATCGACCGAAAACGCCGTCATCGTGATACGCGAGCCGGGCACCCCCCGAGGCTCCATCGGCAGGGGCATCGACGGGGTAGCGGTGTACAACAGCGACACGGTCACCGAGTGCGCGGTCGCCCAGTTCGACGCCGACGGGGCGCTGGTCAATGCCGACGACGCCGTGGGCGAGTTGGTAAATGCGGCAGGCTCGGGCTTCTTCACCGGCTACTACAACGACCCGGATGCCAACGCCGAACGCATGCGCCACGGCATGTACTGGTCCGGAGATCTCGCCTACAAAGACGCCGACGGTTGGATCTACCTGGCCGGCCGCACCGCCGACTGGATGCGGGTGGACGGGGAGAATCTCGCCGCCGCCCCCATCGAGCGGATCCTGTTGCGCCACAGCGCAATCAACCGCGTCGCGGTGTACGCCGTGCCGGACGAGCGCGTCGGCGACCAGGTCATGGTGGCAATCGTGCTCAACGAGGGCCGGTCGCTGGAGCCGAATGAATTCGAGGCCTTCCTCAAAGCGCAGCCCGACCTTTCACCCAAGGGGCGCCCACGCTACGTCCGCATCGCGGCCGACCTGCCCAGCACGGCCACCCACAAGGTGCTCAAGCGCCAGCTGATCGCCGAGGCGACCGCCGTGCGCGACGGGGAAACGCTCTGGGAGCGCGAGTCCCGCGGCACCGCGTACCACGAGTGTGGGCCCCCCACCCCTGCGGGCTCACGATGACGGCGTCAAGTACGGCAGCGTCGGCCCGGGAGCCACCGCATGGAATTGCACCTCGACGCGCATGCCGATCTTCAGGTCGGTGGGCTCTATGCCGACGATGTTGGTCAGCATCTGGTAGCCCTCGTCGAGCGTGACGATGGCCGGCGCGTACGGCGGTTCGAACTGCGCGGTCACCGGCCGATGCACCACCGCCCAGCTGTACACCGTCGCGCGCCCGGCGCTCTGCGCCGAGCTCAGCTGCGCTGAAAGACATTGGCGGCAATCTTCGCTCGGCGGAAAGTCCGCCGCGCCGCAGGCCTTGCAGCTTTGGTAGCGCAACCGCTGCGAGCGACAGTGTCCGGCCGGCACCACCACCGCGATGTTCCGCCGCACCAAAAACGGGGCGCGGAAACGCACTTGGTTCGGCTGCGCCGGCACGCGGGGACTGCCCGGTTCGGTGTCAGTCCGACTTGTCACTCGACCTCGGAATCTGACTCGGCGTCAAGCTCGCTCGGCCCCGACGACGACTGACGGCAAAGAGTTGGCCACCGTCAGTCGTGTTGCGGCCGAGAGAGCTGCGTCCCGACGACGATGGCCTCAGCGGAGCTGCCCGGACCTGGGCGATTTGTGGTTGTGGTCCAATATCGGACGACTCTGCTGCCGCAGCGTGTTTGGTTGGCCGCGACGGGACGATTTCGTCTGTGGGGGTTCGTTGGTCGCACCGGGTGGCGGGCGATGACGGGTCGACCGGAGGATGGTCGTCGGCCACCGATGCGTGTAGACCGACATCGCTTGGCGTCGAGGCATCTTCCAGCCGAATCTCGACGATTCGCCGCGATGCCGCATCTGCCGGACGATTGCCCGTGGCGACCGCGCCGCCGGGTAGCGATCGCCCGCGCGACGTGGGTTGGCTGAACCTCACCATGCCCGTGTCGATGTGACGTTCCGCGAGGCGTGATATCACTTCCTTCTCCAGGAATCTTCGAGTATTGCGGGCTCGCGTCAAGCCGACCGCATCCGCATTTTCCAACCGATTCCCACCGTTGCCGCCACCGTCCACGTGCACGACCAGGCCGCCTTCGTTTGCCGCGTGCCGGCGAGCCGCTTCATCGACCACGCGGGCGATGAAGGGTTTGAGTTCATCCTTCTGCACGTCGCCGAGAACCTTTTCCCTCTCTGCGAAACCGACGCGGAATCCGTCCGCGACCGGTGCAGCTACCTCGGTTCGAATCACGACCACCCGTCGCGCCACTTCGTCCGACTCGAGATCGTGCGCCGTGCCAGCGCTATCGGGGAGGCCCCTGCCGCGGGACTCCTCCCTGAACGTCACGATCGACTCGGGTACCCCGCGTCGCACGAGTAGGCGGCGAACCTCCAACTCCAGGGCTTTGCGGGTTTCCATGGCCCGCATCTGACCCACGGCCACCGCCCTGCCGCTGAATGGCCATCCCTGAAATGGCCATCGCCGCCCGTTCCCACCCACCTCCACGTGCACCACCAGGCGGGTCGCATTTGCTGGGTCGGACCAATACTGCCTACTGGCTTGGTCAGCGATCTCGGATGCACGCGCCTGGACGATCCCGGCCTCCAAGTCGTTGAGTTTCTTGGCCTTCTCCCGGAAGCGAAGCTCGGACGATTCATCCGACGGGGCGACATGGGAGGGCCCCACCGGAGCAGTCGCGTGCGGCACCGGTGCGCCCCACTTCACACCCAACCACCGACGGCCCGCGGGCGGGCCCTGAGCCGGTTCGAACGTCCGCCGAATCCCGAGGAGCGGCTGCCCAGCGACTCGGTTGTCGTGCAGTTCGAGTCGATCGTGCTGACCCGCCACGATCCGCCCGAAGTTGGTCAAGGACTGCGAGCGCGGTCCCATCGCATCGATCTGCCGGTAATACGACACATGGGTGGCTACTGTCGACACAGTGTCCATGGACCTCGGAAACTCAGACGCCAGACGTCGTGCACCGAAATCTTCCAGCGCGGGATCGATCCCTTGACCAATCGTCGCACTCGGGTCCGGAGTACGCCCGAGCGCAGTCACCGGATCACGTGAAGAGCTGGCGACAAAGACATTGGTTCCGATGCCGAAGTCTCCGGCGTGCCGGAGCGGTCCCGCTCCGGGAGAACCCAACAGTGTCACGGTCCGGATCTGGCCAGCCAGCCGACCACCCCGTCCCGCAAACCCCGTGGTCGTCGAACCATACGAATGACCAAACACATGGTTGTCCGAGAAGTGAACGCCAGCAGCGGAGTTCGCGTCCCGCCCCGCGTTGAACGCTTTGATATCGGCGTGCAGGATCTCACCGCCCGCGTTCGCGGCCGACTGCAGCGTCACTCGGCCAGAACGCCAACCACTGGGCGCGTCATAGCCAATCCACACGATCGCCACCGGATCCTCAGCCCCCGCGACCCGAGCGGATTCCACCAGGTTGACGGCGTCATTAAGGAGATCGTCAAGGCTGGCCATGGTGGTGGTCATGCCGGGCACGATCCATGACACCGACGCCGAGTCATAGGGGTCGCCGCCGACGGCGACCAGGATGCGGCCGTCGTGCCTAAAGGCCGTCGGGTTGAACGCCAACACCATCGGCGGCCCATCGCCGGTGCGGCTCAAACGGTTTGCCGCTCTCCGTAATGCGTTGTCGACGGCATCCAATCGCTTGATCGGCTTGATCCACCGCAGATTGTTGGCCGCCTCTCGAGCCAACGTATCCCGCAATACCCTGCGATTGGCCTCATCTCGGACCCGCGGCGGCAGGCCCTCGGCGTTACCCACCTGATCCGGATGGGCGGCAATCATCGCATCACGGTCTTCCGGCGTTAAACCCTGCCACCAACGGGCATTCAGCCGCGCTGTCACAACAGCCTGCGGCGCATCACCCAGCGGATGACGTATCGCGTACACATCAGCAAGCGCGGGCCGTCCACCCAAGGCCGGATTCATGTATAGCGCTCGCCGGCGCAAGGCAGCATGGGCCGCCAATCGGGTGCCCGAATCGACCGCCTGGTTCGGCTCGAAACCAGGCACATCCCGCGCCATGACGTGATCGCCGCGAGACCCTGTCATATCCAGGAAACTGACGCCTGACTCGGCCTCCGGGTCACGCCGCAGCGACGCGAGCCAGTTCGACTTCGGCTTCGGATCCGGCTGTCGGCTCTCTGACAACCGTTGATTGGTACCGATCGTCCGTGGCGTCACGCCTGAATCACTAGCCGTGCTCAGGTCAGGCGAGCTGTCGCCTGAGCTCGACGAGCTACTGACGTCGAGGAATCGGACTCGCTTTGTCGCGCCCCGACCGAGCGGCGAGTGGCCCGCGGCCGGGTGTACCACTGCCGACGGGGGCTCGGGCCCCACTGGTGATGGTCGGGCGAACTGCGGTCGCGCTGAGGCGGTCAGCGTCGTTGGAGGCAGCCGGCCTGGGATGGTGATGTCGGGCTCGTGGTCAGCCTCGAAGGTGTGATCGGCAACGTCGTCCTCGGTAACGTCGTCCTCGGTATCGCTGGCGGAAGGTGTCGACTCCGGGCCGCCCTCCGCGGCGCGTGACACTGTCGAGAATGGCTGCGGCCCCAGTCGAAATGACCCGCCAAAATTCCGGACCGGGGTGATCGGCATCGACGACGGGAAACTGTCTTCAGTGGTGGTATCCGACCCAGCCCCCGGGTCAGGGTGCGTTGTCGAACCGATCGGTGGCGTGGTGCTGTCGTGTTCAGTCGACGCCGGGGAGCTCTCGGCGATTGCGTGGGCGTGCCGCAGCCGGCCCACAACCTGGGGCCGATTGCCGGACGGCAGATCCGGAGCGGCCTCGACATGGTTGCGTGACGAATCCTCGGCACTCGTATCCTGCGGCCCCCCGGTAGCGGAGACGTCACCCGCCGACGTTGCCTGGCCGTGGCGCGGATGGGTGGAATCCGGGGTAAACCCGCCCGGCACGCCAGGGGCCCCCATTCCCTGCCGCCATTCATCGTCATCACTCGGCGGTGAATCCCCGCCACTGGTGTCGTGCGGTCCCGCGGACGTGCCCCATCTCGCGAGCCAGGACTTCACCGCGTCGCGAAAAGCGGGATAGCTGCGCTGGCCCGCTGCGATGCCGGCCGACATCCCTTGTGACAGGCGCTGACTGACCCAGTCGCTGTAGGATCCGTTCGCTATGAGCGAGTACGCGAGCCACGGTGCCGCTGATTGAAGGCTTTCGAATTGGCGGCCGTGGGTAGCGAAGTTGACCGCAGCCGGGAGGATCGCCACCAACGCCGGTGGAGTGAAATGGTTGAACGAGGTGGCCGCATCATGCGCAGTAACGTTCGGGTCGAGCAGTTCGGTAAGCGAGCGGATGATCAGATACGAAGAACCCGGCACAACAATGGCCGCTCCTGAGGGATTGTGCGAGAGCAAGGACGCGGCGAGCCCACCTCCCCGAATCCCAGCGGTGATGGCCGAGTACCCCAACTTGGGCCAAAAACCGGCATTGTCTAGGCTGTGCTCGTCCGGTGCGTCAACCAATCTGGCATTCAGGCGTTCCAGCTTCAGAATATCCTTGTCGATCAATGAAACCTGGCGATCCGTGCTCTCCGAGACATGGGCCCCACGTTCTTCAAACATCCCCAACGCAGTCTCGATCATGGCGAAACGCGCACGTATCTTGTTGACCGCACGAGTCAATGCTTCCTGCGTCAGATGGGCAGGCTGGCTCTCCGACCCATCGACATCGGCCATTGGCGGGGTATCGGACTCGGAAATGAGGCGCAACTCGCCGTGAGTCAACGCATGGTAGTCGGTTTTCGGTAGAGGTATGCCAGAACCAATTGCCAGTGAAAGAGCTTTGTTCGCCAAGGCGGGGATATAGTCCGCAAATCCGGCTCCGAAATAGATCGCCCCCTGCAAGGAACCGGAGAGAGCGGCCCACTCACCATCCGTCAGCTTCCCGTGCGGAAGAAAATCAATGATTCCCGGGACAGCCAACGGAAGTACCAAGTTGAAGGCGGTTTCACTCAGCAGACGCCGACTGTAACTTGAATGGAATGCCATGCCGCCCATCTGGAGCACAGCCTTCAGGTGCGTACCCGCAACCAAATTGATGAAGTTGAACGACGGAGGATGCTGCAAAGCCGGCCCGATATACGACAGTCCCATCGGCAGGACTGTGGGGACGATGTCTCGAAATCGGTTGAGGGCGCTTTCATCTCGGAGTAACGCGTGCGCCGAGCCCAGCGCCTGGTCGATGATCGGGCCCGCAGAGTTGTGCAGCACTCGATACGCCGTTTGCTCCGAATCGGAGAGCGAATGGCGAGGGGCCGCTGCCACAACGACTTTCAGATCGTCCAGATCCTCCATCAGACTCGTCAAGACCGTCTTGCCCGTCTCCGGGTCGGTCAGTTGCTCACGCAGCAGACGGATGAAAGCGGCATCGTCGCGCCGGGCGATGTCCTTGTAGGCAGTGGTCGCCCTTCCGAGGGCGACCAGAGGATTCACCCCGCTTCGCCCGGCCCCCGCCCCACTACCGGACGCCTCGGGCCGTGTCACCTCTTCGATATCACGGCCCGGCAACACCGCATCCACGGCTCGGCGGATATGCGCTTCCAACGGGCTGTCTGTGCGACCGTGCCTACCGCTCCGCGTGCCAGTCGGCAGGTTGCCGTCGTAATGATTGTGACCGTTATACCTTACATTGACTGTGCGAGGGGCATTTTCGGGACCAACAGTGGAGTGGTTGACGAGGTCATGCACCTGCACATTCAACGTATGTGCCACCAATGTGGAGAACATCTCTCCGTAAGTGGTCTGCCACCCCCATTCTCCCCATGAGTCCACTGCCTCCAGCAGGTGCGCATACTCCATATCGGTCAGCCGTCGCATACTGGCGGCCCGCACCGCCGCACGTAACTCCTCGACTCCATGGAGGTCGCGAATCGTCGGCACCGCGCGACGGTCCCGCAGGTACCGGAATTGGCCCTGTCGACCCACCATCGGATCCGGGTGTACTCGGTTGTCGCGGTGGATCCCAACCTCGCGACGCGCCGCTTGTTGCGCAGCTTGGCGCGCCCCTGGTTCGACCGACTCGTCGGTCAGCTGTCGGGTCCGCTCTGCGACGTAGCGCCCGCGCAACTCGTCGGGAGACAACCACTCTTCCGAATCCACGGGATGGTTCTCGTCCAACCCCAACTCGGAGAGACGATCCCGCAGCTGCTGCTCGGTGGCACGCAACACCCATTGCTGCAGACGTGTCCGCTCCTGGGGGTTGCCCCGGAACAGCGCCACCGCGGGGTCCGGCAACCTGTGGCCGCCGCGATCGAGGACGAACTGCCACACCTGCGCATGCAGGGCGGACCTGGCGAACTCCAACGGCCCGACCCCGTCGGGAGACACATTTCCGCTGAACGCCTGGTCCAGAGCCATCGAATGCACGTACGCCGGAGAAGACGACCCCGACACCCAATGCACCGGCCAATGCTCCGGCGGCGTACTAAGCGCTACCGCGGATAACAAGCACCACCCGTCACCGGCGATGGGCACCAGGTCCGGGTCGTCTCTAGCGGCGCCCGTATCACCTCTCGCGCCAATGCTCTTGGGGGACTCGGCGCCGGCCTCGACCTGCCCGGCCCTAGCCTCGTCCTTCTGCATTACCCGATCTGCAGATTCGCGTGACGCATCGGCCGACGAATGAGTGGCCGGCACAACTGAATCGGTGTGATTTCCGTCGAGATGCGCTCTGTCGGAGCGGCCCTCCGAATCGATATCCGAGGAGAACGTTTTCCGTTGCTCCTGCTGAGCGCCGCCGCGGACCCGAACCACCCGCTGGCCCGCCGCGAATTCCCGCGCCGCATCCTGACCGGAACGATGCCACATGTACAACACCCGCAACGCCGCCTGCGCCGCCGGCTGGTCGCGGCGGTATTCCAGCCGATAACCTTCCTCAGTCAGCTCAGCGCCACCCGGTGACAACCACCGATGCACCTGCGCCAACCGAGCCCGGAACTCCGGATCCCCCCGCACCGCCTCCCACTGCGAATCGATCCACCGCAGATCAGCATCTTGTGTTCCTCGCGGCCGACCAGTGCCGCCCAGGGCCTGCAACTCCGCCTTCGCACCGCTCGAGGATTCTGCAGCCGCAGCGGGTGACGCGTGAGCGGATTGGATCGCCGCTGTAGCCGCCGTGGCCGTCGGCCCGGTGCCGGTCAGGCCACTGCCTCCAATCGGACCGCCGGGCGCTCGCCCAGTGTCCGTTGCCGTCCGGGGTTGAACCGGCGCGTTGTTGGGCGTGATCGCAGCCGGTTTGCTGCCAGCAGCATCGCTGCCCTCGTGCGATGGTTCGGCCTCCCAGCGCAACTGGACCTGGCGCGTGTCATGGCGGACCTGAGTACCCCATCCGGCCAGCAGACCGTCTCCCTGATGCCCGTCGGCGACGGCCTCGAAACGGTCGCCGAAGTCGTTGTCGCCCTCCCGCGCGGATTGCTCAGCCAGAACGGACAGCCCGTCCGAGCCGGCCGTACCCGAGAGGGTCGTGGACAGTGGGCCCTCCGCGCCTGGGCCGCGCCCGGGATTGAGACCATTGGAGCCAACAGACGCCGGCGGGGCCACCGGCTCCGGGCTGGTGGCATCCAACGCAGGCGACGCTGACAGGCCGCTGGTGCTTGGGGCGGGAGCGTTCGACGTGGACGTTGCCGCAGCAGGCGTGACCGGTGCGGTCCTGCCACTCGAGCCGCTACTGGTGGCACCTATAGCGGCGGTTTTCGAACCGGCGGTAACGCTCTGCGCCACACGAGTGTTCGGCACCCCAGCCGGCGAACCGGCGCCACGATTGCCCGCTGAACCAGAAGTATTCGACCCACCGGCCGAGCTGGACGCATGGCCTGCACCGGTGTCCCCAGAACCCCCGCCGCCAGCCGTGTTCGTTGACCCACCCGGAGAGCCGTGGGTATCGGCCGCGTCGGTGGTCGCGCTTCCCGATGCTGCCGTGTAGGCGGGCAGCCTTTCGGGCGAATAGGGTGGCGCCGCCGTCTGAGGGTCCTGCGGCACCTGCGGCGGGCTCGAGACGTTGTTCGTGTTCGCCGTGTCGGGCTTCTCCGCGCTGCTGGATTCAGTGCCGTCATCGGAGATCTCCGGACCGGTCTTATCGTCGAGTCCCGGGCCGCCGAGCTGCAGGTCGCCGTGGGGTGGCAACCCGGCGGGCCCGGCGGTCGAGGGGTCGGGATGAGGATGCCCGGTTCCGTGCAAAGCACCGCTGATGGCTTGGGTGGAGGCGCCACCGAACACCGACAGCGGATCCAACCCGCCCGCGGTCAGACCGCCATCGGAGGCGATCGACCCGAACACGTTGCCCACCAGGCCGGATCCGTACCCGACCAACGCCCCCTTGGTGGCCTTGCCGAGCACGCTGCTCGAATCCCCGAGAGCATGTTTCAGCGGACCGTGCACCAGGCCACCGGCCGCCCCGCCGGCAGCACCACCGGCGGCGTTCATCCCGACTTGCTTCCAATCGATGCTGCTCCGGTGACCCTCGGCCTTCTGGATCCCCTCGATAGTGAGCTCTTGAACAAACTCCTGGATAACCTCCTCCACGGCCTCCTTGGCGGCGTGTTTGGCCAAGACCTTCAGCCCGGTGAGCGTCAACGCCTTCGCCAATTCCGCAGCCAGTCGCTTGAGTAGCTGCGCCACCAGCTGGCGCACTGCGGCCATGGTTATCGCTTCTACCGGCGGAATCCACGACAACGACGCCCCGAAAGTGGCTGGGGCGCAAGCGAGGGCATAGGCGATCTCCGCGCCGGCAATGGCCAACGAAAAGATGATCTGCAGCTTGGTGTACTCGATCTGGGTGCCGGCGTTGCTGGCCAAATCCCCCACCGCCGCTATCGCCTCGACCACCTGCTCGATCGAGTTGTCCCCACTGAGCAACGACGCGAACTCGGCTTGCGCGGCGGCCCCGGCCTCCCCGGTCAAGACCGCGTCCACCGTGCGACTGACCTGATCCAGCTCCGGAATCAACGCCTTGAGTCCGTCGGCCGTCCCGTGCCAATACTCTCCGATCTGAAACATGGCCGACTCGTCGCCCTTTGGCCACTGCGAACCGGTCAGATACGCCAACCATTGCAAACTCTCAGGGATTTGCAGTGTCATTCGCGCCCTCTATGCAGCCAGCTGAACCGTCCCATACGCCCGCAGACTTCCTAGGTCAAAGGAGACATGGCGTGAGGCGAGTTGTCCGGCGGGTTTCATTAAAGCAACGCGGACTGCACTATGAAAGTGAACTTCGGGCGACAAACCGCGTCGCTCCGCTCGACTATCGGGGCCAGCAATCCACGCAACTTGACTGCCCCCCTGGCTCATTGCCCGCAGCGGCCACGGCCCCGCGAGGGGGAACGCGATCGTGCCCGCCGCCCCGGCGATCGGGATCTTGTCCGCTCAAGAGCAACAAGACCTCCCGATGTAAAAGTGGTTGATATCGTGCTGGCAGCAAACATCCCCAATGCTGTTGGTCGGGGTCGTGGCGTTGTGGGCCAACATCGGGATGGCCAAACAGTCGTTCCACCATGAGGTGGCTTGTTCGTCGTTCGAGTTCCGCCGTCGCGGCGATGGCCGTTACGGTGATCGCGACGCCTGGCATCAGCATCGCGAACTGCGCCCCCACCATGTCGTGGAACCCAGCGACCAGGATCGCTACGGGGTACCGACCGAGGAGCTGCGGTAGCCCGACAAACCTGCTTACTTCCGGGGTAGGCCCAGGATCAGCTGCGCGATGATGTTCAGCTGAATTTCCCGGGTGCCGCCGCCGATCAACTCGGCCGGCAGATGCAGGTACGGCCGGACCACCGCGGGGTCGGAGTCGGCAACCATCGCCAACCGCCCGGTCAGTCGAAGCGTGGCCTCGAACGTCCGCCGCAAGAGCACATTCATTGCGACCTTGGCGATGCTCGACGCGGGCCCGGAGGCCTGGCCGTCGAGCAGCCGGATCGTTTCCCGCACGCCGAGCGCCTTGATCGCGTTGGTGTAGGCGTCGAGCTCGCCGAGCGCGCGTTGCGCGTCATCGCGGTCGGGTCCCGGCTCCGCCGCGAGCCGGCGCAGCGCGGCGGCCCTGTCGAACTTGACGTAACCGCTGATCGCCGAACGCTCTTCGGCCATGGTCGCGATCGCGAGATCCCAGCCACCGGTCGCGTCACCGAGCAGCATGTCGTCCGGCACGAAGACGTCGTCGAGGAAGACTTCGTTGAAGTGCGCCTCACCGGTCGCCATCTTGATCGGCTGGACCTCAATCCCGGGAGCTCGCATGTCGACGAGGAAGTAGCCGACGCCGCGGTGCTTGGGGGCTTCCGGATCGGTGCGGGCCAGCAGCGCCCCGTAATCCGCCCGGTGCGCCGCCGATGTCCAGATCTTGTGCCCGTTGATCTGCCAGCCGCCCTCGACCTTGGTGGCCCGCGTCGTCAGGGCGGCGAGATCCGAACCGGCCCCGGGCTCGCTGAACAGCTGGCACCACGCGAGCTCGCCGCGCTGCGTGGGCGGAATCAACCTCTTCTGCAGGGCCTTTGGCGCCGCGCGCAACACCGAAGGCAGGATCCACTCGGCGATGCCCAACGAGGGCCGGACCAGGCCGGGTCGCTTGTCGAACTCCTCGTCGATGATGAGCTGCTGCAGGGGGCTCGCCCCGACTCCCCACGGCGGCGGCCAGTGCGGAGCAATGAGACCCGCCTCGGCGAGGGCCGTCCGCTGCGGTCCCGTCGCGAATTCTTTGTAATCGCCCTGCTTCCCGGGCCCGTCATTGCGAAGCGCCAGAGCCGAATCCAACGTCCCGGCGACCGTCGACCTGAAGTCCGGCTCGGCGTCTCCCAGGTTGACCGCCATGTCGCGCTGCAGGGTGCAGGTCAGCCGGCCCAGGCGCCTGGCCCAGCGGCTGGCCGGGCCTATGGACGCCGCCAGGCTGATAGCCCGTCGCCAGTAGAGGTGCAGGTCGTGCTCCCAGGTGAAGCCGATCGCACCGAACATCGTCAGAGCGTCCAGCACGAGATCGGGTATGGGCGCTATCGCCATCAGCGCCGCCCCGGCGGCGGCGATCTGGTGCTGGTCGACGGACTCGTCGACGGCCCGGACCGCATCCCAGGCCGCCGCGGTCGCCAGTTCGCTGCTCACCAGCAACATCGCGGCGTTGTGCTGCAGCGCCTGGAAGGTGCCGATCACCTTGCCGAACTGCTCCCGAATTCGCAGATGCGCCGTGACCGCTTCGACACACCACTGCGCGATGCCGGCCATCGTGGCCGCGATCAGCGCCACCGCGACGCACTGCGCGCGGTCCTGGTCGATGCCCGTGAGCCAGTCGCGGTCTGGCGCGTGGTAGTCGGTGAGCCGCAGAACGCCTACGTCGGTGACCAGATCGGTGCCGTCTACCGATTCGACTGTGGCACCGCGAGTTCCGGTGTCGATGAGCGTCCACAACACGTCGTCGCCCTCGGTCCGCGCGCCGAGCAGGATCGTGCGCGCCGAATGCACGCCGGCGGTGACCTCGGAGACGCCGGTGACCCACCGGTCTCCACCCTCGGCACGTACGCGGAAGTCGCCGCCATCGGGAAGGACGAGGGCGGCCGGTGCGCCGGAGGCGAGCTCGCGCATCAGCAGGTCGACGGCTGGGCTCGCCGCTGCCAGCAGCGCGACGGCTCCGGTGGCGACCGTCGGCAGCAGCGGGCCGGGCAGCAGCGCCTTGCCGGCCGACTCCAGCACACACACGGCGTCGCTCAGCCCCCCACCCTGCCCGCCGACGTCCTCCGGCAGATGAACGGCGTGAAATCCATTGCCGGTGAACGCGTCCCACCAGTCGGGCAGTTTTCCGGCCGCCAACGCATCGAACGTCTCCCGGGTCGCGGCGATCGGGGCGTGCCGGCTCGCGAATTGCCCGACGGCGGTGGCGAGTTCCTGCTGCTCGGGCGTCAAGCCGAGCGTCATGACGTGATCTTCGAGCAAGCCCGCCGGGGGGCTAGCTTTGGCCGCACGGACTGATATCCTCCCTTTACAAGACGGACCGTCTCGTCTTGTGGGGAGATTACGGCGCCGCTCGAGAGAAGTAAAGCGCGCGGGCCACCGCGCCACCGGGCCGGAACCGAGGGAACGAGGACCATCGAATGCCGACCGATTCCTCCCGGGCGGGTGAGCGGCCCGGCTCCCCGCGGCGCCGCAGCGAGAAGTCGCGCACCGCGATCGTCGCCGCCACCCGCGAGTTGCTGCTCGAACGCGGCTTCGACGGCCTGGCCATCGAGGCGGTCGCGGCGCGCGCTGGGGTGGGCAAACAAACCATCTACCGCTGGTGGCCCAGCCGCCCCGCACTCGTCGCGGACGTCATGCTCGAGGACGCCGACAAGATCCTCGGGTCGGTCAACCACTCCGATGACCTGGTCGCGGACCTGGTGCGGTGGGTGGGCAAGCTGGTCGGCAGCCTCACCACCGGCCGCGGCTCGGCCATGCTGCGGATCCTGACCGTCGCGTGCATGGAGCACGAGGACACGGCGGTCAAGCTGCGCGCCGGCTTCAGCGCGCCGCTGCACGACCGGGTGCGGGCCCGCTTGCTGGCCGCGGGGATCGATGACACGATAGCGGACTCGGCGGCGGACGCTATCGTCGGCGGCGCCCTGTACCCCATTCTTTCGGGCGCGCAGGGTTATTCGAGGCGCCGGGCCGAACTCACGACGCGCATCATCGTCGGCGCGCTGGGTCGCGCGCGGTGAGGTCGCGCTACCGCGCCGGCGCCTTGGCCAGCTGCTGGGGGCAGTAGAACTGCGCTGACGTGACGGCGAACTGCGCCGCGCTGTCCATGCTGAACCCCGGGTTATGGGTCTTCACATCGTGGACCAGGCCCAGTCCCGATTCCCCGTTGTTCAAACAGGTGCACACTGCTTGCGCCGCATCGATGGCGCGGCCGGGGTCGGCATAGCCGATCTTGTCCTCCCGCAAAGCGGCCAGGAACCCCGCGTCGTTGTGCTGGCTTGGGTCGCCGTACGCGGGCGGGGCGAGCCCGACGACGGCGCAGATACCGACCAGTGCAAACAGCGATCTCATGCAATCCTCCCAAATCGGTTCGGGCGAAGGCACATTCACGAGGTTACGTCAGCCCATTGGACTCGGATAACCCCGCTGCGACTGCGCGAAGTACCATCTCAGCCAAGCGACAGGAAACCTCCAGCGCGAGAACTTGTTGCATTGCACTATGAGGAGCGGCCGTGGACGACGATTGCCTGAAGCTGACCGCGTACCAGGCCGAGCGGCGGCGCACCGACGACGGCTTCGTCTCCGACGTGCTGCTCGGCCTCTTTAGCGAGCACCAGCTGGCCACGAGCGTCGTGCTCCGCGGCATCGGCGGTTTCGGGACGGGACGACACTTCAGGTGCGATCGGTCCCTGAGCCTGTCGGAAGACCCGCCGGTGGCGATCGTCGCGGTGGACACCCGAGCGAAGATCGAGGCCCTGCTCGATCCGGTGCTCGCGATCCGGCAGCGGGGGTTGCTCACCCTCGAACGCGCCCGGCTGCTGCGCGACGGCATCGACCCGCTGAAACTCGACGAAGAGCTGCACGAAGCCGTCAAGCTGACGATCTACGTGGGCCGCAGGGAGCGCGTTTACGGTGTTCCGGCCCATGTCGCGATCTGCGACCTGATGTACCGGCGCCAACTCGCAGGCGCATCGGTCTTCCTGGGCGTCGACGGCACCCTGGGCGGTCGGCGTGAACGGGCCCACTTCTTCGGGCGCAACGGCGACGTGCCCGTGATGATCATCGCCGTCGGATCCGGCGAGCGCATCGGCCGGGTGCTACCGGAACTCGGCGGCCTGCTCAGACATCCGATGATCACCGTAGAGCGCGTCCGGGTGTGCAAGCGCGACGGCGAACTGCTGGAGCGCCCCCATGCGCTGCCCGGTGTCGACGAGCGCGGCCTGCCGCTGTGGCAGAAGCTGATGGTCTACACCTCGGAGTCCGCCCGCCACGGCGGCGTCCCCATTCACCGGGCGTTGGTCGAGCGCCTGTGGCGGCGCGACGCCATCGACGGCGCAACGGTGCTGCGCGGCATCTGGGGCTTCCAGGGTGACCGGGAACCCCACGGCGACAAGCTGCTGTCAGTGGACCGGCGCGTACCCGTCGTGACGATCGTCATCGACACCCCGGCGAATATCGCCGAATCGTTCGACATCGTCGACGAAGTCACGAGCGGCGAGGGCCTGGTGACCAGCGAGATGGTTCCGGCGCTGGTGTCCGACGAGGTCGAAGCCACGCGCCCACGCATGGCCCGCCACCACTACTAGCCCGCCACCACTACTCGGGGGCCCCGCCGGCCTCAGCCGGCGATCGAGGCGTCATAGATCGACTGGATCGCCTTGTCCAGAGTGGCGTTGAACTGCTCGTCGGACTGCTCCACCGACAAGCCCTCGGTCAGCGCGCGGCTGAAGCTCGCGATCACCCCGGTGTTCTTGGCCAACAGCGCGTTGGCCTCGTCCCGCGAGTAGCCGCCGGACAGCGCGAGCACCCGCATCACCTTCGGATGGTCCACCAAGGTCCGATAGTGGTTGGCCTCGGTGGGCAGCGTCAGCTTGAGCATCACGCGCTGCCCGTCGGGCACGTTCTCGAGGTGCTTGGTGATCTCGTCGCGCAACATCTCCTCGGCCTGTGCTTTGTCCGGGATCGAGATCGTCACCTCGGGCTCGATGATGGGCACCAGTCCGTGCGAGAGCACCTGGGCCGCCACCTCGAACTGCTGGGCGACCGCCGCGGCGATCCCGTCGGCGTTCGCGCCGCCGATCACCGAGCGCTCCTTGGTGCCGAACACCCCCTTGCCCACCGCGCGGTCCAACAGGTCGTCGAGCCCCGGCATCGGCTTCATCAGCTGCACGTCGTCGGACGCCTCGGCCAGGCCCTTGTCGATCTTGAGGATCGGCACCACGCCCTTGGTCTCCCACAGGTAGGTGGTCGACGGCCGGCCCTCGATCTCACGATCCATGGTTTGCTCGAACAGGATCGCCGCCAGGACCCGGTCACCGGTGAACGCGGGCGAGGTGATGATCCTCGAACGCATCTCGTGGATGAGGTCGAACATCTCCTTCTCGCCCGAGTACGCGTCGTCGGAGATGCCATACAGACGCAGCGCCTTGGGCGTCGAGCCGCCGCTTTGGTCCAGCGCGGCGACGAACCCCTTGCCCGACGTCATCCGGTCGGATTGCTTCTCGTTCGGCATGGCTCTCCACTCCCTCGTGGTCCCCTCGAGCTAATCGTGCCGATCATATTCCGTCGGTCGGCGCCTCCGATTTGGTGGGCCAGAGCGCCATGCGGTCGAGCAGCCGGTCGCGCAGCCCCACCGTGTGGAAGACCACCGCGCAGACGTGGGCGGTGAATGCCAGGAACAGCAGGAGGCCGAGCAGGCCGTGCACCTCCCGGAGCATCGCGTACAAGTCGAGACTGTGCGGCGTGATGCCCGGTAGCCGCAGCGGGCCGACCAGCGTGACCGGGAACCGCGCCGCCGAGAGCATCGCCCACCCGACCAGGGGCTGCGCCAGCAGCAACGCGTAGAGCAGATACTCCGACCAGGTCGCAATGCGGCGTTCGGCCGCGCTCATCGTGGCCAAAAACGGCGGGAGGCGGTGTGTCAGCCGGTTGGCCAGGCGCACCACGGCAAAGACGAGGATCAAGATCCCGAGTGGTCGGTGGACCGCGAGCAGCAGCGGATAGCAGGCGAGCGAGGCGATCATGGCCACGCCGATGAGCAGCTGGGCGATCACCATCGGCGCCATCAGCCAGTGCAGGATCCTGGACGGAAGGGCGAACCGGGTCGGCGCCGCCGTGGAATCGGTGGTCACTTGATCACCTCGCTGACCTGGACCTCGCTGGGCGACTTGGGCTCCTCGGCGCGGCGGGTGAAGGAACGGGCGTAGACGGCCGACCTGGCGGTCAGCAACGGATCGTCGGAAGCGGCGATGCCGTCGGGCAGCACCAGCGGGTCGAAGTTGATGTCGCGCGCGTTGCCACCCTGCTCGGTCTGCACCGCTGAGATGGTGATGGTGCCCGCGTCGACGGACCGGCGCGACGGCGGCCACGGCTTGGTGGCGTCGTTCGTCGGGTCGCCCGGTTCGCCGACGGTCAGCAGGAGCCGCCACGTCAACGGACCCTGCGCCACCGCGCGGATGAGATCGTCGAACAGGTAGTCCTTGCCGGACGACGGCGCCGGGGCGGCGGTTTGTCCGGCGCCCTGGGTCCGTTGCTGGGGAACGACGGACCACCGCACGGGGACTCGGGTGCCGGCGCCGTTGGTGAACCAGAAAGCGTTCAGGCCGTGAAACGCGCTGTCGGCGAAACCGGCGGCGTGCGGCGCCTGCTTGATGATCTTCATCGCCGCGGCGGTCTCGGGGTGGCGGTCGAGGAACTCCGTCATCCGCTGCGGGTCCGGCTTGCCGGTGGCCGGCACGGGCTTGGAGGCGAGCAACCTCTCGTAGAACCCTTCCGGGGTGCTGTCGGTGAAGACCGGAAGATTGATCATCGCCGTGCGCCACTGCTGTCCCTTCGCCTGGAACAGCAGCCCCAACCCGCGGACGGTGTCGGGCTTGTCGGACTGGTCGGGCAGGCCCCCTCCCAGCGAGAACCGGCCCACCAGCGGGATGGTGCCCGGCTGGAAGACGGCCGCGCGGCAGAGCGCGGCGCCCGCGCCGGTGCTGGCGAAAGTTCCGGTCGCGCTCAAACCCTTGGCGTGGTTGCGCCGGAATCCGTCGTGGCGTCCGTAGACCGCCTCGAAGCGGTCAGCGAACCGGCTCGGCGTCAGCGTGTCGGGGCGCAGCCAGCCGCCGGCGTAGGCGAAGGCGCCCGCATCGACCGCGGCGAACCCGGCTACCGCGGTCATCCCGAGCAGCGCGCGCCGGCGGGTGAGCGCGGCGAAAAGCTGATGTCGGGGTTTACTCGGTTCGTCTTGGCGTTCGTCGGGCTGATCACTCGGCTCCATGGGGCCGTCCTCTCCGCGCTCCTTGCGGGGCACCACCCCGCTGGGATCAATGACTCATGGGCTGACGCATTACGCAACTCGTGCGGGCACCGCCGCACACGCCCCGATCACGTCCCGAAGGGCCATTCCGTTCGATGACACGTGACGAGGCGCGGGGCCGGACCCGCGGCGGGTTTGCCGCGACGGTCACGAATGCACCGTCAGGCGCACCGACGCAGCGTCGCCAGCCCGTCAACCCGCGTGCCCTACAATCGACTCAACGCGTGCGGCTGCGCAGCACTGAGCGGAATCAGGGGTCGCGTTCGCTCCACAGGAAAAGTGGATTCCGCGGGGTTGAATCAACAGCCCTCGATCAGCGGTAGCTTTGATAGCGAGCGGTGTCCCACGGGGGACGAATGTGAGAACAGCATGGTCGAACAATTCGGGGAATCGGTTGGCCCGACGCCCTTCCAAGTGGGGAAGCAACAAGTAAACGAAGCGGTGGTGCTCACCGTTTCGGGTGAAGTGGACATGCTCAGCTCGCCGCAGCTGTCCGAGGCGATACAGACCGCGCTGGCGGCCCGCCCCGCGGCATTGATCGTCGACCTGTCGAAGGTGGACTTCCTCGCCTCGGCCGGAATGACGGTGCTGGTCACCGCGCAGGCGGAGGCTGTGCCGCCCACCCGGTTCGCCGTGGTGGCGCACGGGGCCGCCACCAGCAGACCCATCAAACTCATGGGAATCGACAGCGTGCTCCCCCTCTACAGCACGCTCGACGCAGCGATGAGCGATCTCGCCGATCGGTGAGCGTCAAGAGTGGTGGGTACGCAGCCGGATTCGATGGGATGCTCCGATAGTCAGCCGCACGACATGTCCGACACCGACGACCGACCGCGCTTCGTACGCACGCGCGTTTCCGCCGATGCGCACAACGCCGCTCAGGCCCGGGCCGGGTTCGCGCACTGGCTCGGTGGCCATTTCTCACTCGGGGCCGAACGGTTCAACGACGTATTGCTGGCGGTGAACGAAGCCATCGCCAACGCCGCGGAGTTCGCCTACGTCGGCGCCGCGCGGCCCGGGACGCTGGATGTTAACGCGACCTACGACGCCGGTTCCGACGCGCTCGTCGTGGCCGTCAACGACCACGGCCGCTGGCGTACCAAGGTTCCGCAACCGGCCGGCGGCCGGCAAGAGTTTCGCGGTCGGGGGATTCCGTTGATGGAAGCCCTGGCCGACGAACTGACCATCGACCGCACCCCGCACGGAACCCGCGTCACCCTCACCTGGACGGGGCTGAAGCGGCACGGCCGCGAAGGCTGACGGGGGTAAGCCCGCGCCGGCGGCCCGGTCCTGGCGGTCATTGACTCGGTCCGGCGCCGGGCATATCGTCTGCAGTTACGCTACTTTGCGTCGCGTAATGATCGTCGGCACCCGATTCGCCGCTCTTCTCACGTCGGCGGGGCGCCCGGTGGACCTGGTCAACGAGGAAGAGGTCCCATGTACGACTTGAAGATCACCGGCGGCACCGTCGTGGACGGGACGGGCGCCGAGCGCTATCTCGCCGACATCGGTGTCAAGGACGGCAAGATCGTCGACGTCATTCGCCGCGGTGCCTCCGATGTCGGTCTGGCCGCCGCCGAGGCGGCCGAGACGATCGACGCTTCGGGCCAGGTTGTGGCCCCCGGTTTCGTCGACATCCACACCCACTACGACGGCCAGGTGAGCTGGGACAGCCTGCTCGAACCGTCCAGCGGTCACGGCGTCACGACGGTGGTCACCGGCAACTGCGGTGTGGGTTTCGCGCCCGTCCGCCCCGGCCGGGAGGATTGGCTGATCAAGCTGATGGAGGGCGTCGAGGACATTCCCGGCACCGCGCTCACCGAGGGCATCACGTGGGGCTGGGAGACCTACCCCGAGTACCTCGACGCGATCGCCAAGCGGCGCTTCGCCGTCGACGTAGGCAGCCAGGTCGCGCACGGCCCCGTGCGCGCCTACGCGATGGGGGAACGCGGCGCCCGCAACGAGCCGGCGACGCCCGACGACATCGCGGCGATGGGCCGGCTCGTCCGGGAGGCGATCGAGGCGGGCGCGCTCGGGTTCTCGACCTCGCGCACCCTGGGGCACCGGGCCATGGACGGCGAACCCGTGCCCGGGACCTACGCCGCCGAGGACGAACTGTTCGGCCTCGGCCGCGCGATGGCGGCCGGCGGTCAGGCCGTCTTCGAGCTCGCGCCGCAAGGGGTCGCGGGCGAGGACATCGTCGCGCCCAAGAAGGAGTTGGAATGGATGCGGCGGCTGGCCGGTGAAATCGACCGGCCGGTCTCCTTCGCCCTCATCCAGGTCGATGCCGACCCCAACCTCTGGCGCGAGCAGTTGGACCTCTCCGCCGCCGCACACCGGGCGGGCAGCCGACTGCACCCGCAGATCGCGGCCCGCCCCTTCGGCATGATGATCGGGTTCCAAGGCCATCACGGCTTCAGCCATCGGCCCACCTACCGCAAGCTCAAAACCGAATGCGGCCGCGACGAGCTCGCGCGCCGCCTCGCGGAGCCGGCGGTGAAGGCCGCAATCCTGTCCGAGGCCGACCTGCCCGTCGATCCCACCCTGCTGTTCGACGGGATGTTTGCCCTGGTGCAGCACTCCCTGCACCGCCTCTACGCGCTCGGCGATCACCCCGACTACGAGCCGACGCCCGACCGCACGGTCGCCGCGATCGCCGAGGCGCGCGGCGAGGATCCGCTCGCCACCCTCTACGACCTGATGCTCGAGTCGGACGCGAGAGCCATGCTGATGCTGCCGCTCTACAACTACGCCGACGGCAACTGCGACGCGATCCGCGAGATGCTCATGCACCCCGCGGGCGTGCTGGGGCTCTCGGACGGCGGCGCCCACTGCGGGATGATCTGTGACGCCTCGTACCCCACCTTTCTGCTGACCCACTGGGCCCGGGACCGCCGCCGCGGCGAGAAGCTTCCGCTGGAATACGTGATCCGCAAGCAGTCCAGGGACACCGCCCACCTGTTCGGCCTGACCGATCGCGGCACCATCGAGCCCGGCAAGAAGGCCGACATCAACGTCATCGACATGAACTCGATCCGGCTGCACCCGGCGGCGATGGCCTACGACCTACCCGCCGGCGGCAACCGGATCCTGCAGGGCGCAAGCGGTTACAAGGCGACGGTCGTCAGCGGGACGGTCACGCGGCGCAATGACGTCGACACCGGGGCGCGGCCCGGCCGGCTGGTGCGTGGGGCGCGCTGAGGATCCGCCGCACGTGCCCACCGGCGACCCGGCCCGCACCCGCGACGAGGATGCGATCGGCATCCCGCCGGAAAGCCCGACGCTGGTGCCGGCCGAACGCTACTACTCCCCGGCGTTCGCCGCGCTCGAGATCGAGCGAATGTGGCCGCGGGTATGGCAGCTCGCCTGCATGTCCGACCACGTCGCCCAACCCGGAGACTTCTTCGAATATCGTTGCGGCCCTTACGCCGTCCTGATCGTCCGCGGCGACGACGGCGCGTTGCGCGCCTTTCAGAACGCCTGCCGCCATCGTGGCAACGCATTGTGTGTGGGTTCGGGTTCGGGGTTGCGCGAGATCAAGTGCGGCTACCACGGGTGGACCTGGGACCTGGCCGGCACGCTGGTCCGGGTGCCCGGCCGGAAGGGGTTCGGCGCGTTGCGGCTGTCCGACTTTCCGCTGGTGCCCGCCCGGGTGGACACCTGGGAGGGCCTCGTCTTCGTCAACCTGGACGTCGCGGCGATGCCGCTGGCCGAGTACCTGGAAGCCGTGCCCGACGACATCGCCTGGTGCCGCCTGGTCGACTTCCGCTGCTACGCGACGCTCACCATCGAGGTCGACGCCAACTGGAAGACGATCGCCGACGGCTACAGCGAGACCTACCACATCCAGACGCTGCATCCCGAGCTGCTGCGCTGCGTCGACGACGTGCACGCCCCGCAGCGGATCTGGGGCCACACCGGCAAATCCGACCAGCCCTACGGGGCGCCGAGCCCGCGGTTGGCCGGCACGCTCACCGACGAGGATGTCTGGGACGCCTATGTCGAGACCCAGGGTGCGCTGATGGGTGCGGCTGCGGGCACGCCCTTCCCCGCCGGCGAGCGCCGACCCGGCCAGACGGTCGCCGACCTGATCGCCGCCCGCACGCGGGCATTCGCGGCGGCCCGCGGCGTGAGCCTCGACTGGGCAGACACCGATCGGATGACCCGACTGCACCAGTACAACGTGTTCCCGAACCTGACGTTGCTGACCAGCGCCGACCACCTGACGATCATGTGCTCCCGGCCGGGTCCGGACCCGGATCGCGGTGAGCTAGTCATGTTCCTGATGGTTCGGATGCCCCCGGGGGCTACGCGGAACAAGCCGACGGACGTCCGCACCGCCGCCGACGAAGCCGAACCCGGCTTGGTGCTCACCCAGGACATTCGCATTCTGGCGGGACTGCAGCGTGGCATGCACCAGCCGGGCTTCACCCACTTGGTGCTCTCCGGCGAGGAGCGGCGCGTGATCAACACCCACCGCAACCTCGAGCGCTACCTGAACCCGCCCGCTTCACAGCGAATGACCCGGGGCGCCGCGCCCGAAAGGACATCGGGGGATTCCGCCGGGGACTCCCGAAATCCGGTTGAAGCGAATTAGAATCCCGCTTGTGACGACCCCGTCAAACCCCTGGGGCGACCAACGGCGGCAACTCTCGCATCAACTTCGGATGCGATATTCGGCCCTGGGCCCGCGGAGGGCGCGGCGGCTGTGCAACTGCTTCGAGCGAGTGGGCGTGCGAACCGCTCCCGAGCGGCTCCGGGCGATGTTGGCGGGGGCACCGGTCGCCGACACCGAGGTGACCGATGTCAATTTCGCGCTGATCGCCATGGAACTGAACCGCGACGCCCGCCGCGCGAAGTACAAGCGCCTCAAGCGCCGCGGTACCCGTTCACTCATGTTCGCCGGCCTGGTCCTGGTCGTGCTGAATTTCCTGCTCTGCATCGCCTACGTCTTGCTGAACCTTGCTCAGCAGGCCAGCCCCATGTGACCGGGCTCAGCGCGACTCCGTAGCCGGTACGGCGTCGACCAACATCAACTGGGGCCGGTCAGCCCCCGACGGATTGTCCTGGGGACCGGGCACGATGCGGACGGTCCCGCCGGTGGCACGGTATTGGCGCTCCCAATCACCGATCGCCTGACGCGCCGCGTGGTCGAGGTAGGTGACCAACAGCTCGACGGTGACGACGCAACGCTCCGGGACGGACGCCAGGACGCGGGTCAGGCGAGGCAGGGCGAGGAACGTGCACGCACCCTCGACGGTGACGTGCCATTCGCCCCCAATCGAGTTGGCCTCCACCGTGGCCCGGACCACGCGCCATCCCGTCATTGCGACGGCGAGCGCGAGCCCGATCATCACGCCGTGCAGCAGATTGAGAAACACGACGCTGACGGCGGTCACGACATAGACCGCGATGTCGCCGTTGCGCAGTGCGGTCTCGATATGGGCGGGCTTCAGCAGCTGCATCCCGACCACGATCAGCAATCCCGCCAGGGCGGCGGTGGGAATCCGCTGGACGAGTCCCGCGAACGGAATGGTGAAGAGCAGAATCCACACCCCATGCATGATCGTCGAGGCGCGGGTCCTTGCGCCCGCGTTGACGTTCGCCGCGCTGCGCACGATGACGCCACTGATGGGAAGCCCGCCCAGCGCGCCCGACGCCATGTTCGCCGCGCCCTGCCCGATCAGCTCGCGATCGAAGTCGGTGCGCGCCCCGCTGTGCATCCTGTCGATCGACACGGCGGTCAGCAGGCTTTGCACGCTGGTGATCAGCGCCACCGTGAGGACACCTAGCGCGACGGCTCCCCAACCGCCCTCGGGCAGCTTCGGCAGCGCGATGGCGTCGATCACCGATCCCTCGAGGTCGATCCGCGACACGTCGAACGGGAAGACCACCGATGCCGCCGTCACGGTCACGATCGCCACGAGCGGACCCGGAATGCGAGCGAACGGGGCCGGCGCCCAGCGCCAGGCGATCAAGATCGCGATCACCGCCACCCCCAGCACGACACCCGGGCGGTGGGCGCCGACGATCTGGCCCGGCAGCCCGACGGCGTTGTCCCACGCGGAGCTTTTAGACTTGCCGCCCAGGAGCACGTGCGTCTGCTGCAACGCAATGGTGAGGCCGATGCCGGCCAGCATGGCATGGACCACGACGGGTGAGATCGCAAGCGCCGCTCGCGCAACGCGGCTGAGCCCCAACACAACCTGCACCGCGCCCGCGATCATCGTGATCAAACATGTTACGCCCCAGCCGAACTCGTCCACCAGATCGGCGACCACGACGGTCAGTCCGGCCGCGGGCCCGCTGACCTGCAGCGGTGATCCACCGATGCAGCCGGCGACGACGCCGCCGACGATCGCGGCGATCAGGCCCGCCAGCACGGGCGCGTCCGAGGCGATCGCAATGCCGAGCGACAGGGGCAGTGCGACGAGAAACACCACCAGTGACGATGGCAGGTCGTGCCGAATGATGGCATACACGTTGCCGATTCGCGACACCGGCGAGCCCGCGGGGGCCTGACCGCCCGATTCGTCGATGCGCAGCATCGCCCCTCCCTCGTGTTGGGCGGGCTCCCGCCCCGCGGTGCGCCTGTGCGTGTTCGCCCACTGACGACGCTGTTCGACCGGCAACACCTGCTGTGCTCGAAGGTAGGCGGGACGTCAACCGCGGGTCAACCCGTGGAGCCGACGCCATATCGAATCCAAATGTTTCCGCTGCGTTGCGAATTGACCCACCGCGACCTCGGCAAGCGGTTAACCTCCAGCCGTCCAAGGCTTTACGGGGCCTCCCGTCTTCGGAACGCGGGCTGGCCGTTACGCCGGCCCGCGCCCGTCGCCGGCCAGGCTCAGCAGAAGTCGGGTACCGCCCAACGGGCTGGTATGCAACGCCGCTGTGCCCCCGTGCAATTCGGCCTGCTGAGCGACCAGCGCGAGTCCCAAACCGGAGCCCGAGCGCGACGCCGTGGACCCGCGGGAGAACCGCGCAAAGACCGCGGCGCGTTCCGCTTCCGGAACCCCCGAGCCGTCGTCGTCGATCGCGATTTCGACACCCTCGCCCGAACTTGCCACACAGAGCTGGATTTCGGTGGCGCCGCCGTGCTTGACGGCGTTCGCGATGGCATTGTCGATCACCAGCCGCAGGCCCGTGGGCAGTCCCACCATCAGCACCGTCGGCGAGGGCACCAGCGAAACACGCACGCCGGGGTAGATGCGAAGCGCGTCGTGCGCGGCGCGATCCAGCAACTCGGTGATGTCGAACGGAACGAAGTCGTCGACCGTCGTGAGTTCCCCCTGCGCGAGCCGTTCGAGCGCCGTCAGCGTCGCCTCGATGCGGCTCTGGGTGCGAATGACGTCGCCGATTACCTCGTGGCGCTGCTCGGGCGCCAACTCCAGGGTGGAGAGCACCTCCAGGTTGGTCCGCATGGCAGTCAGCGGCGTCCGCAACTCGTGGGATGCGACGGCTGCGAAATCGCGCGCCGATTCGAGCGCCGCCCTGGTGCGCTGCTGCTCGTTGCCGATGCGCGCCAGCATGCCCTCCACCGCCTCGGCGATCTCGACGGCCTCCCGCACACCGCGGACCTGAACCTCGTCCGGACTGGACTGAGCATTGATGGCGCGCGCCTGCTGCGCCAGCAGCAGGAACGGGTTCACCATGATCAGCGAGATCACCCAACCGACGATGACCGTGCCGCCGATGACGCTGCCGCAGATCAGCAACACCCGCAGATGTAACTCGTTGATCCGGTGTTGGGCCTCGGCCAGGGGTGCGGCGAGGGCGATCGACGCGGCGCCCGCGGTGAAGGTACGGACACGGTACTGCACGCCGTGGATCGTCGTGTTCGCGTAGCCGTTGGGGAGCTTGGGCAGGACGATGTTGCCGGGCACCGACACCGTCACGTCCCCGATGCGGGCGGTGCGGACCAGGTTTCCGTCGGGCATCGGCCGGTCGGCGTTGGTGAGCTGCGGGTTGTTGATCAGCGTGTTGATATCGCCGAGGCTGGTAACGGAGTCGAGGCGGCGGTCGAGCTGGCTGTATTGGTCGTTGGTCACGCCGACCCAGACCCAGGTTCCCAGGAGCACTACGAGCGTCATAACCGCGAGCGCGCCGACGATGACGATGGTGCGCAGTGACAGCACCCGCATCGGCAGCTGCACATGCCGGAAGGGGCGAATATTGGACTCCATTTACCGTGCTCGAATGTCAGGCCGACGCCCAAGATCATAGCCGGTGGCTAGGTACTCCCTGGTCATCGGCGATCCTCAGCCCGGGCGCATCGAGCCTGCGGTGGTGGCTCAGGCCAGGATCCCCAGCCAGACGCTCGCAACCACCGGGCCCCCGCGGCGCCGAGTTGCCGCCCGGCGCGGTGAGTGAGTACTCTCTCACCGTGCTCACCTCGGGCCGCGATCGACTGCTCGCCGAAGCGCTGAAACTCTTCGCCGACAAGGGCTATGCGGCGACGTCGGTCGCCGACATCCAGCGGGCGTCCGGTCTCGCCCCGGGATCGGGCGCGCTTTACAAGCATTTCGGCTCCAAGCGCGAGCTGCTGGAGGCCGCCGTCGCGCACCGGATCGAGAGCATCGTGGCCGCCCGGGAGGAGTACGACGCCGGCGCACCGAGCGGCGTCGAGCAAGCGGTGCGCACGGCCGGCCGGCTGATCTGGAGCAACTTCAAGCAGAGCGAGGATCTGCTCAGGGTCATGCTCCGCGAACCGGACGAGCTGGGCGACCTCGACGAAAAGACATGGCAGGTCATCACGGACAACGCCTACCAGCGGTTCGCCGACGAGCTGGCCGCGTCCAATCGTTCGGGCCGCACGCAGATCCCGGACCCGGAGGCGGCCGCGGCCGTCGCGATCGGCTCGCTGGCCTACGCCGCAACGCTCCAGGCCCTCACCGGCCGCCAGCCCGGCAACATCGCCGAAGACCGCTACTTCGAGGCATGGGTCAGTCAGACCGTGAGCGTCCTGATGCAATACCAGACCTCAAACACCAAAGTGATTCAGGAGCAAACGTGACCTTTTCCATGCAACTCAGCGACGACGTGGTCGAGGTCCGCGACTGGGTGCACCAGTTCGCGGCCGAGGTCATCCGCCCCGCCGCAGCCGAGTGGGACGAACGGGAAGAGACCCCGTGGCCCGTGATTCAGGAGGCCGCGAAGGTGGGGCTCTACTCGCCCGACTTCTTCGCGCAGCAGGCGGCCGAGCCGACGGGGCTGGGCATGCTGACCGCGTTCGAGGAGATGTTCTGGGGTGACGCCGGGATCGCGCTGTCCATCATGGGCACCGGGCTGGCCGCGGCGGCCCTGGCCGGCAACGGAACCCCCGAGCAGCTGGGCCGGTGGCTTCCCGAAATGTTCGGCACGCCAGGGGATCCCAAGCTCGGCGCGTTTTGTTCGTCGGAGCCCGACGCGGGTTCTGACGTCGGCGGCATCCGCACCCGCGCCCGTTACGACGAGGCATCGAAGGAATGGGTCATCGACGGCACGAAAACCTGGGCGACCAACGGTGGCATCGCCAACGTCCACATCGTCGTCGCATCCGTGTACCCCGAACTCGGTACCCGCGGCCAGGCCAGCTTCGTCATCCCGCCCGAGACACCGGGATTCAGCCAGGGCCAGAAATTCAAGAAGCACGGCATCCGCGCCTCCCACACCGCGGAAGTGGTGCTGGACAACGTCCGTCTTCCCGCGGACGCGATCCTCGGCGGCCGGGAGAAATTCGAGGCGCGGATCGCCCGGGTCAAGTCCGGCGCCTCCGCCGGCGGGCAGGCCGCGATGAAGACGTTCGAACGCACCCGGCCCACCGTCGGCGCGATGGCCGTCGGGGTGGCCAGGGCCGCCTACGAGTACGCCCTCGAATACGCCTGCCAGCGCGAGCAATTCGGCCGCAAGATCGGCGAGTTCCAGGCCGTCGCGTTCAAGCTGGCGGACATGAAGAGCCGCATCGACGCGGCCCGGCTGCTGGTCTGGCGCGCCGGCTGGATGGCGCGCAACAACGTGAACTTCGAGGCGGCGGAGGGATCGATGGCCAAGCTCATGGCAAGCGAGACCGCCGTCTACGTCACCGACGAGGCCATCCAGATCCTCGGTGGCAACGGCTACACCCGCGACTACCCCGTCGAGCGGATGCACCGCGACGCGAAGATCTTCACCATCTTCGAGGGCACCAGCGAAATCCAGCGGCTGGTGATCTCCCGCGCGCTGACGGGGCTGCCCATCCGCTGACCCGCCGGCCGCACCCGACATGATGGGGGCATGACCTTCGCGATCCGGGTGCTCGACGGCGAGGACGAATTGCTCGCCGCAGCCAACGTGTTTTGTGCCGCCATGATCGGCTCCCCGCGGCTGCCGAACCTGCCGCCCGGCGGGATCACCGCGCTGCTGGAACCGGGCCGGACCGTCGGGGCGTTCGACGGAGGGCGGCTCGTCGGCACCGCGGACGCCATGACGAGCGGCTTGACGCTGCCCGGCGGGACGGTCGTGGGCCACGCGGCGGTCACCCGCATTGGGGTCCTGCCGACGTTCACCCGCAGGGGGATCGCGACGCAGCTGATCGACCATCAGCTGCGCGACATCGCCGCGCGCGGCGAGGTGGTGGCGACCCTGCGGGCGTCGGAGGCGACGATATACGGGCGATACGGCTACGGCGTCGCGAGCTCTTCCCAGACCGTGGAGGTCCAGACGGCCCGGGCGGCGTTACGGCCCGGCGTGGGCGACGGCGGTCCGGTGCGGCTCCTGGACGCGGCGGATGCGTGGGATCTGCTGCCGCGGATCTATTCCGGCAATCGTCCATCCCGGCCCGGGACGATCGACCGCCCGCAGGTGTGGTGGAATGGCGCGCGGCTGCGGGCCGAATTATCCTCTGGACCCGCGTACGTCGTGGTGCACGGCGACGCCGGTTCCGAGTCGGGCTTCGCCCGCTTTCGGCCCATGGACACCGAGTCGTGGTTTGTCAGCGAGCAGCGCGCCATCGCCGTCGAGGACTTCTTCGCCCCGACCGCGGAGGCCTACGTGGGCCTGCTGCGCTTCTTACTCGGTCTGGATCTCGTTGATCGCGTTATATTTTCGCGGCTGCCGCTCGATGATCCGCTCCCGTGGCTGTTGTCCGACCGGCGGGCAGCGCGGGTGACGACGGTGCACGACGAGACGTGGCTGCGGGTGATCGACGCGCGTCAGGCCCTGACGGCCCGCCGTTACGCCGGCGACGGCGAGGTCACCGTCGCGGTCGACGATCCGCTCTTGCCGAGCAATTCGGCGGCGTTCACCATCACCGCCGACGGCGCCCTCGCCACCGACCGGCGCCCGCAGCTCACGGTCGGGGCTGAGGGGCTGGCCGCGGTGCTGCTGGGTGGTGCGACGTGGCGCGGGCTGCACCTCGCTGGGCTGATCCGCACGAACGAGCCGGCGGCGCTGGTGGCGGCCGATCGCCTGTTCGCGGTTCCCGACGCGCCCTACGCCGGGTTCAACTTCTAGACCTCCGGCTCTAACGGGTTATCCGCGGACCGGGCGCTCCGCCCCTGATCACCTCAGCGAGTAGCGAATCGGCAGGTGCTTCACCCCGCCGACGAAGGTCGTTGCGATCGATTCCGGCCGACCCGCGAGCTCGATGGCGTCGATCCGCGGGATCAGCTCGGAGAAGAAGCTGGTCATCTCCATGCGGGCCAGCGACGCGCCAAGACAGAAGTGCACCCCGTAGCCGAAGGACAGGTGCTTGTTGGGGTCTCGACCGACATCGAAGCGGAAGGGATCGGCGAACACATCCTCGTCACGATTGGCCGAAACGTAGGACAGCAGCACGGATTCGCCCTTGGCGATGGGCACGCCGCGGACCACGGTGTCGGCCTGGGCGGTACGCATGAACTCCTTGACCGGCACGACCCAGCGGATCATCTCCTCGACGGCGGTACCCATCAGGCCCGGGTCCGCCCGCAGCCGCGTCAGCTCGCCGGGATTCTCCAGCAGGGCTCGCAGGCCACCGGCGATCGCGGCGCTGGTGGTGTCGTGACCGGCGCTCGCCACGATCACGTAATAGGACGCGGTGTCCATGTCCGACAACGGCTCGCCGTTGATCGTGGCGTTGGCGATCGCCGAGGCCAGATCATCGGTCGGCCGCTCCCGGCGCGACGCGCTGAGCGCCGCGAAGTAGTTGAAGAAATCCAACAGGACCGCGAGCATGTCCTCGGCGGAGCCGCCGCGCTGGAATTCCGTGTCGTCGCCGCCGAACATCTCCTGGGTGAGCTTGAGCATCCGCGGGAAGTCGGACTCGGGCAGCCCCAGCAGCGACAGGATCACATAGAGCGGGTAGTTGACCGCGACCTCCTGGACGAAGTCCAGCTGCGGGCCCATCTCCGCCATCTTGTCGACGTAGATCTTCGCCAGCTCGTCACACCGGACCTTCAGGGCTCGCAGGGCCGACGGACGAAACCAGTCCGCGCCGATCTTGCGCATGTCACGGTGGTGCGGGTCGTCCATGTGGATCAACGTGCGCAGTCCGATTCCCGCTTGCATGTCGGCGCGCAGCTTCTCTTCCAGGTCGGAGATCATGAGCAACGGCCGCGGGTCGTTGGTGAAGAGGTCGTTCTGCCGCTCGATGTCCATCACGTCGGCGTGCTTGGTTATCGCCCAGAACGGCTTGTACCCCTCGACATCGACCCACGACACCGGGGCGTGAGCCCGCAGGTGGGCGAGGGCTTGATGCAAGCCCTCCTCATCGGTATAGGCCGCTGGGCTGGCCAGAACCCGTGCGGCCTCGTCCATGATCCTGATGCCCATCCCGGCTCCTCCGGCTCGATTGGCGGTTTCCGGTCGATGTTCCATTCCGGGGATCGGCCGATGAAGGGGCCGAAAGTCACCGATTCGCCCCGGATTCGGAGCGGGCGCTACGCGCAGGCACGCCGCGGCGGGCGTCCGTCGGCTTCGGCGGGAGCCCCGCCGCGATCCCACCGCAACGTCACCACCACGAACCTGGGCCGATAGATGCTCGCCCGGCGGTAGACGTCCCCGCCCGGGGACGTGTCGAGGCTGTTGACGTCGTAGGAGATCACCAGGCGGGTCGACGTCGAGTATTCGGGGTGGACGTGGGCGTTGTAGGTGTAAACGTCCGCGTCACGATACAGCCCGGCGCTGCCGCCCTCGGGTGTCCGATACAGTGCGATCGCCGGCCCGAAAGGCCCGGTCGGCGACGGCCCGAAACGGCCGACCAGCTGATCGCTGAACAACTCGCCGCCCAGCATCGTGGTGAGCAGGTAGGCGCCGTCGCGCACCCGATGGACCGACAGCTCGGCCGAGATGCGGTCGGTGACCCGCACCGAGTTGGATTCCAACGACGACCACGCCCGACCGGTCCAGTACGAAAACCGCTGGCGCAGATCGTCGCCCGCGACGCGGGCGACGTGCAGGTACTTGTGGGCCCCGGCGGACTCGACACCGTAGACATAGGTCCACCCGCCGTCGGGTTGCACCCACTGGCCCCACTGAATTTCGCGTGACCGCGGAAGTTGGTAGACGGCGGGCGGCGCCCGCAGCTCGTGGTCGTCGAATCGGGCCAGCGACGAGCCCACGAAAGCGAAGTCCAGCGGCCCTGGACCCGTGGTCCTCCATTCGGTGAGCGGAACCTGCAGCGCGTCAGCGGAATACGTCGCTGCGCCCAACCAGAACCAGTGCGTGGGGTCGGCGGGTGCGACCAGCGCCCCCGGGCGGTCGCGTGTCCCACCGGTCAGAGTGGACCAGCGTCCCGACGCGTCGCGGACGACGAGCGAATTGTGGACGAACGCGGCGTCGACCGGGCGGCTGGGCGGCGTGATCGGGCCTAGGAAGGTGTCGGAGAAGGCGAACAGCTCCCGGTCGTCGGGTAGCGGCGCTGACCAGGTGGAATCCCCGCCCGTCCAACCGGCGCCGGTGTTGCCGTAGTCGGCGAGAGCGGTTTCAAGGCAACCGAGCGGTGCGGCGCCGACCACGACCGGCGCGGCCGGCCACGCGGTATGCGGCACCGCCACGCCGAGCGCGGCCGACGTCATCACCAGGACGACGAGGAGCCTGCCGAGCCGCCGCACCACCACACGATAAGCCACGCCGGTCGGGGTGCGGGTGCGTCGATAGGTAAGGCGTTGCTGCCCCAGTGGACGTGAGGTAACCGCGGGATATTAGGGACGTTTGGCCCTAGGTCGAGGCGGTCCGGGCTCGGAATACTTGGGCCGCTTGGCCGTTGCCGACCCGCCAGCCGGGTCCTTTGGAGGTAGTTTATGACCGCGGAAGCCCCGCCCGCCGTTGCTCTGCAGGCCCGTCGGCCGTTCCCGGCCCGACTGGGGCCCAAGGGCAGCCTGATCTACAAGATCATCAGCACCACCGATCACAAGATGATCGGCATGATGTACATGGTCGCGTGCTTCACCTTCTTTTTCATCGGCGGCCTGATGGCGTTGCTGCTGCGGCTCGAGCTGGCGGCTCCGGGACTGCAGTTCCTGTCCAACGAGCAGTACAACCAGCTGTTCACCATGCACGGCACGGCCATGCTCCTGTTCTATGCCACCCCGATCGTGTTCGGGTTCGCCAACCTGGTGCTGCCCCTGCAGATCGGCGCGCCGGACGTGGCATTCCCCCGGCTGAACGCGTTGTCGTTCTGGCTGTTCGTCTTCGGTGCGTTGATCGCGCTGGGCGGTTTCATCGTTCCCGGGGGTGCGGCCGACTTCGGGTGGACGGCCTACACGCCGCTCTCGGACGCGGCCCACAGTCCCGGCGCCGGCGGTGATCTATGGATCCTGGGTGTGGGCGTCGGTGGTCTGGGCACCATCCTGGGCGCGGTCAACATGATCACCACCGTGGTGTGCCTGCGCGCCCCGGGCATGACGATGTTCCGCATGCCGATCTTCACCTGGAACATTCTGGTCACCAGCGTCCTTGTGCTCGTTGTCTTTCCCCTGCTCACCGCCGCCCTGTTCGGGCTGGCCGCCGACCGCCGTCTCGGCGCACACATCTACGACCCCGCCAACGGCGGAGTGATCCTGTTCCAGCATTTGTTCTGGTTCTTCGGGCATCCCGAGGTGTACGTCATCGCGCTGCCGTTCTTCGGCATCGTGTCCGAGATCATCCCGGTGTTCTCCCGCAAACCGATCTTCGGCTACTCCACCCTGGTGTACGCGACGCTATCCATCGCCGCGCTCTCGGTTGCGGTGTGGGCCCACCACATGTACGCCACCGGCGCCGTGCTGCTGCCGTTTTTTTCGTTCATGACGTTCCTGATCGCCGTGCCGACCGGCATCAAGTTCTTCAACTGGATCGGGACGATGTGGAAGGGGCAGCTGACCTTTCAGGCTCCGATGCTGTTCTCGCTTGGGTTCATGATCACCTTCGTCCTGGGTGGCCTGACGGGTGTGCTGCTGGCCAGCCCGCCGCTGGACTTCCACGTCACCGACACCTACTTCGTGGTGGCCCATTTCCACTACACGTTGTTCGGCACCATCGTGTTTGCCACCTACGCGGGCATTTACTTCTGGTTCCCGAAGATGACGGGCCGGCTGCTCGACGAGCGACTGGGCAAGCTGCACTTCTGGTTGACGTTCATCGGTTTCCACACCACGTTCCTGGTGCAGCACTGGTTGGGTAACTCGGGGATGCCGCGCCGCTACGCCGACTACCTGCCCACCGACGGCTTCCAGGACCTGAACTTGGTGTCCACGATTGGGGCATTCATCCTGGGCGCCTCGGTGCTGCCGTTCGTCTGGAACGTGTTCAAGAGCTGGCGCTACGGCGAACCGGTGTTGGTGGACGACCCATGGGGACACGGCAACTCGCTAGAGTGGGCGACCAGCTGCCCGCCGCCGCGCCACAACTTCACCGAGTTGCCCCGGATCCGTTCGGAACGGCCAGCTTTCGAGCTCCACTATCCACACATGGTGGAACGGATGCGCGCCGAAGCCCACGTGGGGCGGCGTCACAGTACGACGGACGACGCGGTGCCGATATCGCAATAGTGGGGCGACCGCTAGAGCCGTCGCCGCATCATCCGCCGCTCGACGACGCCCAGGGCGGAGTCGCTGAACTTCCCCAGCGCGGCCAGCAGCACGATCGCCAGCAACATCACATCGGTGCGTCCGGTGTTCTGGCTGTCGATCAACAGGAATCCCAGCCCCTTTGACGAGGCGATCAGCTCCGCCGCGACGAGGAAGAGCCACGCGTTCGCCAGGCCCAGCCTGAGGCCGTTCACCAGCTCCGGGGCGGCGGCGGGCAGCATCACCGTCGCCAACAACGAGGCGCCGTGCCGCCCGTAGGCGCGGCCCACCTCGAGCAACTGCGTGTCGACATGCGCCAGCGCCGACGCCGTCGTGGTGTAGATCGGAAAGAACGCGCCGATCGCCACCAGCATCACCTTCGGCGTCTCGTCGATGCCGAACCACAACAGCAGCAACGGAACCCACGCCAGCGAGGGGACGGTGCGGATCGCCGCCACGGTCGGTGCCAGCAATCGGCGCACGACGACCGACAGCCCGACCAGCGAGCCGAGGGTAAGCGCCGCGAGCGTGCCCACCAGGTAACCGACGAACATCCGGGACAGGCTCGCCCCGAGGTGCATCCACAACTGGCCATGGCGGAGCAATTCGCCCAGCGCGGTCACCACATCTCGCGGGGGCGGCAGCTGGCTCGCGGAGAACATGCCCCTGGCGGTAGCGAACTGCCAAGCCGCCAGCACCAGTAGGGGTACGACCAGTGCTGCAAGCGCCCGCCGCGCCCAAGCCGAAGCGCTCAGCGAGCCTGCTGCGCGTACTTCGGTTCGATGATCGTCCCCAGCGCCGCCCGGCCGGCGTCGTCGGATTTGATGTCGGCGTCCGAAACGGCGATCGGCAGGATGCTGGTCAGGACCGCGCGTTGAGGATCGCCCGGCGCCGGGTCGATGTCCAGCGCCGTTCGCCGCAGCTCCTCCTGGGCCACGCTCGGTGCGACCTTCGCCTGCGAGGCCAGCAACGCCGCCAGCTCGTCCGGGTGCGCCTTCGCCCACTTCCGGGCCTCCTCGTAGCTGTTGACCACCGTCTGAACGGCGTCTGGATGGGCGGTGCTGAAGTTCTCGCGGACGTTCAGCACGCCGTAGGAATTGAAATCCGGGTTGCGGTACAGCAGTCGGGAACCCGCTTGCTGAACGGTCTGCGCCAGGAAGGGGTCCAGCCCGGACCAGGCGTCGACGTCGCCCCGCTCCAGGGCGGTCTTCCCGTCGGCGTGCTGCAGGTTGACAATCTCGACGTCCGCGACCGAAAGTCCGGCCGTGGCAAGCGATTGCAGGAGAAAGAAGTACGGGTCGGTGCCCTTGGTGACCGCGACCTTCTTGCCCCGCAGGTCGGCCACCGAGTTGATGGTCGAGTTCTTGCCGACCACGAGGGCGGTCCATTCCGGCTTGCTGTACACGTCGACGATCTTGATCGGCGTGCCGTTGGCTCGCGCCACCAAAGCCGCAGAGCCGGCCGTGGATCCGAAGTCGAGCCCGTTGGAGCGCAGGCCCTCGTTGGCCTTATTGCTGCCCGCGGACAGAACCCAGGTGACGTTGTAGCCGTGATTCTCCAGCAGGTGCTGGTCGCGCACCACCAGACTCAACGGGTTGTAGTAGGCATAATCCACCCGGAGATCCCTCGCCGAGTTGTTTCCGGGGCCCGGGCCGCAGCCGGCGTCGGCAGCCACCACGGCGGTGGCGACGCACCAAAGTGCCGCGTTCATACGAGTTTTCAGCACGTTCTCGACTCCTGTTCGAGGGAGACGGACGGGGCGGTGCCGCCGCGCTGCGGCACCCCGAGCTCGTCCAGCAATCGCGCCCGCAGGGCGCCAACGCGTGGGTCGCCGCGGTCGCGGGGTTTGGGGATCGCGACGTCGAACGTCGCGGCGATGCCGGCGGCGCCCGCACGCAACACCAGGACTCGGTCGGCCAGGACGATCGCCTCGTCGACGTCGTGGGTCACCAGGACCGTCGTCGTCCCGGCCTCCTCCTGCACCGCGCGGAGCAGATCCTGCATTCTCAGCCTCGTCAGCGCGTCGAGAGCCGCGAGCGGCTCGTCGAGCAGCAGGACCCGGGGCCGCCGCGCAAGGGCGCGGGCAAGTCCCGCCCGCTGGGCCATGCCGCCAGACACGTGGCGGGGATAGTGCCGACCGAATTCCCGCAGCCCGACGACGTCGAGCCAATGCCGCACGGCCGCAGCGCCCGTCCGTCGATCTGTTCCCCGCGGCAGCCCGAACGCGACGTTGGCCGCCAACGATCGCCACGGGAGCAGGCGAGGCTCCTGAAAGACCACAGCGCAGCGGGGGTCTACGCCGCGGACGGGCCGGCCGTCGATGTCGACGCGACCCTTGGAGGGGCGGTCGAGGCCGGCGAGGAGCCGCAGGAGCGTCGATTTGCCGCTGCCCGAAGGGCCAAGCAGGGCGACCACCTCGCCGGGCTCGATTTCCAAGTCGACCTTGCCGAGCACCGAGTGGCTCCCGAACGAGCGGTCGACCCCGGACAGCGTCACGCGTGCCGGCGCGGGATCGGTCGACATCACCCGGGCAGATTAGGTACCGGGGACGCGCGTCGCCAGAGTTGGACTGGCGGTGATTCAAACCGCCGCGGCGCTAACCGTTCAGCCGCACGGCGGCGTGGATCGGCCGTCAGCCGTGCGGGGCCTCGGAAATCTTGCTGTCCGGTTTGCCGACCGTCTGGCAGTAGGTGGTGGCGGACAGCCGAGTCGCCGAGATCTCGATGTTCGTGGGGTCGGTGCCGCTCTTGTCCTTGAGCATCTTGCTCACTTCGTCGTTCTGCTTCTTCTCGTCCTGTGTGGTGAAGTCCTTGCACTTCGTGTCGCCGCCGGTGTTGATGACCTGCGAGGGCGAACACGCGCTCAAAGCAAGGACGGCGAGAGCGGCGGCCAGTGAAGTCTTCTTCATCATCTGCCTTTCCTGGAGGGGAGTATGGGCTGGTGGTGGCTATGTGTACACAAAATCACTCGGTCCTCAAACTCCGAACCGGGGGCCAACCGGGGTGCGCGGTGTTTGCGGCGCGCGCGGAGTTCCTTTGCTCGTGCAGCCGGCGCATGTGATCCGCGGCATTCGGCTGCGCGAAACCGCCGCCAGTGGGAATACCTTGCCGGGTGGTGCCGCGTTTTACGGGTCGGCCGTGACGACAAGGGGGATGCCGGTGATGAGGTCGAGCGGATCGGTCGGCCTGCAGCGTCGTCCGTCGTCGCGGCCGACGGCGGCGACTGGGCGGCACGCTACGGGCGCGACGAACGCCCTCTTCCTCAGCGTGCTGGCCCTGCTGTTCGCAATGGGTTGGGCGGCCAACCACTTCGTCGCGTTGATGCCGTTGATCAGCGATCACGAGCACCTGAGCACCGCCGCGCTCGACGCGACCTTCGGCGTGTACGCGCTGGGACTGCTCCCCGGGCTGCTGGTGGGCGGGCGGGCGTCGGACGCCGTCGGGCGCCGGTCCGTCGCGCTGGCCGGATCGGTGAGCGCGCTCATCGGAACCACGGCGATGCTGCTGTCGCAGCAACCCGAAGTCCTGCTGGGCGGGCGCCTGGTCGTCGGGATGGGTGTCGGCCTGGCGATGAGTTCGGGCACGGCGTGGGCCTCCGACCTCAAGGGGCCGCCCGGCGTGGCGACCGCGGGCGCCGTGCTGATCGGGGGTTTCGCCGTCGGTCCCCTTGCAGGCGGCGTGGCCGGCGGGGCCGGACAGCCGGGAATCCGCGTGTCGTTCGCGATCGCCGCCGCCGTCCTCGTGCTGGCGATGGCCGCCATGGCCGCGGCGGTGCGATGGGGCGCCCCCGTCCCGGCAACCCCGCCCGCCGCGGCCGGCTCGATATCCGCGCGACAGGGGACGACGTGGGCGCTGGGCTGGGCGATGCCGCTGGCGCCATGGGTGTTCGCCTCGGCGACACTCGGATTCGTCACGATCCCGGCCCGCATACACACCGCGCTTGCCGCCCCGATGGCCGCGGGCATCGCCACGTTGGTCGTCAATGGCATCAGCGGCGTGATCCAAGTGGTGGCGCGGATCGGCAACTGGGGTCCGCAGGCCGGGACCGCGGGCGCGGTGCTGGCCGCAATCGGCTACGTGGGCGCGGTGGTGGCACCGCCGACCATGTCGTCGGCAATCGGGCTGCCGCTGCTGCTGATCCTGGGCTGCGCTTCCGGCCTGTGCTTGCGAGAGGGCCTGATCGACCTGCAGATCGCCGCACCCGCGCGCCTGCGCGGCGCTTTGGTCGGGTCGTTCTACGTGGTCACCTATGTCGGCTTCGGGCTGCCGCTGCTCCTGACGCTGTTGGGGTCGAGGACGGTGTCGGCGGTGATCCTGCTGACCATGGCGGCGCTCGCGTTGGCCGCGGCGGCGAGCCGGGCGGTACGACTCCGGCGAGGCAGCCATCGCCCGACGGCTGCGCGCGGCGGCACCGATGTCGCCGATGTTTCGGTGACGGGCGCCCGGGTAACCGAGTAATCCGTCGACGGCCGTCGATACGCCCTGGCCTCGCCGCATCACCGCGGTGCCCCGCCCGAGCGCCATGATCAGACCCGCTTCCGTCGATAGCACGCGGCGCTTCCCTCGCCTTCGTGTCCGAACCACTCCTGGGTGCGCTGCACGCACCGTTCCTCGAACTGTGGCTGCTGGTTTCGCTGCAGATCGCGATTGCGGCGCAATTCAACTCGACGATGCTGGTGCTGATCCACCGCTGGGCGATCATCCCGACGTGGGGCGTGTTCATTCTGCTCGGGAACACCTCGTCGGGTGGGGCCGTCTCGGTCTCGCTTCTTCCCCAGCCGTTTGCGTTCCTCAACCATGCCCTACCGAGCGGCGCCAGCGTCTCTGCCGTTCACGCGGCGGCATACTTTCCCCACGAGCAGCGGTTGTTGCCGTTCGGCATCCTGTTCGCCTGGTTTGCCGTCACGTTGACCGCGTTGGTGGCGTCCTCACACGCCCTGCATCGCTCACCGGCAGACGGCTAGCGCCTTACGACGGCGCCGCATCGACCGCGTCACCGGGGAGCTGCTGGCCGAGCAACTCGTCCTGACCGACCTCGGGAACGGTGCCGTTACCGTTGGCCCCCTCGCGCTTGACCGGCTTCTTCCTCTGCGCTTTGGGAGGTGTCGGTGCGGCGCCCTGCTCGGCGGAACGATGGTGACCGCGAGCCAATCCGGCCGATTCGCACACCATCTCGATGGCCTTTTCGGTGTAGACCCGGTAGCCGAAGTCCGGTTGGTAGCCATGTATTTCGGGGGTGTCGAGGTCACGCATGAACTGCAGGATCTCGCGGCTGAACACCTGGCCGGGCACCAGCACCGGAAATCCCGGGGGATAGGGGGTCACGTAGGTCGCCGACACGACGCCGACCCCGGCGTCGAGCCGCTGCTCGATCAGCTCACCGCTGAGGTACTCGCAATTGGTGTCGTCGTAGGACAGGTAAAACCCTCGACGGACATCGCCCTCCGGTGTCGGTTCGCTTCCGCTGTGATCCAGGAATGCGGGGTGGAATCCGCTGAAATCCGGTAGTGGCAGTGACATTTCGGTAAGCCGGTACACCGCCCGCTCGAAGTGTTCCCGCTCGCCCAAGCTCATCTCGGAGACGCTCTGGTCGAGCTCGCGGGCGATGTTGACGAGCACCTCTACCAGGAACGCGACCGAGCTGCGGGTGGTACCGATGTTGGTCATGAACAGCACGCTGTTGCGCGACGTCTTGTTGATCTGAATCCCGTAGCGGTCCATCAGTTGCTTGCGCTTGAACGTGTCCCCGTCGTAGCCCGTGGGCCCGATGTACAGCGTGATCCGTGACGGATCGAGCACGAATTCGTCCTGCTCCCAGGCGGCCATCATGTTCCGCAGCCCGGAGCGCAGCGGCTGCGCGATGGCTGACGGGCGAAAGCCCTCCGGAATCAGGTCGGACGTCCGAAGGCAGCGCATGTACCTGCTGAGCAAGGGGTGGTTGTCGATGGCGTCGCGCAGCTGCATCGCATTCTCGATCTGCCGCTGCACCAGTTCGACGCCCTCCAGCGCCACCTGCCTGCGGCCCAGGTCTAGCGAGGCGAGGATCTGGTAGTTGGGCGAGGTGGACGTGTGCGCCATGTAGGCCTCGTGGAACGGCTCGGCCACCTTCTGGTCGAAGTCCTGGTCGAAGACATGGATCATCGAACCCTGCCGCAGCGCCGTCAACGTCTTGTGCGTCGACTGGGTGGCATACACCCGCACCCGGGCCCGCGCCGGGTCCGGGAGCAGGCGGCGCTCCAAAAGCGCGTCGTCGCTGGGTGTCTCGGCGGCTTCGACGGCCAGGAACTCCTCGTATCGGGCTCGGTAGCCGGGATCCTGCAGGCGCGCCCGCAACGCCCGCGCCGACGCCATCGCCGTGCGCGTGCGATACACCGGGTGGAACCGGGCGAAGGCGAACCACGCCTCGTCCCAGAGAAAAACGAGGTCGGGCTTGATGGCGAGGCATTCCTCCATTACACGCTCGACGTCGTAGACGATGCCGTCGAAGGTGCAGTTCGTCAGCGACATCATCTTGACCTTGTCGAGCTTGCCGGCGCGCTTGAGCGCCAACAACTTCGACTTGATCTCCCGTAACGGTACCGCGCCGTACATCGAGTATTCGTTGAGCGGATAGGCCTCGAGGTAAACGACGTTCGCGCCGGCGAGCATCATCCCGTAGTGGTGCGATTGGTGGCAGTTGCGGTCGAGCAGGACGATGTCGCCCGGGGCGACCAATGCCTGGGTGACGATCTTGTTGGCCGTGGAGGTCCCGTTGGTGACGAAGTAGGTGTGACGCGACCCGTAGGCCTGCGCCGCGAGCTGCTGTGCCTCCCGCAGCGGCCCGGTGGGCTCGAGCAGCGAGTCGAGACCGCCACACGTCGCCGACGTCTCGGCCATGAACACGTCCAGGCCGTAGAAGCCCACCATGTCCTTGATCCAGTGCGAGTTGACGATCGACTTGCCCTGCGAGATCGGCAGGGCGTGAAAGACGCCCGTGGGCCGGTGACTGTATTGCTTCAGCGCGCTGAAGAACGGGGTGCGGTAGCGCGCCGCCACCCCCTGCAGAATCGACAGGTGCAACTCGAGCATGCCCTCCCGGGCGTGGAACACCCTGCGGAAGTACTGGCCCAGGCGGCCGGCGATGTCCTCGACGTCGATTTCAGTCATGAGGTACAGGTCGAGTTCGGGTCGCAGCTCCGCCAGCGAGACGGCCAGAATCTGCGCCCGCTCTTCCGGCGACTGGTGATCGGCGAGTTCGGTGGTCACGGCGGTGTCGACGAACTCCGAGAGGGTGGACAGGTCCCGGGTCGATTGATGGGAAAAGCGCCGCCGAATCACCACGGCCTGCAAGTTGACGTTCAACCGCGCCGCGATCAGCGCCTCGTCCCCACTGGAGACCACCACGAGCTCGTAGACGAATTCGTCGTCGGGGCGCCGCCATTTCCGAACCTCGTTGCGCAGCGCCCGTTCCTGGGCCTCGGTCATCTTCTCGACGACGAGCACTTCGAAGTAGGGGCGGTCGGCAGGCGTCGGCACTTGATGTTCGAGCTGGCGCGGGTCGGCCGGGAACATGTCCAGTTCATCGGCGCCGGCGTTGTCGACGTCCCCGGAACGATACGACTCCGTGGTGAGCGCGCGGTTGATCCGGGCGACCGCCTGAGAGAATTTCTCATAGCTCCCGGTTGTGAAAAGCCTTTGCACGAGCGCGAATTGCGGAGAGCCGGGATACGCCCAGTACGGCTCGACCGTGCTCAAGCGATCCAGCAACTCGCGACACACGGCCAGACAGCGATCTTTCAGCGCGCCCGCCGTGCCGGGGCGCGTCAACCGATCGGCGGCCTCCTCCAACCGGCACCACGAATCGTTGCGAACCTGCCAAAGGCTGTTGTAAGCGCGCAGGTGTTCGGTCATGGCCGGCCCCTTCCGGTGTGCGACGACTCCGATGCCGCAACGTCGGTCAAGGCTTGCAGACCCAGTCCGCCCTCCGGTTACCACGCGTCGAACACTGCGCGTACGTCGCGTGACACCCCGGGCAGCCGACGGTAACGGGAACCCGGCGGCTACCGACCGCTCCGGGCCGCGTGAAAGAACTTCGTCCTCATCAACCGCTCGAAGACGGCCGGCAGCCCCTCGAAGGGCCGCCCATACTCGTTGGCGGCCTTGTCGGCCAGGTCGACGCCGGTGACTTCCCAACCCTGTTCGGACAGCCACTCTTTGGTGTCCGCGCGCGGGTCGTCGTACCACAGGTCGGCGACCGCGGGCTGCGTGGCGAGTTGGGGGACGGTCGCGGCGCTGTCGGCGAACTCCCGGATCTCTCCGGTGGCCGGCCCCAGCTCCGCGGCGATCCGGCTGCCGGCGGCGGACAACTGGTGCAGCTTCTCGAACAGGGCGTCCTGAGCGATCCCGGGCAGGTAGGGCAGCAAGCCCTCGAGCGCCCAGGCCGTCGGTTGATCGGGTTGAAAGCCGGCCTCGATCAGCGCGCTTGCCCAATCCTCGCGCAGGTCGGTCGCGACGGTGACGCGCCGGGCAGACGCCGCGGCGCCGCGCCCGTCGAGCACCTGCTGCTTGAACTCGAGCACCCGGGGCTGGTCGACCTCGAACACCGTGGAACCCGCCGGCCACGCCAACCGGTAAGCGCGGCAGTCCAATCCGGCCGCCAGGATGACGGCCTGCCGGACGCCGGACTCGCCGGCGTCGGTGAAGAACTCGTCGAAGAACCGCGTTCGCACCCCAACCCACCGTGCGTTCAAGCCCGCCGCGCCGGTCAGGTCCACGTTGGCCACGGCGGCCGACAGGTGCGGCTCACCCGCCGCGGCGACGAAGTCCGCGGCGTAGTCGTCGTTCGCCAGCGGCGGCTCGAGCGCGGCGTCGAGGGCGCGCGCCGCGCAGACGGCAAGCGCCGTGTAACCGACACTGCTGACGATGTCCCACGTGTCGCCGGCGGTCCTGGGCATAGCGGCCTCCATGTTCACAAGCGGGCGAACTTTTTGTTCGCGCAACTAAAGAAATGGTACGCTGTGTTCTGTTGCGGGTGCCGCCCGACCACGCTGCGGTAGCGTCGACGCCGTGGAAGGGCCGCCGTCCCAGCAGATCGTCGCCGCCCCGCCGCACCGTTGGGGGCTGGGCGCCTTCGTGCTGGTCGCGCTGGCGTACCTGGCCGTGTCGGTGGGGATGGTCGGCTTGCTCGGCGGCAACGGTCCCGTGCCCGCCAGCAGCCTCGCGGTCGCCGTGGTGGTTCCGACGGCCGCCGCCGCCGGAGTGGCCGTGCTCGTCACAACTCTGCGCGGGAACGGTCCTCGGACGGACCTGCGGCTGCACTGGTCGTGGCGCGAGGTCCGGATGGGCCTGATGTTCGGTTTTGGCGGTTTGCTGATCACCATCCCGACATCGATGGTGTACCGCGCGGTGGTCGGGCCGGGCGCGAATTCGGCGGTGGGCCGGATTTTCGGGGGTCTGCGAGCCGACTGGCCGTGGGCCGGCGCCGTGTTGCTCATTGTGGCCGTTGTCGGCCCGTTCTGCGAAGAGATCGTCTTCCGGGGCCTGCTGTGGGGGGCCGTGGAACAGCGCTGGGGCCGGTGGGCCGCCCTGGTGGTCAGCACCCTGGTGTTCGCGCTCGCCCACCTCGAATTGACGCGCGCGCCGCTGCTGCTGGTGGTGGCCATTCCGATTGCGCTGGCGCGGTGGTACTCCGGCGGACTGCTGGCCAGCATCGTCGCGCACCAGGTGACCAATTTCCTGCCGGGCGTCGTGCTCATGCTGAGCCTGCTGGGCGCCCTGCCCGCGTCCTGAGCCGGGCCGAACACTCAGCCCGCCCGGTCGATACCGACCAGTCGCGCGAGGCCCTCGGCCGAATAACCGCCCGGCCCAACGCCATCTCGGACCGCTTCCCGCGCGGCTCGGGCGATCGCCGCGTTGAGCGGCGCGCTGACACCGTGCCGATGGGCGAGCCGCACGATCTCGCCGTTGAGGAAATCGGTTTCCACGTTGCCAGTGTTGCGGCTCAGCGACTGCCAGGTCGAATTGGTCTGCCGGGCATCCCAACCCGGCACCGGACGGATGGTCGGCCCTGCGGCGCGCGCCGCGGTGGACGTCTCGAAGGAAACAAACTGGATTCCGGCGTGGCGCAGCACCGCTTCGCCTTCCCGGCGGAGCGCGGCCATTACCTCGCTGGACCGGCCCGGCTCGGCCGACAACGCACCCACGGCATTCCCGAGGTTGCTCAGCAGCTTGTTGTACTTCCAGGGGGCGACGTCGGCTGGAGTGCGGATCACGAGGCCCGACGCGCTCCACGTCTCGGCAAGCCCCGCCAGCAAGCGCGCGTCGGCTTCGGTCGCCAGCGACGCCGGCCAGCGCCCGATGTGCAGCTGACCGGCCACCGGCCACGACCGCGCGATCACCTCTCCGGGTTCAAGGTGCACGGCCGGCAGCCACACGCAGACGCCGAAGACCCGGCGGAAGTAACGCAGCGCCATTTCCTCGGCGGCGACGCCGTTCAGGGCCGTCAGCACCGGCAACGCCTCGCCCGCGGTCCCGACCGCGCCCCGCCGGTCATAGACCGGCTGATCCACCCATTCTTGCAGGGCGGCGTCGAGTTGCTGGGTCTTGGTGGCGAACACGAGCACGTCGCTTTCCGTCAACCGCAACTCCCCCGGTCCGGACGCGGCCGTCACCGGTACCCGGAACGTGCCGTCGGGTGTTCGCACCGTGATGCCCGCGCCGGCCAGCACCTCCGCGTGCCGGCCGCGCGCCACCATCACCACCGGGGAACCCGCCCGGGCCAATACCGCGCCGACCGTGCCCCCGATGGCACCGGCTCCGATGATCACGTACCGGTGATCGTCTCCTGGGGCCATTTCTTCCACGCCTCCCACCGCCGAGCACCTGAACGCTAGGGGCGAGGGTACGTCTTAGGATCGGAATGCGCAGATGCCACGGCCGCTTGCCCCGCTTCAGCAAACCCAGACTGCCGCTTGCGGTTTCGGGATACCGCGCCCGCGATGCCCCCGGGGTCCGGCCATGCTCCGGTCGCGGCGCACGGGCGGCCGATTTACATTGACTGCGAGATCGTCGCGTCGGAATAGGAGAATGTCATGCCGTTGCCCGCGGACGAGAAGCTGATCGAGCTGAGTGAGAGCATCTTGTCGACGTTCTCCAAGATTTTCGGCGACCACCCCGGCGTTCGGCCGGCTCATGCCAAGGGCACCCTGCTGAACGGCGCTTTCGTCCCGTCCGCGGCGGCCGCCGAACTGTCGAAGGCCCCGCATTTCCGCCGCGACTCCACGCCCGTCGTCGTGCGTTTCTCGGATTCGACCGGGCTGCCGAACATTCCGGATGCCGACCCGAACGCACTTCCCAAGGGGCTGGCCGTCCGGTTCATCCTGGGTGACCGGGTGCACACCGACATCATCAGCCATTCGACCGATGGGTTCCCCACGCGTACCGGCGAGGAATTCCTCGAACTGCTCGAAGCCCAGGCCAGCAGCGACCCGGCCAATCTCGCGGGCTCACCGTTAGAGACTTTCCTCGGTTCACACCCGGCGGCGTTGCGTTTCGTGCAGCAGCCCAAGCCTTTTCCGGCCAGCTTCGCTCGAGAGTCCTTCTTCGGCGTCACCGCGCTCGAGTTCATCAATGCGGCCGGCGAGAGCCGGTTCGGGCGGTACCGCATCATCCCCGAAGCGGGCAACGAGTACATCGACGAGTCCGTCGCGCAATCACAGGATGCCGACTATCTGTTCACCGAGCTGACCGAGCGGCTCGGGAGCGGACCGATCCGCTTCACACTGGCGGTGCAGCTCGCTGACGACTCTGACATCGTCGACGACGCGACCGTCCACTGGCCGGCGGATCGGGAGGTCCGCGAGGTGGGCACGCTCGAGCTAACCGGCCCGGTCGCCGACAACGCCGCTCAACAGCAGCACATCATCTTCGACCCGATTCCCCGGGTCGAAGGGATCGAGCCGTCCGCCGATCCGCTACTGGAGTTGCGTGCCGCCGTTTACTTGATCAGCGGCCGCAGACGGCGCACGGCGTAGCACCTACTGACCCTGTCGTCGGACAACCTGTCCGGCGGGCGGCTCGAGCTGATCATCGGCAAGGGCAACGGCAGGGCGCAGGCCGAATTGTTCGGTGTCACCGCCGCCGACCAATGGGACCGCAACCGCGAAGGCTACGAGCTGTTCCGGCAGCTTTGGGAGAACGAAGAAGTGACGTCGGGGCGGTTCCGGCCGCCGCTGGGAAACGCCAGGGCGCTCCCCCGGCCGCTACAGAGCCGGATCCGCATCTGGCACGGCAGCGCGACGAGTACCGATTCGGTGGATCTCGCCGCACGTCACGGCGACCCAATCTTCTCGGCCAACGTCAGCAACCCGGTCGAGCCCTACGCCGAACTGGTTGGCCACTACCGGCAACGGTGGGAGTATTACGGCCGCCGGCCCGAGAACGCGCTCGTCGGCGCCGGAACGGCCGGGTTCTACGTCGCTCCGACCTCGCAGGAAGCGGTAACCACCTATCGGCCGATGTTCGAGGCGCGTCTGGCGGCGCAGCGCCGCGCCGGCATGCCCACGGCGTTCGAGTCGATTGAGGATTTCGTCGCGCGAAGCTCTGCCCTGGTGGGCAGTCCCGCCCAGGTGGTCGACAAGGTGGGCCGCTATCACGAGCGGCTCGGTCACGAGGTGATGCACCTCAGCGCGGACGGCGACGGTCTGAGCGCCGACCAGCTGCGTCGCAGCCTCGAACTATTCCAGTCCGACGTCGCGCGCGTTCTCCGTCAGCTCGTCCCGAGCCGGCCGTTGATGTCACAGGTCGCCGCCGAACAGCCCGCGGGATAGCCCGACCGGTGAACGGGATCGGCCGGCACCGCCGACCGCCCGTTTGATCTACTACGCGGCATGGCACACGATGGCCTGAGCGCGTCTCGATCGGAGCAGGGGGTGGGAGTTGCATGGCTGATATCACCGACCTGATCGTCGCCGACCACAACTGGTTCCGCGCGCAGTTCGCCAAGCTGGACAATCTCCCGGCGCAGACCTCGGTCAACCGCTCCGCGCTCGAGCGGGTGTGGCGGCCGCTCGCCGAGAAGCTCGACGTGCACGCCTACATCGAAGAGAAAATCTTCTACCCGCAACTGCTGCAGCGCGGGGCCGACGATCCCGAGGGCGAGACGCTCGACGCCATCGGTGACCACAACGACATCCGGGACGGGGTTCGCGACGCGAACGCGGCGGCCGCCGGTAGCGACGAGTGGTGGGCGGCGGTTCGCCGCACCCGGGTGGCCAACGACGACCACATGAGCGAGGAGGAGCGCGAGGGACTATCGGACTTTCGCCGCCACGCCCCCATCGGCCTTCGTGAGGCGCTCGGCCGGCAGTACGGCGAGTTCATGGCGCAGCATCCCACCACCGAGGGCCTGCCGATCGTCGACCGGGACCCGCAGCGTTACGTCGAAGAGGTGGAAAACCCCCCGCGGCCGGAACGCACCGACTTCTCCCTCGGTATCGGCAGCCTGAAGGGGCAATAAACGGCGGCCGCAACGGGCCCCTTCGCACGGCACCGGCACCATCGGGTGGTTAACTGCGTTTCGTGCACAGAGAACCGGCGTTGGCGCGGCGCTTCTATGAACGATTCGAGCCCGTACACGGCGTGACCTACTTCGCCCCGGAGGCGCGGGCGGCGTTGGACGGCCTGGGCTACCGGGGCTACTGGATGGGGTATTTCGCCGCCCGGTCGGCGCCCCTGGGCACGGTCCCGACCGAGGTCGTGACGGCAATCTTCTACAACTTCGCCCCCGAACGCGTCGCCAAGGCCCTGCCGACGGCCTGGGAGATCGCCGGTCCCGCCGCCGCCCTGCGTGCGCGGCAGGAGTCCGCGGTTGCGGCGTTGCGCCGTTACGGGCTCGATGCGGACGAAAATGTCCGTGCGGCAGCGGAATTGGTGGGTAAGGCGGCGCGGTCGGCTCCGCTGGATGGTCGGCCGCTGTTCGCCGCGAACCGGGCGCTGCCGTGGCCCGACGATCCCCTGGCCGCGCTTTGGCACGCCGCGACGCTGTTGCGCGAGCACCGCGGCGACGGCCACGTGGCGTTGTTGACGGCGGCGGGGATCACGGGCCGCGAATCCAACGTCCTACACGCCGCCGGCGGCGGGGTTCCCCGCGACTACATCGCCCGTACCCGCGACTACGACGAAGCGACTTGGGAGCGTCAAGAGCGAGGACTGGCCGAGCGGGGGCTACTCGAGGCCGACGGATCATTGACCAGCGCGGGCCGGGACCTCAAGGCCCGGATCGAATCGAGCACCGACGAGCTGGGCCTGTCGGCGCTCGAGGCGCTGCGCGACGACGAGGTGGCGGCGTTGTTCCGGGCACTGACGCCGATCGCCCGCGCTGTCGTTGCGGGCGGCGACATTCCCGCGCTGACCCCGATGGCGTTGCGTCGTGACGACCTGGACGACGACAGCGCCCACTTGACCTGACGCACGCGGGCTCAGCGTGGTCGCGCGGTGGCCCGTACGACGTGCTGCGTGAGCGTAGATTTCGTGCGACGCCCCGCCGGCGGATTTGTGCGCCACCCGTCGCAATGGCAGGAGAATGCACCGATGACCAGAGTGGATATCGCAGCCCTCCTCGCGCTGGGTTCCGCGTTGTGCGTGTCGATCGGCGACGTGCTGCAGCAGCGAGCGACCCACCGCATCACCGACCAGACGGCCGGAAACCTGCAGCTGTTCGCGAAGTTGCTGCGCAATCGGCGGTGGCGGTGGGGCGCCCTGCTGCTCGTCGCCAGCATCGGGTTGCAGGCCGCCGCGCTAGACCAGGGTTCGGTGCTGCTGGTCCAGGCCTTGCTGGTCCTGTCGCTGCTGTTCGCACTGCCGATCAGCGCGAGGCTGTCGCACCGCAGAGTGACTGGACGGCAATGGGTTTGGGCCGTCGTGCTCACGGCCGCGGTTATCGTGATCGTCACGGTCGGCAACCCGCAGGCCGGTCATGCGCGAGCCTCCCTGCACACCTGGGGCATTGTGGCGATGGTGCTCGGGCCGCTGCTGGTCGGGTGCCTCGTGGGTGCCCGCGTCTGGGGCGGCGCAGCCGCCGCCGTGCTGCTGGCCTTCGCGTCGGGGTCCCTCTGGGGTCTGTTCGCGGTGCTCACCAAGGGAGTCGTGCATGTCCTCGGGCACGAGGGCTGGGCCGTGTTCGAGTCCCCCGAGTTGTATGCCTGGCTGCTCGCCGCCCTGGCGGGCTTCGGTTGGGAGCAGTCGGCATTCCGGGCCGGCGCCCTCACCGCGTCGATGCCCACCCTAGAGGTATCCCAACCCGTCGTGGCGGCGGTGCTGGGTGTCGTCGTCCTCGGCGAGACGCTCAACACCGGGGGTGTCGGGATGGCGGCCCTGGTGATGGCAGCGCTCGTCATGACGGCCGCGACCGCCGAATTGGCCCGTGGCGATGCCGTCGCCACGACCAGCAGGGTCGAGGCGGGCCGACACGGCGCGGTGTCCGAGCCGGTGTAGTCGCGTCGATCGCGGCGCGCGCGCTTGCCGCCCCGTCGACCGGGTAAACCCCGGTCATGCCGGACCACGAACCCCAACCCGACGCGCGGCTCAGCGTCGTGGTCATCACCCACAACCGTCGTGCCGAACTTGACCGCACGCTTGGGCGGCTGGCCGACCTTCCGGAGCAACCGCGAGTCATCGTCGTCGACAACGCCTCAACAGACGGGACCGCGGACATGGTGCGGTCGCGGTATCCGGGCGTCGTTCTGCTGACCCCGGGAATCAACCTCGGAGCGGTCGGGCGCAACCTCGGCGTCCGGGCGGCCGACACGCCTTACGTGGCGTTCTGCGATGACGACACGTGGTATGACCCGGGAGCGTTGCGGCTTGCCGCCGACCTTCTCGATGCGCATCCCAGCCTTGCGGTCGTGACGGGCAACATCATCGTCGAGCCCCGCGGGACGCTCGATGCCATCTGTACGGAGATGGCGCAGTCACCGCTGCCTCGCACGCCGGGCATCCCGGGGCATCCCTTGCTGAGCTTCCTGGCGGGTGTCTCCATCGTGCGAAGACAGGCGTTCATCGATGCCGGCGGCTTCTCGGCGCGGCTCTGGCTCGGGGGTGAGGAGGAGTTGCTGGCTTCCGACTTGGCCCGCGCCGGGTGGCACATGAGCCACGTCCCGGAGATCGTCGCCCACCACCAAGCCTCGCGACTCCGGGACGCGCACCTGCGGCGACGGCACGGCATCCGAAATACGTTGTGGTTCAACTGGCTTCGTCGCCCCCTGCCGGGCGCCGCGGTGCGGACGGCGCGGCTGCTGCGCCGACTGCTCCGCGATCGGGTTACCGCGCAGGGTATCGCGGACGCGTTGCGCGGCCTGCCGTGGGTGCTGCGGGAGCGAAACCCCGTGCCCACGAACGTCGAGCGAGGTTACCGGCAGCTGGAGGACATGCAACTCGACGGCGGTGCGCGCAACTACGTGTCCTGAAGGTTCGGTCCGCGCCGGGCGCTACGCTGACCCCCATGGCCGACCGGCGAGTGCCCGGTGGGGTGGTACACGACCTTCCGGCGGATTTACGTGAATCGCTGACCGCCAACGCCGCGGCGCTCGCCGCCTGGCGGGACATCACGCCCCTGGCACGGAACGAATTCATCTGCTGGATCGAAGATGCCAAGCAGGAGAAGACACGACAGCGCCGCATTCGCCGGACCCAGGAGGAGCTGGAGGAAGGCCAGCGCCGCCCGTGCTGCTGGCCGGGGTGTAAGCACCGCGAACGGACCGGACGCTGACGCGCGTCCGAACACTATTGTGAATAACGCAGGGTGACGTGCGGGCTCTGGCCGTATATCTGCCGGTAGTACACCGCGAATCGGCCCACATTTCCGAAACCCCAACGCCGTGCCACCTCTCCCACGGTGGTCGTGGCGCGGTTGCCCGCGACCAGGTCAAGGTGGGCTTGGTGCAGGCGGACCCGGCGCAGATACTCACTGGGAGTGCAGTCGCGGTGCTTGCGGACCATGTACTGCAGCGCCCGCGGAGTCACATAGACGGCGCCGGCGATGTCGACAAGGGAGATGTCCCGGTGCGCGTTGTCGTCGATGAAAGCGATCGCCCGGCGCAACAGTACCGGTGTGGTGTCGTTGCGGTCGGCGCCGGTGAGTTCCACCGACGCGGTGCTCGGGAACGTCGCCAGGAGGGTCGCCGCGAGATAACGCTGGACGGCGCCGGCGACCAGCGGGCTGGCCGCGGCGAGTCGGTTGGTGGCCGCCTTGAGGCGGATATGGTCGATCACGTCGAGGAGGTGCCGGTGGGCCTCCGGCGAGACCGCCGCCTGGCCCACGAGACGAACCGTCCCGATGTCGTCCGATGGGTCCGCGGCGGCGACCTCGCCCAACAGCTTTCGGTCGATCGACAGCACCAGGTGGTGCGCCCGGCGGACCTCGCCGACGGTGGGTAGCCCGTCGACGCCGCCGAAGGCGGCGATCTGGCCCGGTCCGACGACCACCCGCGGACACCCGGCCTGCTGGCCTTCGATCACCCCCGAGTAACCGCGGCACAGAAGGACTCTGTCCGGTGGCTCCATCCGATACGTGACATCGTGGCTCACGTAGGTGTCGTCGAGCGTCAGCGAGCCGACGGTGGAGCGCACCATGCGCAGTCTTGTCGAATCCTCGGCGCCGCCTACCAGTTTCACCCGCGCGAAGGCAGCGCTGAGCTTGTCTTCGGCCTCGCCGAGGTCGGTGGTGTCGAACAGAACGGTAGGCATCACTCGCCTTTCGGGCAGGGAGCGACGACGACGGGCATCGTTCCTGAACCCACAATCAGTCGATTGTCCAGCATCGGCGCCCCGAAGTCACGCGAGCGACCTGGTTGCCGCAGGGGGCGAACCTGCTTCGCGCAATGTGCCGGTGCTAACTCACGGGCAATTCACCGGGGCAGCGGCTGATAAAAGACCAGCCCGTTGCCTTTGTTGTCGTACACCACGGCTCGCCGTTCGTGTGCGTCGTCATAAGGGCCCTTGACGATTCCGCCGCCGCTGGCCTCGACCGCCCTGGCGGCGGCGTCGACATCCGCCGTCTTGATGCCGACGACGACCTGCCCAGGTATGGGATGGTCGACCGCGGTCGCCAAGGCGAGGGTAACCGGACCGCCGTCGAGGGCGGCGAAGTGCGTCCCGTCGCGGAATTTCACCGGCATTCCCAGGGTTTCGCCGTAGAACCGGATCGACTCGTCGAGGTCGTCGGTCGACAGAATGATCATCTTCACTTCATGCTCGCTCATCGGTGCCTCCTGTGGCTAGACGGCTTCCTGACTTAGCCCGGACTGTACTTCGTCCGCAAGGCGAACGCGTCTCAGCCTCACCGAAACCGCCGCCAACGATGGCGGTCGGGGGCGAATTCTCGCCGAAAGCTAATGCGGCACAGCGTGATTAGCGCTTTATGTGGGGCCCTGCCGGTTACTCACCGGCTGGGCCGTTACGAAGTCCATCGGCGGCCCGTCCCCGCGCCCTGTATCGCGGTCGGCCACCGCCGTGGCCAACGCGGTGCCGCCTTCGATCGTTCCGACGATGTCGACCTCGTCGTTGATCGAGAACCGCGGCGCCGCCGTGGCGGGCCGACTGCCGCCTTTGGTGACCAGGGTCGTGTTCGGGGTCACGACGTAGGTTTGGGTGTAGCCGTTCGAGCTGCGCGCGGTCACCGAATTCGCCGACACGGCAACGACAGTCCCCTGCTGATGCACCGGCTGGGAAGTCACGGGCGGCCCCTGGCCGGCGACGACCACCGGCTTCGCCGGCTCGACGCTGACCAGCAGGGCCGTCAGGGCCGCCCCGCCCACTACGACGGCGGAGACGACTTCGCAAATGCCGGCGATCGCGGGCAACGTTCGCCTCGCCGGTCGAGTTTGCTCCGGCGGTTCGGTCATGCGGTGCTTGGCGCCCACGGTCAATCCTCCTGCGGTTTTGCGCCGACAGGCGTCGGTGCCTACCGAATCAGGTCGTTGCTCGTGGTGTTACCCGAAGCGCCGCGGCGACAAACCGCACCGGGGCGTCAGCCCTTGGTGAGGGTGAACTGCGCGACGTCGGTGTAACCCTCGCGGAACAGGTCGGCGCAACCGGTCAGGTACTTCATGTACCGGTCGTAGACCTCCTGGGACTGAATAGCGATGGCCTCGTCCCGGCGCGACTCGAGCGCCGCCGCCCAGGTGTCGAGAGTGCGCGCGTAGTGCAGGCGCAGCGGCTGGTACAGCCCCAGGCTAAAACCCGCCCGCTCGGCGTGCTCGACGACGTTCTTGGCTTGTGGCAGGTCGCCGCCCGGGAATATCTCGTCCATGATGAATTTCATGAACCGGATCTTGGTCATGGTGATGGGCAGCCCGCGCTCGGCGAATTCCTCGTCGCTGGGTTTGATGATGGTGTGCAGCATCATCACCCCGTCGGCGGGCAGCGCCTCGTAGGCCATCTTGAAAAAGTCGGCGTAGCGGTTACGCCCGAAGTGCTCGAAGGCGCCGATCGACACGATGCGGTCCACCTTCTCGTCGAACTGCTCCCAGCCCTGCAGCAACACGCGTTTGCTCCGCGAGGAGGGATGCTGGTCGAGCCGCTGCTGCACATGGGCCTGCTGATTGCGGCTGAGCGTCAGGCCGACGACGTTGACGTCGTAGCGCTCCAGCGCGCGGATGATCGTGGTGCCCCAGCCGCAACCGATGTCGAGCAGCGTCATGCCCGGCTCCAGGCCGAGCTTGCCCAGTGACAGGTCGACCTTGGCGAGCTGCGCCTCCTCGAGCGTCATGTCGTCGCGCTCGAAGTAGGCGCAGCTGTACGTCCGCGTCGGGTCCAGGAAAAGCGCGAAGAATTCGTCGGACAGGTCGTAGTGCGCTTGCACGTCCTCGAAATGCGGCTCCAGGCTGACGGCATCGCTGCGTTTTTCGGCCAAGGCACAACCTTCGATGTAGGTTTCTTTTCGGGTTTGACGGCGGGCGACCGGAGATCGATCGGATTGCCGAGGCCACCAGTGTATCGGGCGCGTTAACAACGGCGCCGTTTGCCGTGACTCCGCCGTGCAAGCGGGTCACCGGCCGGTGTGAGAAGACACCACCCGGGTATACCAGCGGGGTGTTCCCGCATCGGCGTCACACCCACATACCCCTCATGCCCTCCAACGCCGTCCGGCTGCGGGCGCGGTGATGGCGGACTCGAAACCGATACCGGAGGAACTGCGTCGGCTGGCGGCCGCACACGGGGTGGCGACCTGCTACCGCAACGAGCGCCGAGAGCCCGTCCAAGTCGATGCTGACGTGGTCGTTCGTGTGCTCGGGCTGCTCGACGTCGACGCCGCCACCGAGGCCGACCGGCGCCGCGAACTGGCCAAGGTGGACGAGCGGGCGCGCGGGGGTGTCCTGCCGCCCACGGTCGCGGTCCGTGTCGACGGGCGGCCGCGTCGGATGCCCGGTGCCGCGCACCTGGTGGCTGAGGACGGCACGCGGATCGACGCGCGCGACGTGCTGCCCGCCGACCTGCACCCCGGGTGGTATCGCCTGCACACGGCCGACGGCCAGGAGGCCACCCTGGTCGCCGCTCCCCCGCAGGTGCCGGCCGCGCCGGCCACCTGGGGGTGGATGCTGCAGCTGTACGCGCTGCGCTCGCGGCGCTCGTGGGGCATCGGCGACTTGGGTGACCTGCGCGAGTTCATGGAGTGGACCGCGACCGAGCACGGTGCGGGCGCGGTGCTGCTTAACCCCCTGAGCGCCCCCGGCCCGACGCACCCTGTGCAGCCGTCTCCGTACACGCCGTCGAGCCGGCGCTTCGCGAACCCGCTAGCGCTGCGCATCGAAGACCTGGACAGCTACCGCCGGGCCGACCCGGACACCCGCGCGGAAGTGGACGCGCTGCGGGTCTCGGCGAGCACCGAACGGATCGACCACGACCTGGTGTGGGCGGCGAAACGGTCGGCGCTGGAGCTGCTGTGGCGCGCCGAGGGCAGGCCCTCCCCGCTCGCCGGGCAATCGCCCGGGTCGGAGGGATTGCGGGACTGGGCCACGTACTGCGCGCTGGCCGAGCGGCACGGCGGCCGGTGGAGCCGGTGGCCGGAGCAGCTGCGGGAGGTGGCCGGGCCGGCCGTCGCGGCCGCCCGGCGGGAGCTGGAACCCCGGATCGCGTTCCACGCCTGGGGCCAGCAGCGCTGCGCCGAGCAGCTGATCGCCGTGCGGGCCGCGGCGCAGGGCGCCGGAATGGCCCTGGGCGTGCTGCACGACCTGCCGGTCGGCGTCGACGCCGAAGGCGCCGACGCGTGGGCACTGGCCGACGTGCTTGCCACCGGCGTCAGCGTCGGGGCGCCGCCCGACAACTTCACGCCCCGCGGCCAGGATTGGGGGCTGCCGCCCTGGCGGCCTGACCGTCTCGCCGCCACGGGGTACGCCGCCCCGCGCGACATGCTGCGCGCCGTCGTGACCTACGCCGACGGCCTGCGCATCGACCACGTCGCCGGCCTGTGGCGGCTGTGGTGGATCCCACCCGGCGACGGTCCGGACCGCGGCACCTACGTGCACTACGACGCCGACGTGATGCTGGCCGTCCTCGCCCTCGAAGCGCACCGGGCGGGCGCCACCGTCGTGGGCGAGGACCTCGGCACCGTCGAACCGGAGGTGACCAAGGCACTGGCCGGCAACGGGATGCTGGGGTGCGCGGTCTCCTGGTTCACCCGCGACGAATCCGCGCCCGGTGAGCCGCTGCTCAAACCGGCCGAGTGGCCGTCGCGGGTGGCCGCCAGCCTGTCCACCCACGACCTGCCGACCGCCGCGGGTTTCCTGCGCGGTGAGCACGTGCGGGCGCGGGCGGACCTCGGACTGCTCGACAACGTGCCTGCCGAGGAGGCCGGCGCCGCGAAGGAGCGGGCCGAGTGGCTGGCCCTGCTGCGTTCCAAGGGGCTGCTCCCCGAGGATCCCGCCGAACCTGAGGAGTCGCAGATCATCGCCGCGATGCACCGGTTCCTGGCCGCGACACCCAGCCGCCTCAAGTTGATCTCGCCCTACGACGTGATCGCCGAGCCGCGCCAGCCGAACCTGCCGGGGACGATCGACGAATATCCCAACTGGCGCATCCCGCTACCGGAGACCCTGGAGGAGTTGCGCGCCGACCCGCGGGTCGCCGAGATCACCGCCGCCTTCCGCGCAGCCGCACCGCGTTAGGACACCCGGGCCGCCGATTCCGTTCGCTCGGGTGTGGCAAACGCCCCGTCTGGTTACAAGGAGAGAGAGAGAACCCCGTGCCAGATGGCTGGCACGGCCGACGGGATAGGGGCGATAACCATGGAGCCGATATCGCCGACCGATGCGCTGTTCCTCATCGGCGAGTCCCGCGAACATCCCATGCATGTGGGGTCATTGCAGCTGTTCCAGCCTCCCGCGGACGCCGGACCGCATTTCGTCCGCGAGTCCTACCAGGCCATGCTCGAGTGCACCGACGTCCAACCGGCGTTCCGCAAACACCCGGCCTTCATCGGCGGCATCACCAACGTCGTGTGGTCCTTCGACAGGGACGTCGAACTCGGCTATCACCTCCGCCGGTCCGCCCTGCCCGAGCCGGGACGAGTACGCGACCTGCTGGAGCTGGCGTCTCGGCTGCACGGCAGCCTTCTCGACCGGCACCGCCCCTTGTGGGAGGCGCACCTCGTCGAGGGTCTGCAGGATGGCCGGTACGCCGTTTACACAAAGTTCCATCACTCACTGATGGACGGCGTGTCGGCGCTGCGGCTCATGCAGCGGGCCTTCGCGTCCGATCCCACCGACGACGAGGTCCGGGTCCCGTGGAGTCTGGGCCCGCGGCCACGCCAGCAGCGGAAGTCGCCGTCCTTGCTCGGGCGGGCGGGCCGCGCCGCCGGGTCGGCGTTCGCGCTGGCCCCCTCCACGCTGAAGCTGGCGCGGGCGGCGCTCCTCGAGCAACAACTCACCCTGCCGTTCCAGGCGCCGCGCAGCATGTTCAACGTCAGGATCGGGGGCGCCCGCCGCGTGGCGGCGCAGTCGTGGTCGCTGGAACGCATCAACGCGGTCAAGTCGGCCGCGGGTGTGACCGTCAACGACGTCGTCCTCGCGATGTCGGCGGGTGCACTGCGCGCCTACCTGCAGGAACAGGGCGGCCTGCCGGAGGCCCCGCTGACCGCGATGGTCCCGGTCAATCTACGCAAGGACGACGACGACAGCGGCGGCAACATGGTCGGGACCTTCCTGTGCAACCTGGCGACCGATCTCGACGACCCGGCCAAGCGGCTCGAGGTCATCAGCACGTCGATCCCCAACACCAAAGAGGTGTTCTGGCAGCTGCCGCCGGTGCAGCAGCTGGCCTTGTCCGCCCTCAACATCGGCGGGCTGGTCTTCGGGCTCATCCCCGGGTATCTGTCCGCGGCCTCGCCGCCGTTCAACGTCGTCATCTCCAACGTGTCGGCGGGCCGTTCCGAACCGCTGTACTGGCGTGGCGCCCGGCTGGACGGCAATTACCCGCTGTCGATTCCGCTCGACGGGCAGGCGATGAACATCACGGTGACGAACAACGACCGGAGCCTCGACTTCGGCCTCGTAGGCTGCCGTCGCAGCGTCCCGCACCTGCAGCGGCTGCTGGGCCACCTGGAGACGTCGCTCAAAGAGCTGGAACGCGCGGTCGGCGTGTGAGACCCGGACGCGGCGCTCCGTAGACACCGCTGCCCCGAGGCGACAGCCGAAAACCGTGCGCGCTGCCCGACTGGTGGCTTGCCGCTGGCCTTGTCAAAGACGTCGAGCGACACCTCCGCGAGGTTGATGCCGGCCTTATCTGAGTATTGTGTACTATACCTAGCATGGCGGACAGGCTACCCGGCCGAATGGCGGATCACCCCACCGTGCGACGGGTACGGTCGCACCCGAAACAGAAGCCGCCCAGCGTGATCGACGAGCACTGGCTGCGCGAAGTGTGCCTCGCGGCCGGGGCGGACGACGTCGCGTTCGCCGCCGTCGACAACCCCGACCTGGCCTCCGAGGCCGAGCATGTCGAGGCGGCGTTGCCGGGCACCAAGAGCTACATCTCCCTGGTGGTTCGAATGAACCGCGACAACGTGCGCTCCACGGCGCGCAGCGTCGCAAACCAGGAATTCCACCGCAGCGGAGAGGTGCTCAACGAGGCGGCGCATCGCATCGTGCGCCGGCTGGAGGACGCGGGTTACCGGGCGCTGAACCCGTCGGCGACATTCCCGATGGAGATGGACCGATTCCCCGGGCGGATCTGGGTGGTGGCACACAAGCCGGTCGCAGTCGCCGCCGGCCTTGGCGTAATGGGCATCCACCGCAACGTGATTCACCCGAAATTCGGCAATTTCGTCCTGTTGGGGACCATCCTGGTCGACGCGCCGATCAGCGACTACGGCCAGCCCCTGGATTACAGCCCGTGCCTGGAATGCAAGCTGTGCGTTGCCGCCTGCCCGGTCGGCGCGATCGGGAAGGACGGCGAATTCGACTTCGTCGCCTGCTCGGTACACAACTACCGCGAGTTCATGGGCGGCTTCACCGATTGGGTGCAGACCATCGCCGACAGCACGGACGCCGCCGACTTCCGCTCCCGCGTCAGTGACGCGGAAAACGCGTCGATGTGGCAGAGCCTGTCGTTCAAGCCGAATTACAAGGCGGCCTATTGCCTGGCGGTCTGCCCGGCAGGCGAGGACGTCATCGAGCCCTACCTCGACGACCGCAAGGCCTTCATGGACACCGTGCTCAAACCCCTGCAGCAGAAACGCGAAATGCTCTACGTGTTACCGAATTCGGCGGCCGAGGAGCACGCCCGCCGCCGTTATCCCCACAAACCGGTGAAGGTCGTCGACAGCGGAATCCGCGGCCGGCGCGGCGGCTGAGTCAGCGACTGCCCACCAGGCCGGTTTCCGTGGCGTAATCGAGGCACACGGTGGTGCCGCCGGGCCCGGCGTCGATGGTGCAGTGCTCGGCCAGCGCGTGCATCAGAAGGATGCCGCGGGAGGCGTGTGGGTCGCTCGGCTTCCGCGGCGGGCTCCGATACCAGGTTCCGCGGTCGCTGACGCACACGCGGATCGACTGGGTCGCGGGCTCGTAGTAGGCGTCGAGCTTCATGGTGCCGACGTTCGCGTGAAGGCGGTAGGCATGCTCGACGCAGTTGGCCAACGCTTCGCCGACACCCAGCACGATGTCGCTGTGCATGTCGTCGGGCATCCGCGCCACCTGCTCCAGCCACCGTTGCAGGGCTCGCCGCAGCTGCGCCGCGGTGGCCGCGTCGGCCGGGCCGGCGAGCGCCAGCCGCGTCGGCGTGGCGTCCGCTGACGGTAGTGAACTCATACCGACGGCATACCCAGTCCGCGTCGGGAAGATAACGTCATCCCCGTCTCGCTTCGGACACAGACCGACAGCCGGTCCGGAACCCGCTGGTTTCGTGAGGGATTGGCGGTCTCACGAAGACTCCGCGTCGGCGCGTTCCTCCTGCAGCCGGTCCTTGCTGCGCAGGAGCCGCAGCAAGGTGACGAAGCCGAGCCCGCCCACCACGTTGCCCAGCACCGTGTAGCCGAACCAGCCCAGCCAGTCGAGGTAGCCAAACGGTGCCCTACCGCCGGTCAGTGCGCCGAAGATCAGCAGCGAATCCAGGATCGAATGGAACAGCCGCAGCCCCGCCAGCAGGAAGGCCCCGGCGACGGCCGCGGCCATCTTCGCGGGCACGGAATCCGTGCCGTGTTGCATCCGGGTCATCAAGGTGATCACCATGCCGCCCAGCACGGCGAGCGCCAGTGTCCGCGCCGAGAACGGCGCGGTGGCGAAATGGGCCGCCGACCGCACGGTCTCCTCATGCAGCTCGGGGAATCCCGTCATGATCAGCCACATGATGACCCAGCCGCCGACGAGGTTCGCGAACATCGTGCCGCCCCACAGCCTGATCAGCTGTATCAGGCTCGCCCGCTTGGCGGCGACGGTGACCACGGGGATCAGGAATCCCTCGGTGAACAACTCGCTGCGGCCGAGCAACAGGGCCAGGAAGCCGATCGAGAAAGCCAGACCCGCCAACAGCGGCTCATGGGAGGCGGCCAACACCGACAGATAGGCGAGGACGCCGAGGGCGACCTCCGTCCCACCGAAGAATCCGGTGACCAACACCCCCCGCCAGGTCCGGTGCATGCGCTGGGTGCCCTCACTCAACATCCTGGTGAAGGCGTCCTCCAGCTCGTCCTCGATCGGGCTGTCATACTGCCCGAGCTGGCGTTGGATCAGTTGGCTCATGGTGGGTTTCCTCACGCGGCATTTGATACCCATTGACCGGTCGGCCACGCTGGGCGCGGGTCAACCGGCCCGGGCGTAGCCGCTTGGATACCCAGCGCGGCCGACAACGCTCCCGCACTTGTGGTCGATCCCACATTCCGGCGGAAGCGTTCGCGCCGCCGGGTGGTTGCATCGGCAATGCGTATCGGAGTCGTGTTCCCGCAGACCGAGCTCGGTGGCGACCCGGGGGTCGTCCGCGCGTACGGCCAGCGGGTCGAGGAGCTGGGGTTCACGCACATCCTCGCCTTTGACCACGTCGTCGGCGCCGACCCGCGCGTGCACCAGGGGTGGCGCGGCCCTTACGACATCGACACGACGTTCCACGAGCCGTTCGTCATGTTCGGCTTCCTGGCCGCCGTCACCACGGTGGAGCTGGTCACCGGCGTCATCATCCTGTCGCAGCGCCAGTCCGCCCTGGTGGCCAAGCAGGCCGCCGAGGTCGATCTGCTCACCGGCGGGCGGTTCCGGCTCGGGATCGGTCTGGGCTGGAACGCCGTCGAGTACGAGGCCCTCGGGGAGGACTTCTCCAACCGCGGCAGGCGCTCCGAGGAGCAGGTCGACCTCATGCGCAAGCTGTGGACCGAGCGGTCGGTCACCTTCAACGGGCGCTACCAGTCGGTGACCGGTGCGGGCCTCGCGCCGCTGCCCATCCAGCGGCCGATCCCCGTCTGGATCGGCGCGGGGTCCGACCGCGCCTACGAGCGCGCCGGACGGCTCGCCGACGGATGGTTTCCCATGATGGCCCCCGGCCCGGGCCTCGACCACGCGCGCGAGGTCGTGCGGTCGGCGGCCGCCGGGTCCACCCACCTATCGGTGAACACCATGAACGCCGGCCTTTCGAACGTCGATGACCACCTCGCCGCATTGGAGCACTTCGCCGGCCTCCTCGGCTAAGGCCGGGACTAGCGCCGCGTTAGAGGACGGCGTCGGCCAACCGGTCGATCTGGTCGATCCCCGTGGCCGAGGGGTGAAACAGCAGCCGGTCGAATCCAAGGTCGCAGTAGGCGCGAACGGTGCTCCGGGCATCGTCGGCGGAGCTGATCATGTCGGCGGCGTTCAGCGCGGCGAAGTCGGGTTTGAATCCGTAATAGCGGCCCAGATGATCGCGGCCGGACTGCACGACTCCGCCGTCCCCCATCGCGAAGTTGACCGAGGCGTGAATCCACGGGTCGCCCGCGCGACCGGCCTCCCGCCAGCCCGCACGGACGCGATCGGCGAACGCGGACTGGCCGGGGTAGTCGCGCAGCGCACCGGCCGACCACCCGTCGCCGACGGTGGTGGCGCGGCGGACGGTCGCCTGTGACCTGCCGCCGAAGAGCAACGGCACGTGGACCGGTGCGGGGCACAGCGCGGTGCCGCTCGCGATTGCGTCGCCGTCCCATGCGCGGCGCAGGAGCGCGACCTGCTCGTCGAGGACCGCGCCGCGCTTGCGGAATTCGACGCCGACGGCCGAGTAGTCGTCTTCCCGAGACCCGACGCCGATCCCGACCACCAGTCTCTCTCCCGCCGCATCGGCCAGGCTCGCCAGCTGCTTGGCCAGGACGACGGCCGGATACAGCGGCGCCAGAAGGACATTCGTGACAAGCGCCGGCTCGCTGGTCGCACCGGCGGCCAGCGCCAGCGCCACGAGGGAGTCGATGCTCGGGTAGATCAGGCGGTCGATCACGGTCACTGACTCGAAGCCGCGCTCTTCGGCGCGGCGTGCCCATCGGGTGATCAGGGGTCCGTGGACACCCGCCACATGGTTGGGCAGACCGATTCCGATTCTCATGAGAGCTCCTTGGGTTGCCTGTTCATCGCGCCCGGTTGACTGCCGCGAACAGTTCGGCGTAGGCGCCGTCGCGCTCCGCATAACGCACGGCGCGGGCGGCGTCGACGACAACCTCCCCGGCATCGGGCCGCGCCGCCAGTTGGGCCATCGTCTCCGCGACGAAGTCGTCGAGGTTCATCGTGTGACCGTCGTCCGCCGACACGGTCATGTCGGTTTCCACCCGGGGTGGCGCTATCTCGATGACCTCGATCGGGCTGTCGCGCAACAGAAACCGCAGCGATTCGGTGTAGGAATGCAAACCCGCCTTGCTAGCGCAGTAGCTTGGTGCCTGCGCCAGTGGGACGAAGGCGAGCGCCGACGTGACATTGATGACCGCCCCGCGCGATTGGCGCACCAGCGCCGGCAACAGCAGCGACGTCAGCATCATGGGCCCGACCAGATTGGTCGCGACGATCGACGCGATCACCGCGGGATTCGGGACCGCTGGATCCTCGAGGGCCATAGTCCCGGCGTTGTTGACGACGACGTTGAGTTCGGGCAGGTCGCGCGTCACGCGGGCTGCGAACTGGTGGACCGACGCGGCGTCGGCAAGGTCCAGGCCCAGGGGTCGCATGCCGGGATGGGCGTCGGTGACGGCGCGCAGGGCCGAGGCGCGGCGGCCGGCGACGACGACGCGATTCCCGGCGCGGTGCAGCGCCACCGCGAGGCCGCGGCCAATGCCGCTGCCGCCGCCCGTGATCAGAACGGTGTTGCCGTGCATCTGCATGAGTGGCTCCCTCCTCGCCGGATCCAGGGTCGACCGCGGGGATTGTTTTCACCACATTTTGCCGCCGAATTGGCAGTAATAGGCATATAGCTGCGCGAAAACGTATCTTTTAGTGGTGGTTGAGCCGCTGGACGGTCAGATTCTGCATGCGCTACAGCTGTGTCCGCGCGCACCGTTTCGGCGGATCGCCGAGGTGCTCGGGGTGCCCGAGCAGACCGTCGCGCGGCGCTATCGCAAGCTGCGCCGCGACGGCGTGGTGCGGGCGGTCGGGGTGACCGACCCCCGGCGACCGGACGAATGCCAGTGGATGGTCCGGGTGCGCGCCAAGTCCGACGACTTGCCGCATCTTGCCGACGCGTTAATCCGGCGCCCGGAAGTCACCCACGCGAACGTCTTGTCGGGGTGGACCGAACTGGTTTGCGTGGTGCGCGCCCCACTGGGAGAGAGCAGCGGCGGGCTATTGCAGCGCCTGCCGCGCACCTTCTCGGTGCTGGCGATGGAGGTCGACCTGATCCTGCACGTGTACGGCGGACCGACGGGCACGTCGTGGACCGGCCACGGTCACACCCTCGATGAGGGTCAGGCGGCCCAATTGCACGAAGACTGGGCCGATGCTCCGGCGGTGCGACCCGCGCTGCCGACGGAAGCGGATCGGCCGCTGCTCGACGCGCTCACCGAGGATGGCCGCACGCCGCACGCGCGGCTGGCCGAACTGACCGGGTGGTCGCCCGCGCGCGTGACGCGACGCATCGCAGCGCTGGAAGCCTCCGCGGCGCTGACCTACGACCTCGAATTGCTGCCCGAGCGCCTCGGCTTTCACGTCACCGCCATGGTGTGGATGCGGACCGCACCGCGCCATCTGGCGGAGGTCGCCGAACGGGTCGCCGAGCACGACGAGGCGGCGTCGGTCATCGCCGTCAGCGGTCCCAACAACCTGGTCGCGATCGTCATCTGCCGCGACGTCGATCACCTCTACCGCTACGTCGCCGAGCGGCTGGCCACCATCGCCGCGATCTCCAGCTACGACATCCGCGTACGCACCAAGCGACTCAAGCAGGCCGCATCGGTGATCGCGCACGGCCGACTGGTGCGCGCTTGAATCACCTGAGCCGCCCGGCTTTTCGCAGTCAGCGACGCCGCTCCTCCGGGCGCAGCACGGGCGTCACCAATTCGCCGGTCCCGAGGTAGCTGTCGAGGTTGCGAATGGCCAACAGCGCCATCGCCCGCCTGGTCCGCGCGGTCGCGCTGCCGATGTGCGGGAACAGCACCACATTGTCCAGGCGAACCAGCTCGGGAGGCACGTGCGGCTCGTCGGCGAAGACGTCCAGTCCGGCCCCACCGAGTCCGCCGCCCGCCAGGAGCTCCACCAGCGCGTCTTGGTCGACCACACTGCCGCGGGCGATGTTGATCAGGTAGCCGTCGGGGCCCAGCGCCTCGAGAACGGGACGGTCGACGAGATTGCGGGTGGTGCCATCGCCCGTAGTGGCGACGACCAGGGCGTCGACAGATTCGGCCAATTCGATCGGCGACTCGGCATAGCGATACGGCGACCCGTCAACCCGGTGGCGGTTGTGATAGGCGATGGCGCAATCGAATCCGAGCAGTCGGGTCGCGACGGCCGAACCGATCCGGCCCAGCCCCAGGATGCCCACCTGCAGGCCGCTGACGTCCCGGCCGTACGGGAAGCGCCCCTCCCACACCCACCGGCCCGCCCGCACGTACCGGTCGGCGGCGCCGAAGCGGCGCAGCGTCATCAGGATCAATCCCAGCGCCGTGTCGGCGACGGTGTCCGACAGCACGTCCGGGGTGTTGCTCACGCCGACGCCGCGGCGCTTCGCCTCCGCCAGATCGATCGTATCCACCCCCGCGCCGTAGTTGACGATCACCTCCAGGTTCGGCATTTTGGCCATCGCGGCGGCATCGATGCCGGCGCGGCCCGACGTCACCACGACGCGGACGTCGGCCCCGTCGCGAATCTCCGGAATGTCGTAACGCCCGGCCAGTTCAGCTTCGAATGTCGGCTCGAAGTCGCCGACCCGGAACACACCGCCGGGCTGCATCACCGTCACTTCTGACTCCCCCCGTCGACACCTAACCCGAGCTCTTCGTAATTTGAGTAGTCCTACGCTGATGACGACCGGGCGTGCGGCCGCATGCTGGTTCGCATGACAGTCCCGAACAACACGTCGAAGAACACCACCGCCTTCTTCATACAGGCCGCCACCGCTTTCGGCACCAGCCTGGTCACCGCGCTCGGCGGCATCATCTACCTACCGCTTGACGCCTGGCAGCGCATGTTCCTGGGCATCACGGTGTTGTTCCTGGTCTCGAGCGCTTTCACCCTGGCGAAGGTGATCCGCGACCAGCAGGAGGCCGCGACGGTGCGGGTCAGGTTGTCCCAGATGAGCACGTGATTGCGGATAATGCTGATCGCCATGACCGTGTGACCGGCAACCACGCCGGTCAGCGCCGCGATGCGGATGACGTCAAGGGCGCGATCACGATCCGCCGAGGTGCGGGCCGCCAGTTCGGCGGGGCCGGGGAAGCCCAAAAGAATTGTCATGCCGCCGGATTGCCTTTCTGCGCGATCGAGTAATTGCAGCGCCAGACGCAAGTGACACCTCGAAAGCATCGCCGACGGCATCGCGGTGACGCGCGAGCGCTTCTACCCGTCCCCGCTAGGTAGTACTACTCAATTCGCGACGACGGCATCACTCCAGGAGGAAAACCGGAATCTGCCGGTCGGCCTTAGCCTCGTATTCCCCGTAGGGAGGGAAGGCCTCGACGGCCAGTCGCCACCACTGTTCGCGCTCGGCTCCCTCCAACTCGCGCGCGGTGCGGGTGAACACCTTGTCCCCGTCCTGCACCGTCACCGACGGGTTGGCTTTGACGTTGAAGTACCAGGCGGGGTGCTCGGGCGCGCCGCCCTTCGAGGCGACCATGACGTACCGCCCGTCCTGCTCGACGCGCATCAATGGCACGTATCGCTGTTTGCCGGTCTTCGCCCCGGTGACCGTGAACAGCACGACGGGTCGATCCATGATCTCGACTCCGTCGGTGGTGCCTTGCTCGAGGATCCGCTGGGTCTGCTCGCGCACCCACTCCGTGGGGCTCAGTTCGGTTTGATCAGCCATACTGGAATTGAACGCCCCGGCCCGTGCGACCCATTCCCGAGGCCGTCTACTAGACAGCACAAACTGTACAGTTTAGGCTGTCTATATGACCAGGGTCAGTGAGTCGTCGGTCCGGGCGGCGCGCGACTTGCGCGTGGTGTTCAGCAGGCTGCGTCGCCGCCTGCGGGCGGTCGCCGCGGCGGACGATCTGACGCCTCCGCAGACGGCGGTCCTGATGCGCCTGGTCAAGGACGGGCCGGCCTCGACCAGCGAACTGGCCGGGGCCGAGCGCATCCGTCCGCAATCCATGGCCGCCACGGTGGCCGGGCTCGACCGACACGGCCTGATCGAACGCACGCCCGATCCCCACGACGGCCGCCGTCAACTCATCACGCTGACCGCCGTGGGGCGGCGCCGTGCCGAGAACGACCGCAGGGTTCGTGAGGAGTGGCTGGTGCGGGCGATGCAGGACCGCTACACCGAGCGCGAGCGTCAGGTGATCAACGAGGCCCTGGCACTGCTCGGCCGACTCGACGATTGACGAAAGGTGATCGACACAAATGAAATTCGGCATTCACTACATCGACTTCCTGCCCGGCGCCCCGGAACGGCTGGCCCCGACGCTGGCCGCCACCGCGAAGGCCGCCGAGGACGCGGGCGCGGAGATGTTCACCTTGGCGGACCACTTCTTCCAAATGGAGGGAGTGGGCCAGGCCGAGGACCCGTTCCTCGAGGGCTACACCTGCATGGGGTACCTGGCCGGACTGACCCAACGCATCACGCTCACGATGCTGGTCACCGGCGTCACCTACCGGCACCCCGGGATACTGGCCAAGACCATGACCACGCTGGACGTCCTGGCGGGAGGCCGGACGATGCTCGGCCTGGGTGCCGCCTGGTACGACCGCGAACACCACGCCCTGGGCATCCCGTTCCCCCCGCTGCGCGAGCGCTTCGAGATGCTCGAGGAGACGTTGCAGATCTGCCTGCAGATGTGGAGCGAGGACGACGGACCCTACGAGGGCAAGCACTACCGCCTCGCCGAGACCATCTGCCAGCCGCAGCCGTTGCGCCGGCCACCGATACTCCTCGGGGGTGCCGGCGAGAAGAAGACGCTCCGCATGGTGGCGCAGTATGCCGACGTGTGGAACAGCACCACGCCCATCGACGAGCTGCCCCACAAGCTCGATGTCCTGCGCCGTCACTGCGACGAGGCCGACCGCGACTTCGACGAGATCATGCTCACCGCGGGCCATTTCGCCGACCCTTTCGAGAATGTCGATGAATACCGGCGTCAGGTGGACCGGTTCGCGGAGCTCGGCATCGACCTGCTCAACACCGGACCGTTTCCCGGCACACCGGATCCCGAGGGCTGGGTCAGGCGCTTCGGCGACGAAGTGCTGCCTCTCGTCGCGGCATAGCCGCCGGGAGGGACGATCGTGGCCCTGATCGGGAAACTGCACGGCAGGACTGCCTTGGTCACCGGCTCCACCAAGGGTGTCGGCGCCGCCATCGCTCGTCGGTTCGCCGGCGCCGGCGCCCGGGTGGTCATCAGTGGGCGCAACCGTGACCGCGGCGTCGCCCTGGAACGCGGCATCCGCGCGAGCGGCGGCGAAGCCCACTTCGTGGCAATCGATTTGAACAAGGAGGAGCAAGTTGCCGCGGGTGTCCAGGCGGCCGTCGAGTGCTACGGCGGCCTCGACATCCTGGTGAACAACGCCGCCCCCACCGACGTCGTGTTGGGCGGGGACGGGTCCGTCGCGGAGTTGAGCACCGAGCGGTTGATGTCCATCCTGCGGCCGGGCCTGGTCGGTCAATTCTGGTGTTGTGCCTACGCTTTACCGCATCTCATCGCCAACCGATCGAGTGCCATCGTGAACATCTCGGCGGCGGCGTCGAAGATCGGCGTTCCCAAGGCCACCGGCTACAGCCTGAGCAAGGGGGCGATCAACGCCCTGAGCCGGCAAATCGCCGTCGACTACGGCGACCGGGGCCTGCGGTCCAACACCATCGTCATCGGACACGTGCTGACCGACGACGCCGAAGCGCTACTGAAGGAGCACCCGGAAATGTCGGCCGCCTTCGACGCCATGACCGTCACCCGACCCGGCTACCCCGACGACGTCGCCGCGGCGGCGCAGTTCCTGGCCTCCGACGACGCTGGATACATCACGGGCGTGGAGCTGCCGGTGGACGGCGGGATGCTGATCGTGCACAACGTTCCCGCCGTCAGCCAGGCGACAAAGCCCGACGGCCCGCCTTAGCGGGCCCCACGCCGGGAGCGGTCACTTCTTCGGCGGCGGGCTGGCGCTGTGATGGGTCGGGCAGTACTCGGCGGTGGCGGCGCCCACGAACAGCTGCGCCTGCGACTGGTTCAGCCGATGCGCCCCCGTGAGCTGATCCACCTCGTCACGCTGGCTGTAGCCCGCGTCGAGGTCCTGACACATGACCCGCGCCATCTTGACGGCCTGGGAATCGTTGCCCACGTGGACCCCATGCGCGTCCAGGTAATTGTTGAAGTCGGCGTCCGTGGTGTCGGCGCTCGCGACGGACACGGGCACCAATACGGCCGCCAGCAGGGCGCCGACGCCGATTGCACACACCTTCCTGACCATTGCCATCCATCACTTTCCGGAGATTGACGTTGCGTATGTGCAACTGTTTCCACTGGTGATGGATTGCTAATCTTGCCGTCCGTTGAACTTCCCGCAAACTCCGGTCAGCCGAGTTCGGCGCTCAGGTAACTGATGGCCCCGCGGAATACCGCGAGGACCTCGTTGTCCGGCAGCGCGAACCCATGCTGGGCGTAGAGCTCTTCGGTGGAATGGACGGTGACTCGCCAGCCGGCCGAACGAAGGTGGTCCGCGGCTTGGCGGCGAGGACCGGTCCACACCAGGTCGGCGACGTCGAAATCGAGGCCGTGCTTGCGCCAGGCGCTGCGAAAGGAGCGCGCCCGCTCGTCGGTGAAGACCTCCATGCTCGCAAAGTTTCGGTGGCCAGGCGGCTGCCGGGCGCGCTGAGCGAGGTGATGTTGTCCAGCAGCCGGTCCTGGGCGTCCGGCGGCAGGTAAGGCAGCAGGCCCTCGGCGATCCAGACCGTCGGCGTGGAGGCGTCAAAGAAGTTGTCGCGCAACGCGTTGGGCCAGTCATCGCGCAGGTCGACGGCCACGGCGCGGCGCTCCGCGGCGGGCTCGGCGCCGAGTTGGGCTAGCGTCGAGGTCTTGAACGCGATCACCTCTGGTTGGTCCACCTCGAACACCACAGTGCCTGCCGGCCAAGGCAACCGGTAAGCCCGCGCGTCCAGGCCGGCCGCCAAGATAACCGCCTGACGGATGCCGCCGGCGGTCGCGGCGAGGAGAAAGTCGTCGAAAAATCTTGTCCGCACGGCCATCTGCTCGCACCGCTGCCGCAACGTCAGGGGCATCTCGTCGTCGATCGGGATTTCCCCGTCGAGCATCCGGATGAAGAAGGGATGCCCAACCGCTCGGACCAACGGCTCGGCGAACCGATCGTCGAGCAGCGGATCGGGGCCGCGGGAGGCCAGCGCCCGCGCCGAGGCGACCATCGTCGCGGTCGCTCCCACGCTGGACGTCAAGTCCCAGCTGTCCCCGTCGGACCGCGCCGAACCTCTCCCCGAACCATTCCCAGTCATCGGGCCTCCCATCTGAAAACTGCCTCGTGGAGCGGCCAGAATCGCGTGGCCACCCGCCGGAGCGGTTTGAAGAGCGTGTGATGTGGAGATCCTATCGAGCACCCACATCCCGGCGCGCCAGTACGGCCATCGCAATACCCTGCCGGGGTGAAATCGGATAGGGGGCTTGCGATGTCGGTTCTCATGGTCAGCACCAGCGTTCCGCGCCGGGCGCCCGCCGGCCTCCGGTAGGCTCCGCAAATTGACCTGCGTGGAAGAGACCTTCGGTGAGTGCTGACGGCGGCGGCCCCCGATCGCTCGCCGAGGCGCAGGACGCGATCTTCGGCGCGGACGAACAACTGCGACCGGATCTGGCCCGCGTCGATTGGGCCGCGACCCCCCTGGGGTCGCCGCTCGACTGGCCGCAAAGCTTGCGGACCGCGGTGACCACCTTGCTGTCGTCGCGCTTTTCGATGTGGCTGGCGTGGGGCCCGGACCTCACGTTCTTCTGCAACGCCGCGTACCGACGCGCCACCCTCGGCCGCAAATACCCGTGGGCACTGGGCCGGCCGGCCCGCGAGGTCTGGGCGGAGATCTGGACCGACATCGGCCCGCGGATCGAGCAGGTTCTGTCCACGGGGCGGGCGACCTGGGACGCGATGCTCCAGCTATTTCTCGAGCGATCGGGCTACCTCGAGGAGTCGCATCACACGTTCTCTTACAGCCCCCTGCGCGACGAGTCCGGCCAGGTCGCGGGAATGCTCTGCGTCGTCAGCGAGGTCACCGAGCAGGTCATCGCCGAGCGGCGGATGGGAACGCTGCGCGACCTCAGTTCCAACCAGAGCGTCGTGCGCACTGAGGAGCAGGTGCTCTCCGTCGCCGCGCGCCAGCTCGGCCTCAATCAGCACGATCTGCCGTTCGCTCTCGTTGGTCTTTTCGACAAGAGCGGGGACGTCCGGCTCGCGAGCGCCAGCGGGATCGACACCGACCATCCCGCGGTGGCGGGCCTCGTGAAGGCGGCCGGCTCCTCGGTCTGGGCCGCGGCGGATGAACAACGCGGCGACCCGATCGTGATCGCGCTCGACGGCGGGGCGGGTGCGGCGCTCCCGACGGGAGACTTGCCCGACCCGCCCACCGAAGCGCTGGTGGTACCGCTGTCGCAGCAGGGCGCCGCCCCCTACGGGGTTCTGGTGGCGGCGCTGAACCGCTACCGGAAACTGGACGACGACTACCGCGGCTTCCTGGAACTCGTCGGGACTCAACTCGCGGCCGCCATCGGCAACGCCCGCAGCTACCGTGCCGAGCAGCGGCGGGCCGAGGAGCTGGCGGAGCTGGACCAGGCCAAGACCACCTTCTTCTCCAACATCAGTCACGAACTCCGCACCCCGCTGACGCTGATCCTCGGTCCGAAGGCCGAAATGCTCGCGCGCGCAGAACAATTCGACGCGCAGACGCGTCGGGAATTGGAGGTCATCCACCGCAACGGCCTGCGCCTCATCAAGCTGGTCAACACGCTGCTCGACTTCTCTCGCATCCCGGCGGGTCGCGTGCGGGCCCACCACGAGCAGGTCGACCTCTCGGGCGTCACCGCCGACCTGGCCAGCATCTTCCGGTCGGCCGTCGGCCGAGCGGGACTTGAGCTACGGGTGGACTGCCCACCTCTGGACGAGCCGGTGTACCTCGACCGGGACATGTGGGAGAAGGTGATTCTGAACCTGCTGATGAGCACACCTTTGAGCCTCACCACGAGCCGTCGCGCCGACGGGACGCGGGTTGTGGCCGCCTGGGGGAGCTCGACATGAGCAACATCGACGCGCTGATTCAGGCGCTGCGCGACGCCACCGACGGCGGCGGCATCACGGTCGACCTCACCGGGGTGGAATACCTCGACAGCGCGGCGATCAACACCTTCTTCGCGCATGTCGGCCACATCGACATCGTCGCGAACGAAATCCTGATGCCGGTGCTCACCGTGAGTGGCCTGACCGATGTGGTCAGCGTGCACCCCGCGCCGTGACCCAGCTGCACCGCTACGGAATGCGGGCGGAACAAACCGTCACCGCCGGTCGTTGGGCCATCCGGACGGTGCCGTGCATTCCCCCGGGTACCAAACCAGAACAGTCGCTGCGAGCGACCACTTGCCGAGAGGCGCGAACGCGGCACCGTCCCCCACCTCGCACTTGCCGGCGACGATCTCGCCGGTTTCGCCGGGCCCGAATCGGGTGACCCTCCCCGTTGAGGAATTACCGAGGGGAGCTCATTGGTGGACCAACAGAACAACATCGATCCCGCGCCCACGCCCGAAGACGCGAGCAAGGCAACCGAAAAGCAGCGGCAGTTGCAGGAGCAGCTGGAACACCAGGACGGAGATCCGGACGGCCCGGGCCTGCACCAGTCCCGACACGACCTCGCCGACGAGAGCCGACGCTGAGCGGCGGCTCACTGGCGATGCCCCGCTTGCGTCCGAGCCCCTCTGGGCCCGGCTCGGGCGGTGTCCATCGTCCGCCAGGTCCCAGACGCGCTGGACGCGACCCACGCCGAGACGGTCATCCACCGCGACGTCAAGCCGGCCAATATCCCGCTGGTTGGTGACGACTTCGCCAGCCTCGTGGATTTCAAGCTGGCCAATGCCGCGGGTGACGCCCGGCTCACCGGGCCCCGGTCAGGCCGGGCCAGGTGGTGAAGATCGCCCCGGACAAATAGGCCCCGCCGCGGCGCCCGGACGCGCCGTGATTCGACTCGTGACAAAACGGGTATAGCGAGGTCACGGGCGAGCGAGGGGACGCGAAGCATGGCAGTGGAGCGAGGCCGCACGCGATGCCCGCGGTGCATGGCGTGGGCCGACTACCGGTTCCTGGACCGCGGCGACAACGTGCTCGAGTACGAGGTGCAATGCGGGACGTGCGGGCACGTGCACTCCGAGGTCAACGTGCTGTCACCGACTCTCACCGCAGCCGCCTAGCCGCCTAAACTGCCTGGGCCGTCAGCATTTCAGACGCCCGCCTACTTCCAGGCAAACACGGGCTGCTCGTATTCGTTCACCGCATCGTGACAGCCCTCCAGACCTAGCCAGCGCAGTTGCAGCAGCACCGCCCCCGTCGGGGCGTGAATAAGGTCGTTGCCCAACGGGATTTGCACGACCGGCCGTGGGCTCTCCGGGATGGCGATGAAGCGCGGTGAGTCCTCGCGTTGCAGTTGGTGCAGCCCCACCCGATAGACGGCCACCACCTCGTCGGGTGCGGGACGGGGCTTGAGTCGGCCGCCGCCCCACATCACCACCGGCGTGATGACATACCCCGAACGCGTCGCGTAGTCGTCGAGCAATCCGAGCACCGCCGAGCCGGCCAGTGCGATGCCGACCTCCTCGTCCAACTCCCGCAGCGCGGCGTCGACGGCGTTTTCGCCAGGGTCGAGACGCCCGCCGGGCAGCGCCCACTGCGCGGCATGGGAAGTGAGGCGAGATGCCCTGCGGCACAGTAGGAACGCCGCACCGCCCGACACATCGACCATCCGGCCGTCGAGGCCGGCGGCCGCAATCGGCCGCCCGGCGTTCCACTCGTCCACCGGCGCAGGACCCACCCGGTCCTCGCCGGCCTCCGAGTCGACCAGCACCACTGCGACGGCCGCATGCCGCCTGCTGGGGTCCGTCACCGCGCGTCGGATGTGTCCCGCTAGATGACCACGGATCCGCTCGCGCAACCCGTCGTCGTACGGGATCGTCACCGCTCGACTATATGCGCGCGGTTGCACCGAGTCGGGGACGGCGGTTAGGTGTCCTTCCGACGGGTAGCCGACCCGGGACACGTCCGTCGCCGGAAGGGAGGTGGGGGCAGTGCTCGCAGATGGCCGCTCGGCGGTTCGATTCGCCCTCACGATGGCCGGGCTGGGGTTGGCGTTTGTCATCGTGGCGGCGCTCTCGGTCAAGGGCTGCGAGGACCCCGGGCGAGGCGACTCCGCCGCGTGCGCCGCACCGGTGCGCATCTGCCTGGGGCTGGGCGCGCCGGCAATGCTGCTGCTATCGGGCGTATGGGCCTTCGTGCGGACCTACCGACTCTGGCGCGCGAGCAAACCGTGGTGGGCCTGGCAGGGAGCGGGTTGGTTTCTGCTTCTCCTCATGGTGCTGACGCTGACCATGGGGCTGCCGCCGATCGCCGGACCCGCCCTCGGCGGCTGACGTCAGTTCTCCGCGCCCAGCACGTCGCGCACCGCGGCGTCGACGGTGCTCAACAGGTCCGCGTCCACGCCTGCGCGGCCACGAACCAGGATCGAGGCACAGTTGGCCGCCGGGAGGCCTTCGGCCACGCAAAGGCCGTCGGGAAGCTTTCCGATCATCGGCAGCAGTGCCACCCCGAGGCCCGATCGCACCGCGGCGTAAAGCCCTGACAAATCACCGCATTCGACGGCGATGTCGTAGGGGACGTCCTGTCTTTCCAGGATCGAGAAGGCCGGCTCACGCAGGGTGCAGGGCTCGGAGAAGACCACCAGAGGCAGCGGATCGGCGATCCGGCGGATGAAGGCCCGCGCCGCAACCCATTTCAGCTGTACGACGCCGGACGCGTTGGCTCGGTCCAGGCCCGCGCCGTCGAGCATGATCGCCAGGTCGACCAGGCCGCGGTCGATCGAGTCCGCGAGTGACACATTGCGGTCGAGCCGGAAGCGCACCCTCCGGTCCGGCAATCGCTCGCGCAGCACACCCGTCAGGCCAGCGAGCATCACGTCGGCCCCGTGCTCGGTGGCACCGATGGTCAACAGCCTCGGCTCGGTGGCGCCCAGGTCTTCGAGCGCCGTGTCGTGCGCGGCCAAGATCGTGCGGGCGTGTCGGACCACCCGATGCCCGAATTCGGTGAACACCACTCCCCGGCCCGAACGCTCGACTACCGGCTGGCCGACCACCGCTTCGATCCTGCGCAGGTGCTGGCTGACCGCCGACTGCGTCAGATGCAGCGCGGCGGCGGCGCGGTGAAATCCGCCACAATCGGCGACGGCGACGAGGCTGCGGAGCGGCGCGATATCAAGAGCCTGGCCCATGTCGATACCGTAATCCGATTAGGATCATTGATCAATCACCTGCAGTTTGCCATCGGTAGTAGCTTTATTCCCAGGTCATTGATTAGTGATATGAATCGGTCGCGATCGCCAATAATCGTTGGACAGCATCGGTGACCGGCGGCGAGCATGGGGGCATGAGCCTGCGTCCCATGCCGTTGAGCACCGCTTCGGCGGTGACGTTCTTCTATGCGGTCGGCTACCCCATCGGGGCGCTCGCGGTGGCGGCGATGACGCCGATGGCCGCGCTGGTGCTGCGGTTCGGCCTGGCCGGCACGATATTGATCGCGTGGACGACCGCCGCCAGAGCGCCGTGGCCGCGCGGCGCGCAGTTCGGTCATGTCATCGTCGCCGGCTTGCTGATCCAGGCCGTGCAATTCTGCGCCCTGTACGAGGCGATCCGGCTCGGCGCGCCCGCGGTGCTCTGCGCGGTGGTGGTCGCGATGAACCCGGTGGCCACGGCGATCCTCGCGGCGGTGTTTCTTCGGGAACGGCTCGGCGCACCCCGGGTGGTGGCGCTGCTTCTCGGTGTCGTCGCCGTGCTCGCCGCATGCGCCAGACGGCTGATGGGCACTCACGGTTTCGATCCGGTGATCGCATTGCTTGTGGTTGGGCTGCTGGGGCTTTCACTCGGGGGGGTCTACCAGCAGCGCTATTGCGCGGGCGTCGACTTCCGTGCGATGAGCGCGCTGCAGAACGCCGCCGCGCTGATACCGGCTGCCGCGCTTGCCGCACTGACACCGTTCGCCGTGCACGACCGGACCAAGGCCGTCGTCGCGATCAGCGCCATGGTGCTGTTCAACGCCACGCTGGCGGTGAGCCTTTACGTGCGGGCCATCAACCACCATGGCGCGGCGGCGGTGGCGATGCTGTTCGCCGTCATTCCGGCGGCCGCGGCCCTGCTCTCGTGGCTGATGCTCGGTCAACGTCCCGACGTGGGTGTCGGCGTCGGCCTGGTTGCCGGCGGACTCGCCTGCTGGCTGAACAGCAAGGCGTCGAGCGGCGGGACGCCGAAGAATCGCACGCCAGCCGCGGCCTCCCCCGTGGACTCGCCACCCCGCACCGCTTATCAAGATGCTTGACGCATATCAGCGTGGTTGATATACCGGAGGGCATGACCCAGCCAACGCAAGAGATGTTCGAATCCGCCTACCGGGGCGAGGCCCCGGAGTTGGGCGAGGGGCACCGACCGCCGTGGAGCATCGGTGAACCACAGCCCGAGATCGCCGCGCTGATCGCGGCGGGCAAGTTCCACGGCGACGTCCTCGACGCCGGTTGCGGGGAGGCCGCGGTCTCGCTGTACCTGGCCGAGCGCGGCTTCACCACGGTGGGCCTCGACCAGTCGCCGACCGCGATCGCGATGGCACGTACGGAAGCCGCCAACCGGGGGTTGACCAACGCGACCTTCGACGTCGCCGATATCAGCTCCTTCACGGGTTACGACGGGCGCTTCGGGACCATCGTCGACAGCACGTTGTTCCACTCGATGCCGGTCGAGTTGCGCCACGGCTACCAGCGGTCGATCGTTCGCGCCGCGGCGCCGGGAGCGTCGTACTTCGTGCTGGTCTTCGACCGCGCCAGCCTGCCCGCCGATGGCCCGGTCAACGCGGTCACCGAGGACGAGTTGCGCGACGTGGTCTCCCGATACTGGGTGATCGACGAGATCCGCCCGGCGCGCATCCACGCCAAGGTGCCGGAGCATTTCCTCGAGCGCCTCGATGCGTTCGCCGGCGCGGACATCCGCGACGAGTCCAACGGCCGCAAGTCCGTGGGCGCGTGGTTGCTGTCGGCGCATCTCGGCTGAGGTTTAGCACGGCTCGCCGGTAAGGGACCGCAGCGCCGCGTTTCCGCCTAGCCGGAACGCGGGTGTCGCGAATGCTCGTCCGAGGCACGCAGTTCCGTCACACAGCGGCGCTACGGCGACGATTGCCCCGGGCCACGCCTCCGCATAGGCTTTCGCCGTACGGGCTTTGCGGAGCGGGTTAGCGCACGGCCTCCCCCGGCAAGGAAGCGATCACGATGGCCAGAGTCCTCTTCGTCGTGACCGGAGCCAGCTTCTGGACGCTGAAGGACGGCACCAGGCACCCGACGGGCTACTGGGCCGAGGAATTCGCCGCGCCCTACAGCGCGCTCAGCGACGCCGGCCACCAGGTCGTGGTGGCGACACCCCGCGGCGTGGTGCCATACGTCGACGTGATGAGCCTGCGTCCCTCGATGGCCGGCGGGGAAGACACCGCCCGGCGGCTCGAGGAGGTCCTCCGCTCTGCCGACGAATTGCGCACGCCGATCGAATTGGCCGACGCCCGGTTGGACGACTACGACGCGGTCTACTACCCGGGCGGGCACGGTCCCATGGAGGACCTGTGGCGCGACGCCGACTCGGGCCGGCTCCTCGCCGCGGCACTGGCGTCGGGCAAGCCCTTGGCCATCGTCTGTCACGCACCGGTCGCCATGCTAGCCACCCGGCGCCATGGCACGACACCGTTCGCCGGTTACCGGGTGACCGCGTTCACCAACGACGAGGAAGACGGCGTCGGCCTGCGCGATAAAGCGCCGTTTACCGCCGAGGACGAGTTAGTCGCGCTCGGAGTCGAATTCGTCCGCGGCGAAATCTGGAAGCCGTTCACGGTGGTGGATCGCAACCTCTACACCGGGCAGAATCCCGCTTCGGCTGGCCCGGTTGCCCAGGAACTACTCAAAGTCCTGAACTGAGCGCACGAACGGCGCGGGTACCGACCGTCGGGTAGCTGCACAGGTCACTTTTCGGCCAGGTAGCGAGCTTGCTCACATCGGGGCCACGCGGGTGTTCGTGCCGCCCAAGATGTGGAATTGTCGCAAAGGAAAATAAGGCCCGCGTCTCCGACGCTTCGCTATCTGCATCTGCGGAACGCGTCGAGCGAAAACCGCGCAGTGACAACACGATTGGCTTTCCCATGCGACGAACCGCCGCGCTGATCATTGCTGGCGCCGTAGGCACTGCAACCGTTTTAGCGCCGACCGAGATAACGGCGGCGCCCACCGCTTTCGCCGGCACCGCGGTTCCCCTGAAGCGACTCCTTCGGGCGTGCGACTTCACCCCATTCATCAACCTGCAGTCGAAGGGGCAGGGCACCGCCCGAACCGACATCTCCGCCTCGTCGAACACGGTCACGGCTCAGGTGCAGTTGGTCGCCGCCGAGCCCGGCACTCACTACAACGTGAGGCTGATCGAGGCACCACGGCCGTCGGCATCGTGCGCAGCCGGTGACGCCGGCGTTGCCGCCGGCGGGATGGACACCGACGCCACGGGCTCGGCGACGCTCACCCTTCAGGAGGGGATTTCCCCGAACGCCACGGGCGCCTGGGTGTTCGTCGATCGCCCGGCGGATCACTCGCAGACACCGGCCGAGTACTACACCTCGGAGATCATCGCCCCGATCTGAGCGCGGGTCAGCGCGCATCGGTCGGGCGAGTGATCGTTCGCGCTTTCACGCCCGGCAGGCGGGCGACGGTGATGTCGGCGAGCCATCGACCGAATCATCCAGTGGCTTGGGCCGCTCGCATTGACGGCCGCACGAGGCCGGCACGGTCCGCCGGCGGTTCGAACACCGGCGAGCCGCGGTGACGGCGCGAACCCTAGAGATCCATCGCGTGGTCCAGTCGGCTTATCGGACCGAAGTTTCCGAATGACCAGCCATCGACCTCGGTCAGGCGCCCTCGCCACAGTGACCGGGTGAACGAGCCCTGGCCGTTGATGACGGTCTGCGCGCGGCGAAAGTGTATGTGGCGAGGGAGGTCTGGCCGCTTCTCCAGTGTCTGACTCGCAATGGCCTCCTCCACCTTTTCCAGCGCCGGACGATAGAAATCCGCGAAGGCCGCGGCGCCCTCCCCGTTGTGGTTCGGACCGCTGAACTCATCCACCAGCAGGCGGTAATACCGGGCCGCAGAGATGAGCATCCCCGACACGACGCAACCCTTGACGTGCAACGTCAAGCCCACCTCCGCAGTGTCCACGGCGTTAATGAACTGCACCAGGCGCACCAACTCGGGGTCGAACGGCAGCGCGGCCTCCCGCCCCGCGGTATCCGCCTGCGCCGCTGCCAAACCTTCGTCGATGGTGCGGGCGTGGCGGCCGCGTTCGGTCATACGTTGATTTAAGCGTGAACTCCCGCCACTCGGCCGATATTGGGTCGCCGAACCCTTGGCGTGCCGTGCCGCAACCCGCTTCCACGGCAGCACCTGTCCACGACGCACCAATTCCCCGTACTGATCCTGGCGGATGGGTGCGAAAACCAGTCGAGCACGTCGACGGTTGCCTCGCCGGCGTCGAGGCCGTGCTGACGTCCCACCACACGGACGAAGTGGGGGTGTTCATCATCCCGGGGCAGACGGCGACCAGCAGGACGCCGTTCTCGGCGTCGGCCGCGCACCGCTGTCCGGCAAGCGCACGAACCGCGGCGACGTGTCCGATCTTGGACGGGATGTTGATGAACGCGGGCCAGATCCCGGCTCGGGCGCTGACGTCCTTCACCTCATCTCGCCAGGCCGCCACCTGCCTATCGACCTCGTCGAGGCTCGTCAGGTCCTCAAAGCGGTCCCACAACCGGCTGAACGACCTGGGCATCCGAGTGGCCTTGGACGACTTTGGTGCCGGATACAACTCGCTGACCTACTGGCACGAGTTGCCGGTGCAGATTGTGAAACTGGACCGAGGGCTGGCGGCGGGCGTCGAACCGGGACGAAACCTCAGGCTGTACCGCTCAGTGATCGGGCTCTGCGAACCCGTGGGCTTGAACGTCATTGCCGAAGGAATCGAGACCCATGAGCAGGCCGAGACAGTCTTTCTGGCCGGGTGCCGCCTGGGGCAGGGTCACCTATTCGGCCGAGCCACCGATCTCGCGGGCCTCGTCGCGTTCTAGTGTCGTGAGTCATTGGTTCGGGTGCAGCCTTCGCTGCTGTTTCCGAGCGTGGGCCCTATGGAGGAAAGGTGTTGGTGGTTTGTACTTTTCCCCCACGTTCGACGTGTTCACAGCGGGATGCACGGCCGAAGATGCTGGTGCACTATTAACGACTCACTAGCTCGTTATCGCCGTCCCGAGCGTGAGTCACGACCTTGTCCAGCTCGGCCGCGTCCTCGGCGGAAAGAACAACCCCCGCACCGGCGATGTTCTCACGCAGGTGTTCCCTCGACGAGGTGCCGGGGATGAGCAAGATGTTCGGGGAACGCTGCAGCAACCAGGCCAATGCGACCGACATCGGCGTCGCCCGCACTCGCGCGGCGACTTTCGAGAGGGCCTCGGACTGCAGTGGTGTGAAGCCCCCGAGCGGGAAGAACGGCACATAGGCGATCCCCTCGGCGGCGAGGCGATCGATCAGGTCGTCATCGTGACGGTGCGCGAGGTTGTACATGTTCTGAACGCACACGATCGGAGCGATTGCCCGCGCGTCGGCGACCTGTTCCTCGGTGACGTTACTGACACCCAGGTGACGGATAAGACCCTGCTGTTGCAGCTCGGCGAGCGTCTCGAAGGCTTGGGCGATTGAATCCGCTTGAACGCCTTGAGCGTTGCCCATGCGCATGTTGACCAGATCGAGGACATCCACGCCGAGGGTATCGATATTGTCGTGGACCTGCCGGCGAAGGTCGACAGGTCGCCTGGCCGTCGGCCAGCCGCCATGGGCATCACGATCGGCCCCGACCTTGGTGGCGATGACCAGGGACTCGGGATAGGGATGCAACGCCTCGCGGATGAGCGCGTTGGTGATCCGCGGCCCGTAGGCGCCGCTGGTGTCGATGTGGTTGATACCGACCTCGACGGCTTCGCGCAGCACGGCCAAGGCTTCCGCACGATCGGCGGGCGGTCCCATCACCCACGGTCCGGCCAGCTGCATCGCCCCGTAGCCGAAGCGGGCGACGGTCGAGTCCCCCAGGGTCAAGGAACCCCCGGGCAGGGAGCCGGCCGTTGCGCGCATTGGGAGCCTTTCTCAGTGAATCGTGTGGACTAGGGGATCCGCCTGATCCATTATTGGAAAACCACTTCCCATCGGGAAGTAGGCACTCGAAAGTGCGTAACTCTCCCATGAGTAGAAGGGCGGCTCGATGGCAAAGACGAGGGCTTCCGAAAGGGCCCGGGCGAAGGCCGAATTCAACGCTTTCTTGGCGGTATGCCCGAGCCGTCAACTCCTGGACCGGATTTCAGACAAGTGGGTGGTCTTGATTCTGTGCGCCCTGGGTGGTGATGGCTCGAAGGCTTCCGATACGCCAAGCCGCCCGGCGGCGCTGCGCTACTCCGAGATTTCTCGCACGCTCGCGGGGGTGAGCCAGAAAATGTTGACCCAGACGTTGCGATCTCTGGAACGCGATGGCCTGCTCACCCGCACCGTGACGCCGACGGTCCCCGTCACGGTCTCCTACCAGCTGACCGAACTCGGGCTATCGCTGCTCGGCCTGACCCGCGGCCTTCGGGAGTGGGCGCAGAGCCGCATGGGCGAGGTACTCGCGCACCGCGAGGAGTACGACGCCCGGGCCAGCTGACATCCCGCTTGGGCCGATCAGTCAGTCGGTCTGTGGCGCTCGGACTGCGGGCAAGATCAGGGTGTCGATGACTTGCCGGACGAGATTGGCGTCGACGGTTTGTCCGCGGGCGACCTGCAGCAGGGCCATCGCCACGAGCACGTCCGCGACCAGCGACCAATCGCGGTCGGCGGATATCTCGCCGCGCTCGGCCGCTTGCGTCAGAATCGCGGAGACCGTGCGCTTGCCTTTGCCGAGCATGAGGTCATCAAGTGCCGAGGCGAGCTCGGGTTCGTGCGCGGCTTCCATCGCGACCCGCAGCACCAGGTCGTTGCTGACGAGGCCGGTGTCACTGCGTTTAACGCGTTCGACGAGGGCGTCCAAGTCACCGGCCAGGCTGCCGGTGTCGGGGACGTCGTCGTCGAGCAGGTCGGGTCGCCAGTGCAACAGCGCGTCGGTCATCAGCGCAGCTTTGGATGACCAGCGGCGGTAGATCGCCGCCTTTCCGACGCCGGCGCGCGCGGCGATGTCGTTCATGTTGGTCGCGTGGTAGCCATGGTCGGCCAGGGCGGCCAGGGCGGCATCGAGGATGCCGGGGTCGCGGGACCGGTCAAGGCGCCCATCGGTGCGTTGGCGCAGTTTCGATTCCGGTTCTGTCATAGGCCCTGATCCGTCGACCGATAACCTTGTTGCCGACATTCTGGCAGACCGGCACCTGAGATTCATGGGGCCGTCAGTTGTGGGATGGGCGCGGTGTGCGCTTCGCCGGGTCCGGGACTGGCTCGCTTGGCACGGTAGGTATTGAGCGGCCACCAGAACCAGTGCCCGGAGCGCCGCGGCGATGGACGGGGTCATGGAGGAACGCGCGATGAGCGTGTCGACCAGCAGGCCCAGACCGATCGTCGTGCCGAGCTGTCCGATCGCCCGTAGCTCGATGACGGTCATCGACATCATGGTGAATGCGAACACCATGCCGGCCGCGGTGACCACCCGCTCGGAAGCGCCCATGCCGCGGATGGTTCCGGCCTTCAGGGCGGCATGGATTTCTTCTTTGAGCCGCGACACCACCAGCAGGCTGTAGTCCGAGCCCACCGCAAGCAGGATCACCACGGACAGCGGCAACACGATCCGGTGGACGACTAGGCCGATGAGGTCCTGGCCACCATCAGGACGATGTTGACACCCGCCTGCATATCGCTGTACATCGACGCTATCCGGGCCAGGTAGGGCAGGCGGGCCCTCAGCAATCAGCGCGGTGGCCCCTGAGCCGGGCCGCGCCGGTACCCGGAGATGTGCCCGAGGGCCATGTCGAGGGCTAGTTCGAGGGGGCGGGAGCTGCGCGTGGTCTGCGCCATGAGCAGTCCGCCCTGCAGCGCACTCATCATCGTCAGGGCAAGCTCGTCCAGGTCGGCTTCGGCATCCAACTCGCCCTTGTCCCGCATGGCGGCAAAGCCTTTCGACAGATAGGACTGCCACTCGGCGAAGGATCGCGCGAGCTCTTCGCGCGCCGATTCCGATCGGTCGGCGAGTTCGCTCACGAGCGAGCCCAATGGGCAGCCGCCAACACCCTGGGTCTCTCGAACCATGGCCACGAGATGTTCACACCATCGCTGCAATCCCTCCCATGAGGAAAGTTCGCGCAGCAACGGTTCCTGCGCGGCGATGACGCGGCCGAACTGGGTCTTGATCACCTCGCCGATGAGGGCGTCTTTGTTGTCGAAGTAGTGGTACAGCTGCGACCGGCTCGTGCCGGTGGCGGTCATGACAGCGTCCAGGCTCGTGCCCGCCACCCCGTGCTGCCGAACGAGGGATGCCGTGGCGGCCACGATGCGGGCTTTGGTCGTCGCGCCCCGAGCCGTCAGCCGCGCGGCGCTACGACCTTGCTTGGAGGCCACACCCGGACATTATTCGAAATGGGATTGTCGGTCCACTTTCTTCCGCCCCATGATGACGAGTGACCGTCGAACCCCTCTGAAAGGACGACGATGGCGCGACTCGACAATGGCCAGCCGTTCCCCGCGCTCGACATTCCCGCCGTCGGAGGCGGCACGATCTCCCTGCCCGGCGACCTCGCCGGCTGCTACGGCGTCATCTTGATCTACCGAGGGGCGTGGTGTCCTTACTGCAACGCTCAGCTCGCCGCGTTCTCGCGTGCACTCGACGTGCTGACCGGACTTGGTGTCAAGGTCGTCGCTCTTTCGGTCGATGACGAGGACACCTCCGCCGCTCTCGTCGCCAAACGGCGGCTGCTCTTTCCGGTCGGCCACAGCGCGGACGCCGACAAGGTCGCCGCAGCGGTCGGCGCCTACGTCAACGACGATCCGCACTACCTGCAGTCGACCGGCTTCATCTTGGCGCCGGATGGGACGGTGAGCCTGGCTGTTTACTCGAGCGGGGCCATCGGGCGGCTGGTCGCCGACGACGTGGCCGGCTTCATCCGCTACCTCGCCGAACATGCGGAGACGTGATGAGCAACGCTGAAGGGTGATCGGCTGCAAAGCAACTCGGCGACGAAGGTGGCTGACTCAATGTCTTTCCGGCTGCGCGCGCAGTCCGAATCCCTATTTCGATCGGCAACCATCGGTGATGTTGACCTGACCAACCGGATCGCCCTCGCACCGATGACCCGGGTCAGCGCGACGGCGGAAGGTGTCCCCACCGATCGGATCGGCAGTTACTACCGGGTTTTCGCGGACGGCGGGTTTGCACTGTTGATCACCGAAGGTCTTTACATCGACGACCAAACCAGCCAGGGATATTTCTTCCAGCCCGGCATCGCCAATCACGTTCAGGCCCAGGCATGGGAACGAGTCGTCGGCGGGGTCCATTCCTCTGGGGCGAAGTTCTTCGCCCAACTGATGCACGCGGGCAGCCAGTCACAAGGCAATCCCCACACGACCACCACCTGGGGCCCCTCCGCCGTCCGCCCGAAGGGTGAGCAGTTGGCCATGTACCGCGGCTCGGGCCCGTTCCCGCTGCCCAAAGCAATGACCGCTGGTCAGATCGACCAGGTCCGCGCGGCGTTCGTCAACGCGGCCCGGCTGGCACGCGACGCCGGGTTCGACGGCGTAGAAATCCATGGCGCCAACGGCTACCTGATCGACGCATTCATCACCGACTACATGAACACCCGCACCGACGGCTACGGCGGCAGCGTCGCCAACCGCGTTCGGCTGGCCACCGAGGTTTGCGCCGACGTGGCGGCCGCTGTCGGCGCAGATATCACCGTCGGTATCCGCATCTCCCAGGGCAAGGTTTCGGACAACCATCACCGGTGGGCGGGCGGTGAGGACGATGCGGCCGCCATTTTCACCGCCCTGGCCGAAACCGGTATCGATTACCTCCACACCACCGAATATCGCGCGCTTGCGCCGGCTTTCGGCGACGAGGGATCCTCTTTGGCCAAGCTCGCCAAGCGATACAGCGGGCTGTCGATCATCGCCAACGGCCACCTCGATGACCCCCAGGATGCCGCCGCGATCATCGACTCCGGCGCCGCCGATGTCGTCGCTCTCGCCAAACCCGCTCTGGCCAACCGGGACTGGCCGCGCCGCGTTCGCGCGGGCCAGACGCTTGCGCCCGACGTGCCGGCCGACACCTTCGGCCCACTTGCCACCATCAAGGACTGGGAAGTCGCCGCCACATCGTCGGGCTGACCTGCGTCACGGTGTCGCCTTGGAGGCACAGCTCGCGCCCTCGTGGACTCAAGGGGTTCGGTTCCTGGAGGCGCTGTCTTGCAGGTTGGAGCCTAGCCCGAAGGTCTGGGCGAGCGTCAGCCAATCTGCCGCGGAGACTACGTAAGCGGGGCGTTCGTTCGACGTAGACACATTGTCGAGCCACGCAAATCGAAATTCCGACCCAACGGTGTCCAGACATCCGATGGTTAGTGGCCGCGCACCGGGGACGCGCACGACCAGGCCGGTGATCTTCGGATAGTCATGCGAGCTGCCATCGCCGCTGACGACACTGTCGGGCTGGAACGTCACCGGCGCCGCTGTCGCCTGCATAGGCGAAGCCGAGGCACCATGGGCGTCGCCGTCCGGGTCGATCACCCGAACCGCAGCGCTGTGCACGTCAAGAACGAGGCTGGGCCGCGAGAGTGATCGCTGAAGCCGTAGTTGTTTACCGAGGGCATAAGACGGCACCTGTTCGGCCAGATAGGGGTTGGGAAACAGCAGACACCGGGTGGGTCCCCCTGGCCCGGGCTCGCGCAAGTCCACTGCAGTTGCGCGGCCGCCGATTCCGATAAGCTCGTCGAACTCTGAGTTCGGCAACCACGCGTCGACGGTCTGCACGGGAGGCTCGTCGAGCCGTGTCGCGGGGGCGATGCGACGATCTCGTGCGCCGAGAACGAACCGGTGCCGACCACAGTGCAGGTGCAGGGCCACGCCCATCGTCACCCACGGACCCAGCTTTGCCTCATTCAGTGAAAAGACCTCGCCGGGACGCTGATTGACGGTGAGGCCGTCGCTCGTGACCCCAATGAGGATCTGTCGGCGCGAACGCCACCACGCGTAGGCCAACCAAATCAGGGGTGCCAGCATGATGGTGGCGGTCCCGCAGCCAAGGCCCACACCGATCCCGATACCGACGCCCACGCGCGCCCCGACGCCCACGCCGACTCCCGCACCGACAACGAGCGCCGCGCCGTATAACAGAGCCAGCGTGCGTTTTCCGGTCACAAGTGCGGTCATTTTCGAAGAAACCGAAGCGGAGGCGGCCACAAACTGGCGCGACATCGTTGTTTCGCCGTTGACGTTCATCATTGTTTACCGCTTCTGTCTCGCGCTAATCATTTGTCCCCACCGACGAAGGTCGGCGGCTCATTCGGAGCATTCCGGATGGTCAGTCGGGCACCCCGATCTCGTCACAGATCGGCGGAATGATGATCAAGTTGCCGCGTGGGGTGCAGAAAGGATGCGGCGGGGGTGGGGGCGGTGACGGTGGGGGCATGAAGACCGGGGCCGGAGTGTCTGCTAATACGAAGCTGTTGATCGGATTTCCGCGCGTGTCGACCATCCGCACATTGCCTTGGCCGAACGGAACCTCGTACCAGGTGTGGCACGCACCCATGTCCCATTGAATACCGCGGAACGGCAAGCCTTGTCCGGGGCACCAGGTGTGTGGCTGCGGGGAGAATGGGTCGGCATGCGCCACACCCGTTGACAGTCCGAAGATCGTGACTGCCGCGCCGCCCCACAGCAGGGCGCCGGCGATCATCCTCTTTGCTGCATTTGGGGCCATCGCCAGTCCGGTAGCCGGAAGACCATCTGAGAGCACGGCGCTCAATTCCCCTGTAGCACTGAGCATCGACAATGTGCCGGCCCCCTGTCTTGAAGGTCCCTCGGCTGGCGGATCACGCGTCCGGGCGAGCCGCCCCTGAGCACGTGTGTTCAGTCTGCGCCGCGCGCGGACGCTATTGATGGGCAATCAGGCCCATATTCCTGGCACTGAGCACCGACGGCATCTGGCGTCTCGCCAGATCGGGACCCCTTGTTTTACGCCGCCTCAGCGCGAAGCGCCGCGCCGGGGCGGTGATTCGGCGTCGCGTCGGAGTGCGTGGGCGGCGGCCTGGATGCGGTTGTCGACGCCGAGTTTGGCCAGGACCGCAGCGACGTGGTGCGCGACGGTTCGGGGACTGAGGGCGAGTTGGGCGGCGATGTCATCGTTGCTGTGACCAGCGGCGACCAGACTCAGCACTTCTCTTTCGCGACGGGTAAGTCCGTCGGGGTCGGCGCGGATGTCGGCGCGGCGTGTCCGGCGGGTGGGGCCACGCAACTCGGTGAGGCGCTGTTGGGCGCGGCGGGCCGCGGCGCGTGCACCCAGCCGGCGGAACGTGTCGTGCGCTGATTGCGCGGCGGCGATGTCGCCGCCGAGTTGGGCAATCGCCGCCTCGTACGGGCATCCGCGGCGCGTCCACTCCGCGGAGGCGGCCTGCCACTGTCCGCTGATCTCCAAGTCGTATGGGGTTATCAACGTTTCGGCGGCGGTCGGCGTCGTGGGGGCACCGGACACGCGCGCCCACCGGTGCAGCTGCCCAATCAGCCACGGATCGGCCCTGTCTTCCAAAGCGCGCAGGGCGGTCTGTGCCTCGGTGCGTGCCGTATCGTCGTCACCGGCCAACCACGCGATCTCGGCGCGCGCAGCCCACACCGGAAACAGCCGGAGATGATCAGACAAGGGGGTTGCCGTGGCGACGTCCTCCAGTGAAACGACGGATTGCTCCCCACGTCGGGCATCAATGAGAGCAACGATCAGCAGCGGCAGCGTCCGGTTCACCGCGGCCAATCCCGGCCGGGTCAACACATCCTCCGCAGCCGAGCGCGCGGTATCCCAATCACCGCGATGCAAACCGAGTAGCGCGCCGACGCCGAGGTTCAATGCCTCGAACGTGAACAGATCGCTGTCGCGACAATGCGCAAGTGCTTCAGTCAGGCAACTCTGGGCCCGCTGCAGGTCGTAGTGCGTCGCGGCGAACGCGCACACACAGGTTCCGAGGACGCCGGCGTGCTCGCCGCGAGGATCGGTAGCCATTGCGTCACGCCAGGCCGCTTCCAGCTCGTCCCATCCAGTGTCGGTCCCCAACACGCGGACCAGGGAGGCCACACCCCGAGCGTGCGCCACGATCACCTCATCATCAAGCTGAGCGCCCACCGCCAAAGCTCGCGCGGTGTAGTCGGCGGCAGCCGGATCGAAACCCCACACGCTTTGCTCGAGCAGATTCACCAGCGACCAGGCCAGCTGCGGGCTAGGGCCATCGTCCTGTACGAGCGCCAAGGAGGCCAGTGCCGCCTCGGCGGCCTCGCTGGTGCGGCCCAGCCCCCATAGTTCGTGAGACATCCAGCGCAGATCATCGGCTTCGGCCAGTCGATCCCCCAGAACATGGCGCAGCATGGCCGCTTCCCGCCAAGACGCCACCGCCTGCTCAGCCAGGCCGCAGGCGTAGCTGGCAAACGCATGCTGTTCAAGCCACGCGGAGCGCTGGTCGACGGACGCGGTATCGGCGTAGCGCAGCGTGAGCTCGTAGAGCTCGGCGGCCTCGCGGTTGGCACCCAGCGCACAAGCGCGCTCGGCGGCCGGCGGCGCGTAACGGACCACAGCATCGGTGTCACCGGCCCGCTTGGCGTGAAAAGCCAGCGCTGACAACATATCCGGGTCAACCGGCGATGCGCTGAGCGCAGCGAGCGCGCGTTGATGCAAAACCCTGCGCTCGTAATCGTCGACTCGCTCCAGCGTGGCACGCCGGGCCAACTCATGACGAAACCCGATCGCATCGCCCTGCAGGGCGACCAAAACGCCCGCACGCAAACATTCGGCCAATCCCACGCTCGCCGCCGGACACAATGTGTGCACCAAACCAGCGTCGGCGCGTGGTCCACACACCGCCACCGCCTGCACCGTTTCGCGGGCAGCAGCCGAGAGCCGCGCCAGCCGGCCCCACACCGCCTCGGAAACGCTGCGTGGCAACGCGTTTCGCTGGAGTGCATCGACGCCCGCGCCAAAGATCTCGGTCACGAAGAACGCGTTGCCGCCGGTAAGGTGATGCAACTGGTCGGCGTTGAGCCCGGTGCCGGCGGCCAGCACCGCGACCGCGTCGCGGCTCAGCGGCTCCAACCCGACGAAGCTGACCGCCGCACACCGCGCCACATCACCCAGTGCAACCGACAGCGAGTGGTGTCCGTCCAATTCCTCGGCACGGTAGGACAGGACCAGCAGCAGCGGCAAGGACTTGATACGCCGGGCCAGGAAGCGCAGCAGATCCAGCGTGGCGCTGTCGGCCCAGTGGGCGTCCTCGATCACCCATACCCAACTGTGCCCGTCGCGCAACACCGCCAGCAGCCGCCGATACAACGCACCGGTGTCACCGGCGTCGACCGCGGCGGCCAGGCCCGCCGATTGCGAGTCCCCCAAATCCGCCATCGCGTCAAGCAATGGCCCCAACGGACGAGGTGTCGCCAACGGGTCGCACCAGCCCGTCAACACCCGCATCGAGCAGTCCAGCTCACCAGTGAATCGGGTGATCACCGCGGTCTTCCCGACCCCGGCCTCCCCCCGCAGCAACACCACCCGGCCCGCACCCCGCGCGGCTCGCCGCGCCAATGCGGCCAGCTCGGCCAACACCGCCGAGCGCTCCAGCAAGCCCTCCACCGATGCCCGCCTCGTTCTGACAAGACTCCACGGCGCCGTCTGTGCCAGGTGCCGAAAAATGGGCCTGATTGCCCATCAACCACGCCCGCCCGCCGCCGCACACTACAAACACGAGGCTCCGGGCGACGGCCGCGGCCACGGCCACCGCACATCCGGACATGATGCGGCTCTCACTGTAGCCCCGACACCGCCCGCGCGCGTCCCAGTCCAGCCCACCGCAGCCCCCCTATCCGCCCGCACCGCCCACCACCACGGCTAGTTGAAGGGATCCTCCGATGTCATTCGTGCTCGCAGCGCCTGAGTATGTAGCGGCAGCAGCTGCAGACCTGGCCAGCATCGGTTCGACCATCAGCTCCGCCAACGCCGCGGCGGCGGGCCCCACCACACGCCTGCTCGCCGCCGCCGAAGACGAAGTGTCGACGGCAGTAGCGTCGCTGTTTGCTGGTCAAGGGCAAGCCTTCCAGCAGATCAGCGCCGAGGCAGCCGCATTTCATGCCCAGTTCGTCCAGGCCCTGAGCGGGGCGGGGGGTGCATATCTGGCCACCGAGGCCGCCAACGCCTCGCCGCTGGAAACCGTGTCGCAAGCCGTGCTCGGGGTGATCAACGCGCCCACCGAGCTGTTGTTGGGGACGCCGTTGATCGGCAAGGGCATCAACGGTGCGCCGGGCACCGGGCAGCCCGGGGGGCCGGGCGGGCTGTTGTTCGGCGATGGTGGTGACGGCGGGTCCGGCGCACCCGGGCAGCCCGGCGGCCACGGTGGCAACGCCTGGTTCTTCGGCAACGGTGGCCGGGGCGGCGCCGGTGGTGCTGGCGTCACCGGCCCCGCCGGCTCGGCGGCCACCCACGACAGCGGCGGCATCGGGGGCGTCGGGGGAACCGGCGGGGTGGGCGGCAATGGCGGGCTCATCTTTGGCAGCGGCGGCGCCGGCGGGACCGGCGGGGTGGGTGGGCTAGGCGGCGCCGGCGGCGCCGGGGTTTCTGGCGTACTCGCCGGCAACGGTACTGACGGCGGCCAAGGCGGCAACGGCGGAACGGGCGGGATAGGAGGCCAGCCCCAAGGACTGTCGAGCTGGTTCGGCGGCCACGCGGGCGCCGACGGCAATGGCGGCGACGGCGGCGATGGCGGACAAGGCGGTCACGGCGGTTCTCCGCTTCTTGCCGGCGCCGGTGGGAACGGCGGAAACGGCGGCAACGCCGGCCTGGGTGGCAGCGCGGGTGGCGCCGACGGGGTCGCCGGCGCCGACGGCAACGGCGGGAACGGCGGGAACGGAGGTGGCGGCGGCATGTTCGCCGCCAGCGGCGATATCGGCGGCAATGGCGGCAACGGGGGCAACGGCGGGAACAGCGTCGGTGGAGACGGTGGCAACGGTGGCAACGGTGGCGCCGGCGCCGGCGGTGTGCTCACCAACATCACGCAAGGCACCCTTGCCGGCGGCGGGGGCGGCGGCGGCGGTGCCGGCGGCCACAGCACCAACGGCCACGGCGGTGACGGCGGCAAAGGCGGCGGCGGTGGGGCCGAGATCAATCCGAATTCCTTGACCGCTGATGCCGACGGGGTAGGCGGCGACGGCGGCTATGGCGGCAGCCATGTAGGCGCCGCCCGCGGTCCCGGTGGTGGTGGGGGTGGCGGCGGCGCCGCAAGCGTCGGTGCCACCGGCAACGGGATCACCGGGGGCACCGGCGGGACCGGGGGCGGCATCCTCGACGGCGGTCAAGGCGGCAGCGGTGGCTCCGCCGGCGGCGGCGCCGTCACCACCTCGGTGTTCGGCTCCGGCGGCGGGGGTGGTGGCGGCGGCGGCGGCATCGACGGTTTCGGTGGCAGCGGCGGGGACGGTGGTTTTGCCCAGATTACGGCTCCGGGCAGCAGCGCCAGCTATGGCGGCGGCTCAGGCGGCATCGGGGGCAACCCCGGCGGGAGCGGCGTCGGCCCGGGCGGGAGCGGCGGCAACGCCGGCATCGGTGGGGGTGGCGGCGGCGGAGCCAACGTATGGAATATCGGCACTGGCATCGGTGGTCGAGGCGGCAACGGCGGCACCTAACACCACCAACGTTCCCTAGCGCCGGGGATGCGCCGCCGACGCGGTCGGCCGATCGCCTTCGCCAAACCCGCTCTAGGCAAACGAGATTGGCCCCCTTACGCCCTCGGGGTTAGGGATGGATCAGCAGCAGGCGTTCGGCATTGAGGTGCGCAAATTTGCGCTTGTCCGCAGTGCTGAGTGGCGCGGATTCGATGAAGGCGCGGGCGAGTCCGTAGTCCTCGCCCGAACGCGTCTGCCGGCCGCGCTGACCGAGCGTGCCCTGGTAGGGATCGTCTTGAGCAAACATCAAGCGATCAGGACCCAGGAGATCGAGGGTTTGCCTCAGCATGCGGTGACTGAACACCCCACCGGCGGTGACATGGACGTTCCCGGTGATGTAGTCGAGCACAGGTCGGTCAAGGTGCGTGCTGGTCTTGCTCAGTGCATCGGCTCGGTCGGCGAAGGAAACCAGCATCTCGCCCCAGTGGCCGAGGATGACCTGCAAGCCCGGATGGCGGTCGAAGGTTCCGGCGAGGATGAGCCGCAAAGCGGCCAGCCCGGCCTCGGCGTGCCAGCCCCATCCTCCGGTGGCCAGCATCAGATTCGTCGCCGGATCGAAGCCGCCGTAACACGCCTCGCGGACTGACGCGGGAGGGATGCCGGGATGGATGTAGAGGGGAACCTCAAGCTCCGCCGCGGCCGCGAATATGGGCTGAAGGCTGCTGTGGTCGAGGGTTGTCGGTCCGGTGCGCGGAAACGCCATGGCACCTTCGAACCCCAGATCGTTGACGCAGCGCCGTAATTCCTCGGCGGCGGCGTCGGGGTCTGGGGTGGGCAGAGTGGCGAGCGCCGCGAATCGGTCGGGCCGAGATCGCACCGCTTCGAAGAGGAAGTCGTTGGCGTCGCGGGCCAACGGCACGGCCTGCGCAGCCGAAAGGGGCTGGGTGCCGGGACTGGTGATCGACAACACCTGGACGTCCACACCGGCGGCGTCCATGCGGGCCAGCCGTTCGTCGCCGACATCGAGCAACCGGTGCTTGGTGACGGTGTCGTCACTGAACGCGCTAACGGTTTCATCGGCACCGAACTCGAGGAGTGCCGCACGGAGCTCGGCGGTCCAGGCATGTTCCTCGACGGCGATCACCCGCGACAGCTCGGGGTCCTCATGAGTCACTTGTCCCCTCCAGCGGCATCCCCTACCCCTGAAACCGCCTGAACCCTATCGAGGCGATTAATGAACGTCAACGTTCCGAGCGGGCTGTGGAGTACGCATATGGCCAGCGAGCAAACGGGTAAGCCTGTCTTCGTCCGCGCCGCTGTGGATGCAGTCGATGAAGGACTCCAAAGTTTCGCGGTGCGGGGCCAATGCGGTCATGGTGTTCGTCCTCTCAGATCGCCGACGTGCCGCCGTCGACGACGAGCTCCATGCCGTTGATATAGCTCGAGTCATCCGAGGCGAGGAACAGTGCGGCCGAAGCGATCTCCTCGGGGCGGCCCATCTTTCCCCGCGGGATCAAGGATTCGAACTGCGCCTTCGTCTCCTCGTCGAACAGCTCCTCCTGCTTCGGCGTGGCGACCTGGCCGGGGGTCAGCACGTTGACCCGGATCTTCCTGTCCTTCAACTCGGACACCCACACCCGCGCGTAGGCGGCCAGCACGGCCTTACTCGCCGCGTACACGCTCCACTCGGGGTAGCCCTTGAGCGAGGCGTTCGACCCCGTCATGAAGATCGAGCCGCCGTCGTTGAGGAGCGACAGCGCCTTCTGCACCGTGAACAGCGTGCCGCGCGCGTTCAGGGAGAAGGCGGCGTCGAAGTGCTCCTCGGTGATCTCGCCGAGCCTGCCCTGCTCCCCTGTTCCGGCGCTTGCCCACAACACGTCGACAGAGCCTTTCTCCTGCCTGACGGTGTCGAACAACCGGTCCAGATCGTCGAGGTTGGCCGAGTCGCCCTGCATGCCAGTCACATTCCGGCCGATCGACTCGACGGCTTCGTCCAGTGCCGCCTTTCGCCGTCCCGAGATGAAGACGTGAGCTCCCTCGTCAACGAACAACTTGGCGCCGGCGAGCGCCAAACCGCTTGTCGCGCCCGTGATCACCGCAACCTTGCCATCGAGCTTTCCCACGATCACTCCTTGAATAGCCTAGGCATTATGTACACCGATCAGAGTGCTTAACGTACGGGACCGCGCTGGCGAATGCAAGCTATGCACACCGATCGGTACCCAACTGGGCTACGCTGGGCGCATGGCGGAGTTGGAGAAGGGGCCGCGGGGCCTGCGGCGCGGCCGGGGCGCGCGCGAGCGCATCCTCAGCGCGTCGCGACAACTGTTCCGAGACCAAGGCATCAACTCCACCGGCCTGGACCAGCTCTGCGCGGTGGCCCAAGTGTCGAAACGCACGTTTTACCAGCACTTCTCCGGCAAGGACGAGCTGATCGCCGAACACCTACGTCGATTCGATCCCGACATCCTGCCCGAGGTCTTCGACCGCACCGACCTGACACCGCGCGAACGGCTCCTGGCCGCCTTCGACCTCCACGGGCCGCTGTGCCCGTTCATCGCGGCAGCCGTCGAGATCAACGACCCAGGCCACCCGGCACGCGTGCACGCCTGCGACTACAAGCAGGCTTTTGCCGCGCGCCTCACCGAAACCGCGCGCGAGGCCGGCGCCACCCACCCCGAGCAGCTCGGCGAACAACTGGCGCTGCTCTTGGACGGTGCTTCCGCCCGCAACCGAGTTCTCAACGCCGAAACCTTCGCCACCGCCGCCGCCATCGCCGCCGTTCTCGTCGACAACGCCATTCCGTCGACAGCGTCCTCGCGCGCCGGCGCCGAGAGCCTGTCCACCGGGACGGCTCCGCGTGCCGAATCCGGCGGCGATCTCCGCCGAATTTGACGCCAGGTGACTGCGAATACAGCGGAATCGACTATGACGGCCGATTGCCGGTAAGCGGAGCTGTCTAGTCGTCTGGTCCCCGGCAAGATGGGATCGTGATTGCGCACACTAGACAGGCATCCGACGCCTGGAGGGCCGATACCGAGATGAGCCCGGTGGCCGAATTCGACTTCATCATCGTGGGGGCAGGCAGCGCGGGCTGCCTGCTCGCCAACAGGCTCAGCGCCAACCCTGATCACCGTGTACTCCTGATTGAGGCCGGCGGCACAGACGACTGGTTCTGGATCAAGGTTCCGGTGGGCTACCTGTACACAATCGCCAACCCACGCACCGACTGGTGCTTCACGACCGAAGCCGACCCCGGCCTGGCCGGCCGCAGCATTCACTACGCCCGCGGCCGCGTGATCGGCGGCTGCTCCTCGATCAACGCCATGATCCACATGCGCGGTCAGGCTAGCGATTACGACAGTTGGGCTCGGGCCACGGATGACGAGCGGTGGCGTTGGGGCGGCCCGAACAGTCCCGGTGAGACATTGGCAATTTATAAGGAGCTCGAGGATTACTTCGGCGGACCCGACGAGTGGCACGGCGTCGGTGGCGAGATCCCTATCGAGCGGCCACGGGTGCGCTGGAAGATCCTGGATGCCTGGCAGTCCGCAGCGGCCGAGTTGGGCATCTTCCCCATCGATGAATTCAACCGCGGCTACAACGCCGGCTCTGCGTACTTTCACGTGAACCAAAGACGCGGCCGTCGCTGGTCGATGGCCGATGCTTTCTTGCATCCCGTCTCCCATCGGCCGAATCTAACCGTCTACACGCAGAGCCAGGCCTTGCGGCTGCTGATGGACGACGAGGTTCACCAGGATCAGCGTCGCGGGGCGTGGACAACGGCCGAGCGCCGCGTCATCGGCCTGCGGCTGCTCAAAGGTGGCCAGATCGTCGACGTCCGAGCCCGCCGGGAGGTGATCCTGAGCGCCGGAGCTATAGGCTCGCCGCATCTGATGCAAGTCTCGGGGCTTGGTCCAGCTCGGTTGCTTGCCGAGCATCAAGTGCCGATGGCTGTCGATCTTCCTGGGGTGGGCGAAAATTTGCAGGACCACCTACAGCTTCGAACGGTCTACCGGATTCAGGGTGCCCCGACGGTGAATACGCTCTACCGGAACTGGTTTAGCCGCGCGGGCATGGGACTTCAGTACCTGCTGTTTCGGTCGGGGCCGATGACGATGCCGCCTTCCACGCTGGGGGCTTTCGCCAAAAGCGATCCGGGGCTAGAGAGTCCCGATCTGGAGTGGCACGTGCAGCCTTTGTCTTTGCCGAAGTTCGGTGAACCGCTCCACCCGTTCGGCGCTATCACTCCCTCGGTCTGCAATCTGCGACCTAGCTCGCGCGGCCACGTGCGCATAGCGAGTGCAGATCCACTGACCTACCCGAAGATCTTCTGCAATTACCTGTCGACTGACGCCGATCGGCAAATCGCTGTGAAGGGCCTTCGAATGACCCGTCAGATCATGGCGGCGCCGGCTCTGGCCCGCTACGGCCCGCAGGAGATGCTTCCTGGTCCGCAACTGGTGGGCGACGAAGAACTGCAGCAGGCGGCCGGTGAACTCGGTACGACTATTTTCCATCCGGTGGGGACCTGTGCGATGGGAGCTTTCGACGCCCGCGGGCGGCCACGTTCGGCGGCCGCGGTGCTCGACACCGACTGTCGCGTGTACCGGGTCGCCGGTCTCCGAGTGGTCGATGCGTCGGCTATGCCCACCATTATTTCGGGCAACACCAACGCGCCGGTCATGCTCATCGCCGAGCGCACAGCGCGTGCAATTGTCCGGGAAGTCGCTTAAGAACGAGAACGTCCCTTCCGCCGTTACTCCCCGTTCGTGCGTTGCCACCTGTTGACGTCAGGTCGAGCCGCCCAATCGGCGCCGATATCCGTTCGTGCCACTCGAAGCAAACATCAACGGCAGGCGCCCGCGGTGTCCGCTGCCACTGCCCGCGGGTCGAACAGCGGCGGCCAAGATTGCCGATCGGCCGCCGATTGGTAGGCGTGGCCGACCCGCAACACAGTCGTCTCGTCGAAGGAACGGCCGATGATTTGCAGCCCGATAGGCAAACCGGCGCTGGTGAACCCGCACGGTACCGTCAACGCGGGCAGGCCGGTGAGATTCGCAGGTGCGCTAAACCGGATGTACGCCTCGACCGGCCCCTCAGTGGTCCCGTCGGGCCAAGTCACCTGCGGCCTGCCAGCCTCCATCGCCGCGACCGGCACCGTCGGAGCAATCAGGACGTCGATGTCGTCGAACAGGTCCCGCCATCGCTGCCGGATGACGGCCCGCTTGCCCTGCGCGTCAAGATAATCGATCGCCAATGCCGAGCTTCCGGCCTGCAATGCCTCGCGCACGTCGTCGCCGTAGAGGTCTCCGTGCTCGTGCAGCATCTGCCGGTGATACGCGGCGGCCTCGGGCCGCAGGATGCCGAATTCGGTGGCCATCAGCTCGTCGGTCGAGGGCAGCCGGACTTCTCGCAGCCGCACTCCCAAATCCGCGAGCCGCGCGCACGCCGCGTCGACCGCCGCGCTCACCTCCGGGTCAACGCGCTCGGTGAAGAAATTCACCGGAATGCCGGCCGTCGTCCCGTCCACCTCGCGTCCTAAGCCGGCCGAAAAGTCCGGCACCGGGACGTCGGTCGAACCCGGGTCGGTTGGGTCGTACCCGGCCATCGCGTTCATCGCCAACGCCGCATCCTCGACGGTGCGCGTCAGCGGTCCGGCGTGATCCAGCGACCACGAAAACGGCGTCACGCCAGTACGAGACACCCGACCGTACGTCGGTTTCAGCCCCACCGTGCCGCATAGCGCCGCGGGAATGCGGATCGAGCCGGCGGTGTCGCTGCCCAGCCCGAGGAAGCACGCCCCGACGGTCACGGCCGCCGCCGAGCCGCCGCTGGACCCTCCCGCGATGTGATCAAGCGACCAAGGGTTGCGCGTCTGGGGAGTGACCACCCCGTACGCGAATTCGTGAGAGTGAGTGCGCCCCATCACGACCGCTCCGGCCCCCCGCAGCTTCGCCACGACCGCGCTGTCCCGATCAGGTACGTAGTCCGCCCGGACGCGCGAGCTGGAGGTGCTCCGTACGCCCGCCATGTCGTAAATCTCCTTGACCCCGATCGGGATTCCGTGCAGGGGCCCGCGGTATCGGCCGCCCGCGATCTCGCGTTCCGCCAGCACCGCCGCGTCTGCGGCTTGTTCGGCGAGGACGTTGCTGAAGGCGTTGATCTGCGGGTTGGTCGCGTCGATGCGGGCCAGAACCGATTCGGTCAGTTCGACCGGCGACAGCGCCCCGGCTTGGATCTGCTGCGCCGCGCCGGCGATCGTCAGTTCGAATGGTTGCATGATGCTAGACCGCCGCGGTGTGGACGCCGAGCGTCGAGCGCAGCCAGCGGCCCATTTCGGCGATCGCGCGGTCGACCTCGTCAACGCGGCCCGCCCCCATGATGAAAGAGTGCTGCCCCTCGTCGACCCGTCGCACCACGATGTCGTTGCCGGCCTCCGTTGCCTTTTGGGAGAAAGCGACGGCGTCCGACGCGAGCAGTTCATACTCGCCGTAGTACACCGCCGTGGGAGGTAATCCCGACAAGTCAGCCCCGAGCAGGTGCACCCGCGGATCGACGAATTCCACGCCGGTCCCGTCCAGCCAGCACGACCGGAAGAGCTCGAGCAATCCCGGCGTGAGCAACTTGTCCCGCCCAGCGTTCGTTTCGATGGATTCACCCGACAGCGTGACGTCGGTCCATGGCGAGATCGACAACACGGCGCCGGGTAACGCCTCGCCGCGATCACGCAGTCGCAGCGCAAGTTCGACGGCGAGATAGCCGCCGATGGAGTGGCCGACGCTACCGATCTTCTCGGGCCGGTATCCCTGATCGAGCAGCCAGCGGTAGGCACTGTCCGCGTCCTCGACCTGGGCGGGGTACTTGTGCTCGGGGGAACGCCGAAAGTTCAGTACCAGCGAGCGCGCGCCGGCTGCCTTCGCGATATGCGCGGCCGCTTTCCGGTCGGAGTGCATCGACATCAACACGCTGCCACCCATATGTGTATGCAGCAGCACCGATTCCGGGTCACTGTCGACGGGAATGCACCACAATGCCTCGACCCCGCCGGCGTCCACCTCGGCATAGGTGACCCCTTCGGGCTCCTTGGTCGCCAGATGGATGTTCTCGGTGACGTCGCGGATGGTTTCCAGTTCGAAGTTGGGGTTCGAGGATCGCCTGCCGATCTCGGCCAGGAACTCGGCGAACTCGACCGCCTGCTTGCTTGCCATGTGTAGTGCCTCCCGTTAAGTCGTTAGAATAACGATCACTATATAACGATGCCTATGCTATAGCTAGCCCCAGCTGCGGTGCTACTTCAACGACGTGGTCGTGCGTCCGTCCGGTGCCGCTTCGGGAGACCTAGAGGGGTTGCCCGGCCAGGTGCACCGCGATTAGGAGAAGTACGCGTCGAATGAACCGATGTCGGTCAAATGCGCCGTGACCTCAGAGATCTTGTCGCCACGGATGGTCAGCACGTTGACCACATCCTGTTCGAGCCGCTTGCCCTCGTGCTCACCGCTGTCGTGCAGGGTCACTGCGACGGTGTCCTGGCCGAAAGCGAACGCCTTCGGCGTGATGCGCAGCCCGTACTGGGCCAGCGTGTCGGCCAGTCGGGTCACGCCATCGATTCCGGTCGCCCGGCCGGACACCACGCTCGAGCCCGGGATGGTCCAGACGATGTCCGGGGTGGCGTTTGCGGCGATACCCGCATGGTCGTCGTGCACGACGGCCGTCGCAAAAGCGCCGACGATCTCGCGCTGCCGCTGTGTGGGCGCGGCCTCATCGTCCGGCGCGGCGGTCGAATTGCCTGCCGGTGCAACACATGTCAAGACCACTGCAAGTATCGGGCCCGCCGCCAGGGCTTTCCAAGCACCCGGAAGCACCCAGTCCCCTCCGGTCATTTGCGTCGCTTACCAGGCGAAATGAGCCGGTCCGCGGTCTCACTGGCGGCATCGAGCACCTCGGCGACCCGGCCGGCCAGCGCAGCGATCTTGCGTTCGTACGCCTCCCGCGTGGACGCTCCCGACCGAGCCACGTCGGCGCTGAGCGTCGGCATCATGAGGAGGACGTTCGTAGCATCACTACCGGTATCTTACGCTGGCGAAGGCGTGTCCACCACCATGAACGACCACGGGTGAGGATTCTGGCTTAGCACTGCTTTTGTGCTTGGGTGCACGTCACGGCGACCTGTCCGCCAAGGCGATGAGCGCTTGCGCCGCATCCTCGGGCACCGACATGTCTAATCCGGTGATTTCTTTGAACCGCCGCAGCCGCTTCATGACGGTGTTGCGGTGGCAGAACAGTATTACCGAAGTGCGTGCGATATCCCCGGTGCGGGAAAAAGTCCGCACCGTCGTCAGCAGGTGGTGCCTTTCAGTCTCGCTCAGAGCGTCGACGCTTTGTTGCACGCTGTCGACAAACTGAGGCATTCGAGTTCGAAGGCTTGCGCCGGCCATGAGCGTCCAGACGTCGGACATCGCCGCGGGGCCCGTGAACTTGGGCGGTAAGGCCAGCGCGATCTCGCAGGCTACGTTCGCGGCGTGACGAACGCCTTGCAAGCCCAGATGAAGCGGTGCGATTCCGCATGAAACGTGGGCGAGCGCCTGCGCGTCGGCACTGCGTCGCCATCCGTCCGGCACGCCCAGAAGGGCAGTGCTATCCGCCGCGGATGCGGGCCAGAACACTACCGTGCAGGCGCCCCTCGCGTGGCTGTAGGCCTGGCGCCCTTGCCTGCGCAGTTGTTCTGCAAACGACCGTAGTGAGTCGTCCTGAGTGATCGGAGCCGCCGCCGCCCACAGTCCAGCGTCCACGGGGATCGACAATGCAGTGCTGGCCCGATTCGTAAGTTCAACCGGCTGGGGGTCGTCCGAAAGCAACAGCGCCACGAAGGATTGTTTGCTGATCGACTTCTCTTCCGCCATGCGGACGCGTTCGTCCATGAAGGCGCTGTGAATACGGCCGGCGAAAGAGTCGACCGCCGTCCACACGTGCTGAACGTGGACCGCCAAAGTCAGGGCGTCGCCTTGATTAGCAAGCCACAACAAGTGCGACCACAACAGGCCGAAGTCGAGATGGATCGCTGCATTGAGCTTCTGGGCTTCGACCCCTTGGCGGGCGCGTCGCGCACCAAGCCGGTGTGGGAAGTCAGCTTCGGAAGCGACGAGTGGTCGGGCCGAACCGGCAGCGGCATAGCGACGCAACTCAGAGAGGAGAAAGTCGAACGCATCCTTGGATGACTCGCGCAGCTCCTGGCGTTCGACCAATCCCTCGTAGTACAGCTGTCCTCCCTGGATCTCCTGCATGAAACGATCCGCAAGTTCGTCGCGCCACCCATGAAGCTCTTCGAGGAGTTCCAGCCAGCGTGCCGTCGTCGTCACGCGGATGCGATCGACACTTTTCATGAGTCAAATCTAGTTGCGTTGTGATGACATCAGCCCTTGTCGAGTGCTTGTGCCCCGGCGATCCTGATCACCAGGCCCGGCACTCGAGGCCGCCGAAGCGCAGACTGTAACAAGTTGATCAACCGGTGTTAACGCGGTTTGTCCGGGGTTTCCAACGGATATCGGTGTCGCCGGGCCCTGAGTCCGTCTTCCCGTGACAGCACAGCAGGTGGCCACGACGAAATCCATCCGGGTGTGCATATGCACACCCGGATGCCGATAACTAGGTGCTCCACGCTCTCGAAAAGAAGGCGCGCCGCACACTACCTTTCCCCGTAGCCGACGCACGGCCATCGCCCCAAACAGCCTGTGCCGCTTGGCACCTTGACCGGGCTATCAGCACAGGAAGTGAGTAACAGTTGGCTTCGGGCACCGATATCGAGCGCGCCATGGGGTTGTCGACATCTCAGGGGCAGGACAGCGCTTTCCTCGACGATTTCAGGGCAATGTCCGCCTTTGGCGCTACCGACGCGGGCGGTGTGGACCGACAGGCTGCGACCCTCGAGTACGGACAGGCGCGTAAATGGCTTGCCAGCTGGCTAGGCGACCGCGGCTTTCGAGTCGAACGAGACCGTATCGGCAACCTGTTCGGATTGCTGGAGTTGACGGCCGGCGCTCCCTACGTGCTGGTCGGCTCTCATCTCGACAGCCAGCCACGAGGCGGGAAGTTTGACGGCGCCTACGGAGTGCTCGCCGCCGCGCACGCCGCCGACCGAGTCCGCAACCGCTACCGGCGCAGCGGCGCTCCAGCCGCTGTGAACATCGCCGTCGTGGATTGGTTCAACGAAGAGGGGTCGCGATTTCAGCCGAGCATGATGGGCAGCGCCGTCTTCACCGGAAAGCTAGGCCTCGAAAACGCGCTGAGCACAACCGATCTCGCGGGCGTCACGGTGCGGGACGCGATGGCCGGCATCGGTGAGCTCGGGTCTAACCCCGTCGGCTCCGAGAGCCTAACCGCCGCGGCGTATGTCGAGATCCACATCGAACAGGGCAAGGCACTCGAAAAAGAAGCGACAGATATCGGCCTGGTCACCTCCACCTGGGCGGCGAACAAGTATGAGGTCGAAGTTCTCGGCGCACAATCCCATACCGGCGCGACTGACATGGGAGACCGCCAGGACGCGCTTTACGGCGCAGCGCTCGTCGTCGCCGCGGTGCGTGAGATCGCCGACCTGTTCCCCGGGCAGGTGCACAGCTCGTGCGCTCAGTTGAGCGTATTCCCGAACTCCCCCAACGCGGTTGCCGGGAGAGTTCACCTTCATCTTGACCTGCGCACGTCCGATGATCCGATCCTTGGCGAGGCGGAGGAAGCTCTGCGACAACGGTGCGCAGCTATCGAGGTCAAGGCCAACGTCAAGATCGAGAAACGACGCTCACATAGCTGGTCGGCGAACTACTACCAACCTGAAGGCGTCGAACTCGCCCGTCGAACTGCCGAAGATCTCGGCCTGAGTCACATGGACATCCGCACCAGAGCGGGCCACGACTCGACCAATATGAAAGACCTGGTCCCAACAGTGATGCTGTTCGTCCCGAGCGCCGGCGGAATCTCACACAGCGAATTGGAGTACACCGCCGACCCGGACCTGTGCAACGGGGTGGCAATGGTCACCGAACTTCTTGCGCGCATCACCGCCGGCGAACTCGCCGGCGCCGCGCGCCGACCGCTCCCGCAGCTGTGAGCTCGCGCCGCAGGGCACCCAGTGTGCATGTTCCATGGCACGTTCGACGAATTCCGGCTTGAATCCTTCAACTTCTCGAGTAGGTGGATAACGTTGACACGATCACGATGGACCATCATCGCTGTTCTATTCGCGACATGGCTGATTTCCTATTTCGACAGGTCGCTGATCGCGACCGCTCTTCCGTTCATCGGCCGCGACTTCGGCCTGTCTCCGGCACTCAAAGGCTTTGTCAGCAGCGCCTTCTTCATCGGGTACGCGGCGGTGCAGATTCCCGGCGGCGTTCTCGCCGACAGGGTTGGACCCCGCCGGGTCGCATTCGGAGCCGTCCTCGGTTGGTCGATATTCTGTGCCCTCACTGGCGCGGCCGGCAGCATTCTGACGCTGATCACGGTGAGGATACTGTTCGGTTTGACCGAGGGTGCATTTTCTCCCGCGTCGTGGAAAGTCCTTTCCATGACGGTGGATGAAACGAACCGAGCCCGGGCTAACGCCTTGATGCTCACATCGAATCTCTTCGGACCGGCCCTGGCACCGATCGTCTTGGCGCCGTTCATTGCATCAATCGGGTGGCGCCCCGCATTCTGGTGTCTCGCTGTACCGGGCATCTTCGCTGCCTTCATCTGTATGAAGTACCTTCCGGCTACGACGAAACGATCCGAGACCAACGACGGCGCGCAGAACGAAACATCCGCAACCGCAGCCGCGCCGATCTCAATGCGGAAAGCCCTGATGAATCCGGTGATCGGTAAGCTGTTCCTCATCTGGGGAACCTGGGACATCACTTGGTGGGGATTCATCTCCTGGGTGCCGTCGTACCTGTATTCCGGGCGCGCCTTCTCCCTGGAAAAGACCGGCCTGTTGGCCTCTCTCCCGTTTGCCGTTGGCATCCTTGGAATGCTCGGCGCAGGCTACGCCGCTGACCGAATCGCGAAACGTCGCACCGTCATCATGATCTGCCTGATCGGCAACGCCACCTTCCTGACCTTGTTGGCTTTCGCGAAAAGCCCGGGCGCCGCGATCGCATGCCTGATCGGCGTTGGGTTCTTCCTACCCGCGATGTACGGGCCGTTCTGGTCACTCCCCATGCAACTCGTCCCGAGTTCACTCATGGGCGCGGGCGCGGGACTCATCAACTTTGCGGGACAGCTGGCGGGTTTCATTTCGCCCATCGTCATTGGTTGGACGATCGCGGTCACCGGGACGTATACCGCCGGATTCCTGTTCCTCGCGGCAGCGGCCGTAATCTGTTTCCTGATTACCGCAAGCCTGCGTGAACCGAATAAGGAAGTTCCGCAACCCGCCACCACAGTGAGTAGCGCATCACGATGAGCTCCACCAGCATCCGGACGTCGGTTTCGGCGTCGCTAGCACAGATTCGCGAGTCGGACGAACACATCCAGGCATTCGAAGAGGTCTTCGCCGACGATGCTCGTGCACGAGCCGAGCTTCTCGACGAGACGGCTTCGGGAGCGGGTGACGAACCGCTGCGGGGCATGACGGTCGGGGTCAAGGACATCTTCGTCCTGAGCGGGCGCGCCCCGGGCAACGGGAATCGTGCGGTTTTCGACATGCTCCCGCGCGACGCGCCAGAGGATGACGCCGCACTCATACGGTTATTGCGCGACGCCGGCGCGGTCATCACCGGGATGACGAGGTCGACCGAGCTCTGTTGGTATGAACCAACTCTGACTCGAAACCCGCATGATCTGAACTGCACACCCGGAGGATCGTCGAGCGGCTCCGCGGCCGCCGTCGCGGCCAACATGGTGTCCGCGGCGATCGGGAGCCAGACGAATGGCTCGATAGTCAGACCCGCCAGTTACTGCGGATTATTCGCATACAAAGCAGGCTATGACCGCGTCGACGTCACCGGGATGACGCGCATTAGCGACTCATTCGATCACACCGGGTTCTTCGCCCGCGATGCGATGAGCCTGATAAAGCTGGCAGAAGTTGCGGGACACTTCCGAGTAGCCGGTGATATTTCCGGATCTACCCTCGGCGTCGTCGACATGCGTGATTTGGTCGGCGTTGACGACGATGTTCTGGAAGCGTTCAAGACGTACGTCCGACAGCTCCGGGAAGCCGGTCACTCGGTCGAGACCGTACGAATTCCAGAACTGTTGGCATCCAAGACGTTCGATGCGTACTACGGCGTATTGGCCCCGGAAATCTATCAATTACATCGGCGCCTGTTGGCACCTCATCTAGTCGACAAGCTGGGACCCGAAACCGTTGAGATTCTCCAGCGGGGACGCGATACCACCGCGACCCAGCAACGCGAAGCCGAGAAGGCGGTAGCAGAGTTCCGAGCGCGAGTGGACAGCCTTTTCGATCGGGTCGACGCGCTGATACTCCCCGCGGCAACATCCTCCGCACCGAAGACGCTGACAAATACCGGATCGCCGGCGCTGTCGACGCTTTCGAGTATGGCGGGCGTTCCGATCGGGGTCGTACCTACGGGACTCGGCCGATCCGGCCTCCCGGTGGGCATGCAGATCTGGAGCCGGTTGGGAGCCGACGAGACCGCCCTGGCGCTGCTTGCGGCGTTGCCGTCCGAGTATGTCCCCCCGCATCCGCTTGCGTGAGGACCGTCCCACCCGTAACCGGGCCGTCAGAGGCACGATCCTGGGTGTTCGGCGTTGCCGATGATCTCGAAGAGCATCCGGCGGAGGAGCTGAACATGGGCTTTGTCGAACCCGCTGGGGGTGGCGACTTCGACGTCGGTCCACGCGCTGGCGACGTTCTCCCGGAGAGTGCGTCCACGCCAGGTGATCTCTGGTATTCGCGCGCGGGGATCGCTGCGACGCACGACCAGGCCCCTGACCTCTAGTCGGTCAAGCTGAGTCATGCGCGGAGTTTTGTCCAAGCCCGAGGGCCTTGCCCAACTCGGTCTGAGTGAGATTCGACGTCATGTCGAACGGTATGACGTCATCTCGAACGGTGTTGGGACGCGGTCAGGCTTTGGTGTTCCATACCAAGGGCGTCTGCCGGATCCAGGTGCCTTGTTCAACGGCATCGAGGAGGAACCCTGCAAAGTCGGCACGGTTGACCCGGCGCCCCGGCTTAGCGGTGCCGGGCTCAGCCGCCTGCAGTGGACCTGCGGCCGGTTTATCGCTCAGCGCGACAGCACGGGCGAGCGTCCAATCCGCGTCGGAGGCATGGATGAGGTGGTCGAGAGCGTCGTGGTCGGCGAAGCCGATCTTGAGATTGGACAGCTTGATCACAGCCTTGATTACCGGGTTGAGCCGGTTCCAGTCGTCTCCGGCCCCCTGGGTGGACGCCAGCACGATCCGGCGGATGCCTTGCTCGCCCATCACTGTCAGCGTGTCGCGGGCGGCATCGGTCATGAACAACGGCGGACTGATGGGTTTGGCCCACGGGCTGTCGGACGTTCGGGCGTTGTTGAGGACGCTGATCACGGCCTCGGTGCCCTGGGCGGCCTTGCGCAGGTCGTCGATGTTCGTGGGCGTGCCCTCGACGAGCTCGACACCGGGCGGGACCTGGACGGCGTCGGGGTTGCGCACCAGTGCGCGGACGCGGTGGCCGCGGCTAACGGCGCCGTTGAGTACGTGGATTCCGGTTCGGCCGCTCCCACCGAGAACGAGCAGGTTGGTCATGGGATCACCTCGTCGGGCGCATCAGGCAGCACCTGGCGGCCCAGGGCGATAGAGGAAGCAGGTACGACATGGCGGGCTCCTTTTGAAACTGCGGTTGTATGGCTTCGCGTGCGGCGGTGGTTCATGGACGAGGCGAGACGGCGCAGTCGTCAGGACCGCAGGTTGGCGCGTCGCCGCTGGGGACTACCGCGGTGACCGGGTGGGCCTCGTTCCACGCCGTCCGTAGTAGCCCGAGTAGGGCGTCGCTGCTCTGTGCACCCGGTACGGTGTAGCGGCCGTCGATGAGGATGAACGGGACGCCGGCGGCTCCCAGGGACTGGGCGCCGCGGGCATCGTCTTGGACTTGCTGGCGGTAGCGGCGTTCGGTGAGCACTTCACGGGTCTGCTCACGCTCCAGACCAAGCTTGTCGGAGAATCCGAGCAGGTCATCGAGGGCAAAAATCGGCTCGGCCGTACCGAAGTAGGCCCGGAAGAGCGTGTCCCAGCCTTCGCGGTTCTTGCCCAACGCAGAGGCGTGGGCCAGGAACTCGTGGGCAAGGTCGGTGTTGCCGACCCGGTTGCCCAGAACCCGGTAGGGAGCCAGGCCCTCAGCTGCGGCCATGCCCTCGATGTCCAGCGCACCGGTTTGCTCGGGGATAGCACCGTACTTGGCCATAAACGCCTCGCGGACACTGAGCGTGCGGTCCTCGGGGAAGCCACTGCTCAGCGGGAATGAGCGGTGAACCACCTTGACCTGGTCGCTGTGCTCGAACCGTTCCACTGCCCGGTCGAGCCGGTGGCTCCCTAGGCCGCACCACGGGCAGATGATCTCGGACCAAACTTCGACCTTCATGCCGCCTGACCCCAATTCATATGATTTGTGCGTAACGCCATGATGCGGCAGAATCACGAGCGATACAAAAGGCACATCGGTGTGTGTAACGGAGAGGAATGGCTGCTATGCAGAACGGTGCCGCAACAGCAATGGCGGCTGCAGCGGGCCCTTGCGCGAGAATCCCGGCCGACCACATGGCATTCATCCGTCAGGTACTCGACCGAGTCGGCGACAAGTGGAGCATGTTAATCATCGCCGTCCTGCGGGACGGCGCGCTGCGCTACACCGATCTACAACGCCAAATCCCTGGCATCTCCCAGCGCATGCTCACACACACCTTGCGCCAACTCCTGCAAGACGGTCTGATCACCCGGACCGCCTACGCCGAAGTCCCACCACGCGTGGAGTACACCCTTGCCCCGCTCGGCCAGGGCCTCAACGACATCGTCAAGCAGCTGATCGGCTGGGCCGCCGATCACCACGACGAGATTCGCGGCAACCGCTCCCGCGCTGAGACCGCCACGTCTCAATCTTGAAAACACTGATATCGAAATACCGGTGCCGTGACCGCGGGCTCGACCAGAAACCCATCCGGCTGCTAGTCATGTCGCTTCTCAAGTTTCGTGTCCATATCCAGCGCTCAAGCTGCGCCTTTCGCGACGTTCTCACTTGATGTCCACCTCGCGAATTCTCACCTTCGTGTCCACTGCGACGACCGCGCGCAGGGCTGCCGGGGCGCCAGTCTTGGTGGTCAACGGGGATAGGCTTCATTTCGTCACCGTGATGCACGGCGCCAAGCCGAGTGTGGTCACCCGAGGGCGTCGATGGATTGCGTTGCCTCGAAGGCTATTTCGGTCGCTAACAGGACGGGGTTCATATGCCGGGGCTTTCGGCATGATCAGAATCCCAACGATCATTAAGCAGGTCGGTTATCGTGATCGACCCTCGATGTTTGCCGCGATACCACCCCGATAGATCAAGAGTCGCCATAACGCTTCCCCCACAACGCAGTGGTCGGTTCTCATGCTCCCACCGTTGTTCAGCGAGATCACGAGTGGGCGAAAAACGGGGATTATCTCGTTAACGGTGTTTCCGGCGGTTTTTATTAGTAGGTTTCGGCTGCCGGGAAGCGGTCGGCGAAGGTGATCGCGAACGCATTCAGGGCAGGTTTCCACCGGATTGTCCATCGTGCCCTGCCAACCCCGCTACGAACGCCCCTCCGTGTCGAGGCCTGGGTAGACCGCGTCGAAGGGGTCAAGACCTTTGCCGCTGGACAGCTCAGCGATAGCGATGGCGTAACGGTTTCAGCGGAAGGGGTTTTCATTCACCCGCGGGAGTGAGTAGAACCGGCATCAATTTTGAAAGACGTTGCGCTCGGGGCGCACTCGCGCGGAATCCAACAACGCCGTCAACAGATTGGCCGGCAGATGAGATGCAGTGGTCTCGACCATAAGTCGTAATTGCAGTGTGCAAGTACTTGCAGTAGGCTAGTGGACGGCGGCGCGACTGCGCAAGACCCAAAGGGGTCATCGATGCCTTCCCGTCGCAACCAAATCCTTATGACAGACGGGGAAGTCGACACATACTTGACCACCCATCAGACGCTCACCTGCGCCACCCTGAGCCGTGCGGGACGCCCCCGCCTGCTCCCGCTGTGGTACGTGCCCCACACTCCGACGCGTCTTGACTGCTGGGCCTTCGCCGCATCCCAAAAGGTCCGCAATCTGCAGTCGGTGCCACAGGCCACGGTGCAAGTCGAGTCCGGCCTCAGCTACGCGGAACTGCGGGGCGTCAGCATGGAATGCGACGTCGAAATCATCGACGACATCGAGCGGTTGGCGGCCATCGGATTGGCGTTGACAGTGCGCTACGCCAAAGGTCGCACCGCCGAATCCGCGCCGGACGGCGTACGGGAATTCGTGGCCAAGCAAGCCGCAAAGCGCGTCGGCCGGCGATTTCAGCCCACCCGCATCATCAGTTGGGGTCACGGCAAACTCGGCGGTGTCTACTAACCTTGCCCACCATGCCCGAACACCGTCCCCCCTCCGACGACAATCCCGGAGCCGCCGCGATCGCCCTGCTCGGCGAACGCTGGAACTATCTGATCGCACGCGAGATCTTCTTCGGTACTAGGCGTTTCGGACAACTTCAGCGCGCACTCGGTATCGCACCCAACATCCTCACCGCACGACTCACTGCGCTCGCCGACGCCGGCATCATCGTCAAGCAGCGCTATCGCGTCGAGCCAGACTGGTACGAGTACCACCTCGCCGAACACGCGCGCGAGGTCGTTCCCGCGATGTTGGCACTAGCCCAATGGGCCGAAGAACATCTCGACGACCAACCCACCATCCGCGCACTGCGTCACACCGTCTGCGGAGAACTCACCACACCAGTAGTGACCTGCAACTGCTGCGGTGAACCACTGCACGCCCGCGACCTTCAACCCGAAGTGACCGAGCGCAAACCAAGAACGAAGCGTGCCACGTCCTCAGCCGCGCGGGACGCCACAACCACAAGCAAGAAACACGACGCCACATGACCCGATCAACACACAAGCAGATCACCGTTCGGCGCACCGGTGGACCGGACGTCCTCACAATCGAAGAAGTGCCGACCCCCGCACCTATCGGTGATCAGGTCCGCGTGCGCGTGCACGCAGCGGGGGTCGCATTCGGCGACGTCCTTCTACGGGAGGGCATTCGCCGCGATCCCCGACCGCCGATGGTGCCCGGATACGACGTGGCCGGGATCATCGACGCCGTCGGCCCCGACGCCCCCACCGACCTCCTGGGCCAGCATGTCGCCGCCTGGACCGGCGGTGCCGGCGGCTACAGCGAAATGATCACCGTCCCGACGTGGTCGGCAGTCCCACACGCATCTGATCTCGATCCCGCCAAAGTTGTTGCTGTGGTGCTCAATTACACGACCGCCTGGCAGATGCTGCACCGTGTGGCACGCTGTCGGGCCGGTGACCGCGTGCTCGTCCACGGCGGTGCGGGCGGAGTCGGTACCGCGATGCTTCAACTGCTTCGCGGCACCGGCATCGAGGTATACGCCACCGCCTCCAGACCCAAGCACGACATCGTGACATCCCTGGACGCCCATCCGATTGACTACAGAACAGAGGACTTCGTTTCCATCGTCAAGGCCGCCGGCGGCGCCAACGCCGCCTTCGACCCCGTCGGCGGCGACAGTTGGCGCCGGTCACTGCGCGCACTCACCGGCGCAGGAATACTCGTCGGCTACGGCTTCTCCGCCGCCACTGTCAACGGGCGACGCCGACTGTCGAAAGCCGTCCCCGCCGCACTACGCCAACCAATCGTCACCGCCATGACCCTCATGCAGCAGACACGCACAATCGCCGGATACCGCGTCGAAAGACTCGCCGAGCAGCGCCCGGACTGGTTCAACGCCGACCTCAACCACCTCCTCGACCTACTCACCAAAGGTGTAATCGACCCGCTCATCGCGGGCCAGTACCGCCTGGACCAAGCCGCCGACGCCCACCGCCGACTCGGATCAGCAGACCTCACAGGCAAACTCGTCCTACGCATGGATTGATCGCACCGCTGCTCCTCGCAGCGTCGGCCGACAACGATCGGTGGGCCTTTCCGGTTTCCGTGCCGATGGGTCGCGGCAGCGCGCAGGCGAACCGCCGTGCCGCGACGCGGTAGACAGGGTCGGTCGCAGATGCACAACCACTGCACCGCGTGTTCACTCGAATTTATTAATAGTCGCTTTGTTGACTATACGGTCCGCGATAGTTACGGTGGCCGAGATCGCCCGCCCCGCCGGTGTGGGGCATGACTTCGCAGGAGGTGAGTCGGCGTGCCCGACGTTCTATCCGGTCGTACAGCCTTCATTAGCGGCGGTAGCCGGGGCATCGGGCTGGAGATCGCCCGCAAGCTCGTCGCCGCCGGCGCCAACATCGTGTTGGTGGCCAAGACCGACGTCCCGAATCCGAAGCTGCCAGGCACCATCCATGACGCCGCCGAGGAGTTGCGTGCCCTCGGCGGGCGTGTTCTGCCGATCGTGGGTGATATCCGCGACGAAGACAGGGTTCGTGTCGCGGTTGAGCGCGCGGTGGACACCTTCGGCGGTATCGATTTATGCATCAATAACGCCAGCGCGCTCAACCTCGCCGACATCGCCGCTCTCGACATCAAACGCTTCGATTTGATCCAGTCGGTCAACGTGCGCGGCACCTTTGTCGTCACCCAGGCGTGCCTGCCACACCTGCGGGCCTCCGACCATGCGCGCGTGCTGACCCTGTCTCCGCCGATCAACCTCGATCCGGTCTGGTTCGGGCCCTCGGCCTACACGGTGTCCAAATACGGCATGTCGATCGTCACCCTCGGCGTCGCGCAAACGGAGCGCCACCACGGCATCACTGCAAACTGCCTATGGCCCCTGACCGCGATCGCCACTGCCGCAGTCCAAAACCTGCTCGGCGGAAACGACGGCGTCGCGCAATCCCGTACACCGGCGATCGTCGCCGACGCCGCGTTGATCATGCTGCGCCGCGGCGCGGACTACACCGGCAACACCGCCATCGTCGAAGACATCCTCGCCGAAGAAGGCATCGTCGACCTCACGCCCTACAGCCACGTCCAAGGTCAGACCAGCTTCGCGCCAGACTTCTTCATCGACCCGCAGCGCCTCGGTTCCACCTCGGATGCGCTGGGCCATCTCGACGCCCTGGCCTAGGGTTCCGGGCCCACAACCCCAACACTGCTGCACCGCAAAACGGTTGGCGCAACCCGCGATCGCTGAGGAGATGGCGGCGGCGGCCTTGGCCACGACCTCGGGCGCGTGGGCGGGTGGGCAGCTGTTATGGCCACCAAAGCCAGGGCCGAGCCGCCGAGCCAGCGGCACGACCAGGAACAGCCGGGCGATCGCCATGTCGAAGATGAGTCCGATCCAAATGGTCGTTCTGGCCCGATGTTGACCACGTCGATGGGGAGCATCGCGGCGTGCACATTCGGCGGATAACTGATCGGAGGCGACTTCTCTCGAATCCGGTTGACACCAAACGCCACGATCGCGATGACAAGCAGCGCCACAGAAGGCGTCCACAACACCCCAAGGATTCGGCCGTTAACTAACGCTCAGCGGATTCTGGTGCCGGAGATAGCGCGGGAGATGACCAGCCGCTGGATTTCGGAAGTCCCTTCGAAAATCGTGTAGATCTTGGCGTCCCGGTACCAACGCTCCACGGGATGCTCACGGCTATAGCCGGCACCGCCGAGAATTTGCACCGCCCGTTCGGTGACCCACACCGCGACCTCGCTGGCCTTGAGCTTCGACATCGACCCCTCGCCAGCTTCAAAGGTCTTGCCATTGGCGGCCATCCACGCCGCCCGCCACACCAACAGCCGGGCGGCATCGATCTCGGTGCGCATGTCAGCCAGGGCGAACGCGATGGCCTGGTTGTCGATGATCGGCCGGCCAAAGGCGCGGCGGACTTTGGCGTAGTCCAGGGCGTATTCGTAGGCGGCCCGGGCGATGCCCAGGGCTTGGGCGCCCACGATCGGGCGGGTGTACTCGAAGGTGGCCATCGCGTTCTGGGTGCCGGTGCGGGTGCCTTCCCGGGCGCGGGCCAGGCGTTCGTCGAGGCGATCCTTGCCGCCCAGCAGGCAGCGGCCGGGCACCCGCACGTCATCGAGGAACACATCTGCAGTGTGGGAGGCGCGCAGACCCAGCTTGGCGATCTTGCGGTTGCCCACCAATCCCGGTGTTCCCTCCGGAATGACGAACGTCGCCTGCCCGCGGGATTTGAGGTCGGGATCGACCGAGGCGACCACGACGTGCACCGCGGCGGTACCTCCGTTGGTGATCCAGGCTTTCTGCCCGTTGAGCACCCATTCGTCGGCGGCTTCGTCGTAGCGGGCCCGGGTGCGCAGATTGGACACATCAGAGCCGGCGTCGGGTTCGGATACGCAGAACGCACCCAACTTGGGATTGCTCGCGTCACCGACGCATTGAGGACCCCATTCGGCGAACTGTTCGGGGGTACCGGCAGACAACAACCCACCCAGGGCGAGGTTGGTTCCGAAGATCACCATCGCCGCCCCGGCGTCCCCCCAGAACAGTTCCTCAGCGACCAGGCACATCAGCAACCCGCTCGGGTCGACGAAAAACTGGTTGAGCGCTTCCCAGCTGTACAGGCCGACCTGGGCGGCCTCGTGGACGATGGGCCAGGGCAGTTCTTCGCGTCCGTCCCATTCCGCGGCGGCCGGGCGGAGCACGTCGGCGGCAAAGCCGTGCACCCACTTCTGCACGTCGAGCTGTTCTTCGGTCAAGTCCAATACGAAGGCCATGTGGTGTTCCTAATCTGCGAGGGCGTGTCGGTCTAGTGCGGTCGGCTATGCCGACCACGGTCGGGCCGGTCGCTCAGTTGTCGGCGGTCAGGAAGGCTGTCTCGGCGGCAGCTTCGCGTTGAATGCGGTCGAACTGGGCGGCCATGGCTGCCGAGACAGCATTGGCCGCGGACAGCGGCCGCACCATCACCGTGAAGTCGTCGATGAAGCCGTCATCGTTGACGTGCAGGAAGTCGCATCCGGTGATCTGCTTGCCGCCGATGACAGCCTGAAACACCAGCGCCGAATCGCGGCCGCCGGTATCGGTGATCTCCCGTACGTAGTGAAAATCCTCGAATACCCGCATCACCGCGCGCAAGATCGCCGCGGTGATCGGCTTACCCCGATACGGGGCGAATGCCACCGGACTGGTGAACACCACATCGTCGGCAAGCAGATCGGCAATGGCCTGCTCGTCGCGAGCCTCCACGGCCTGACGGAACCGCTGCATGCGGCATACCCCCTTGTAGTCATCAAATTGAGTATTCGCCCCTGACAATAACGGCCGTTAGGTCGATATGTCCAGAATCAAATAATCTACTTGTTGACTATCGATTGCTAGGATGACTGGATGGCTCTTCGTGATGCGGTGTTGGCCTCGCTCCTAGAGGGCGAGGCATCCGGCTATGACTTGGCCAAACGGTTCAACCGATCGGTGGCCAACTTCTGGACCGCCGCCCCCCAGCAGCTCTACCGCGAACTGGAGCGCATGGACGCCGAGGGGCTCATCGAAGCCCGCATCGTCGCCCAGGGTCGCCGACCCACCAAAAGGCTCTACCGCCTCACGGCGGCTGGCCGCGACGCGTTTCGCGCCTTCACCCGCGAGCAACCCACACCTATTGCGATCCGCGATGACCTGCTCGTCATGGTGCAAGGTCTTAACGCCGGCGACGTGACGACGATCCGCGATTCCGTCGCCAAGCAGATGCATTGGGCCACCGAGAAACTCGCCGTCCTGCAACGCCTGCAGGAGCGGATGCTCGGCGGTCGGTCCGAAGACGACTACCTGGCGTGCGCTGACGCCGCAGTGGGCCCCTACCTCACCCTGCTGCGGGGCATCACCTTCGAGCAAGAAAATATTCGTTGGGCCGAACGCGCCCTGGCGGTCATCGACCGCAAAACCCCGCCCTGATTAGAGGCCAGCGGCTACCAGCCGGCCGGCGGCGATCACCGACCGATGATCATCCCGATCGCAGTGACACAACGCACAACACCACCGAACACCTGCTCGCCGACATGGAAGCGCAGTACTGCAGTAGCAGTCCTCTCGGGAACAGCCACCTCGCGCAAATCGATCTCCGGCCCTCCTGTCCTAACCGAACAAGACCTTTCCCACTTTCATGTCGCAAGCGACATTTCGGCGCGCCATTTCAATTGGGAAAACGACACGGGATCTGGGATCCCTACAACTCACCTTCGACTGCTAACGCGCCATGTTGGTGAACCGCGACAGATGCAGCTGGTGCGCCACGGTGACGGTCTTAGTCGGGCCGTTACGGTGTTTGGCGAGAATGAAATCCGCCTCCCCGCCACGCGGATCGTCCCGCTCGAAGGCATCCGGCCGGTTCAGCAGAATGACCATGTCGGCATCCTGTTCCAGCGACCCCGACTCACGCAGATCGGACAACATCGGCTTCTTGTCGGTGCGTTGCTCCGGACCTCGGTTCAGCTGGCTGATCGCGACCACCGGCACCTCGAGCTCCTTGGCCAACAGCTTCAGGTGCCTGGAGAACTCGGACACCTCCACCTGACGCGACTCGTGCTTCTTGCCCGAGGTCATCAGCTGCAGGTAGTCGACCACCACCAGCTTGAGGTTGGACTTCTGCCGCAACCGTCGAGCCTTGGCGCGGATCTCCATCATGGTGAGGTTCGGCGAGTCGTCGATATACAGTGGCGCCTCGCTGATTTCGCTCATCCGGCGCGCCAACCGCGTCCAGTCGTCATCGGTCATTCGGCCCGACCGCATGTCGGCCAGTTTGATCTTCGCCTCGGCCGACAGCAACCGCATCACAATCTCGGACTTGCTCATCTCCAGCGAGAAGATGACGCTGGCCATGCGGTGCTTGATCGAGCACGACCGCATGAAATCTAAACCTAGTGTCGATTTGCCCACGCCCGGCCGGGCCGCCACGATGATCATCTGCCCGGGGTGCAGCCCGTTGGTCACCTCGTCGAGCTCGGTGAAACCCGTTGGCACGCCGCGCGAAATGCCTCCGTTGGAGGCGATCGCGTCGATTTCGTCCATCGTCGGCTGCAGCAGGTCCTCGAGGGGGACGAAGTCCTCGGCCGTCCTGCGATCCGCGACGTCGTAGATCTCGGCCTGCGCGCGGTCGACGATCTCGGCGACGTCGGCGCCCTCGGCGCCCGCGTAGCCGTACTGCACCACGCGGGTCCCGGCCTCCACCAACCGGCGCAACAGCGCCTTCTCCGCGACGATGCCCGCGTAATAGCCCGCGTTGGCAGCGGTCGGCACCGTCGAAATCAGCGTGTGCAGATACGGGGCGCCGCCGATCCGGCGCAACATCCCACGGCGGTCCAGTTCGGCGGCCACCGTCACCGCGTCGGCCGGCTCACCACGCCCGTAAAGGTCGAGGATCGCGTCGTAGATGTTCTGGTGCGCGGGACGATAGAAGTCCCCGGGCCGCAGCCTTTCCAGAACATCGGCGATAGCGTCCTTGCTCAGCAGCATGCCGCCCAGCACCGACTGCTCCGCCGCAAGGTCCTGCGGGGGCTGCCGCCCGTAGTCCTCACTGGGCGATGACGACTCCATGCCCGGCGCCAAGTCATCGACGACCGCCACGGACCTCCTCCTCCCCTGACATACGCACCCGAACGTACATTCGACAACCGCAATTCAGAGCGTAAGTCAAGGCGCCGACACTTCCGCCCGATAGCAACCGCACGCCTTGCGTCCGGATGACGTTAAACGTTGCTGGCACCTCGTCGAAAGGGGCAGTGTTGATGAACCTGTGCATGGTGTGTGCATATCCGTCGGCACCTGTGTTGAGCGGGGTGTGGAGAACCTGTGGATCAAATCGCTGCGGTTGGATATCCCCGCAGATAGCCGCCATACAACGCGACTCTTTTGGTGTGGACAAGAATCTCTACGGCGTGTCGCCGCAGGTTACTGCGCCGGGCGTGTTGGCTTTCGGCCACATTTTCCCAGCGTTACGGCAGGGTAACGAGGTCCGCCCGCACACCTACCGGAAAGTGTTCGCTAGGGCTGCCTTTCGCGACCATCCGCCGACCGCTCACAGGGAGCGCGCACTGCGCAAACGAAATCCGGCGACGGCCAACGAAGGCCACCGCCAGATTCAAGCTAATGCGCGCGGATTAGCTGGCCGCGACGACGTCCAGAGCCACCTCGAGATTGACCTCGGGATGCAACCGCACCGACACCTGGTGGGTGCCGACGGATTTGATGTGCGCCTTGGGCAGCCGGACGATCCGCCGGTCCAGGTTAGGGCCGCCGGCCTTCTTGATGGCCGTGACGACGTCACCAGCGGTCACCGAGCCGAACAGCTTGCCCGAGTCGGCCGCGGTCTTCACCGGCAGCGACACCGGGCCGAGCGCCTCGATCTGCGCCTTAATTTCGTTGGCGTGCTCGAGGTCGCGGACCGTCTTCGTTTCCCGGGCCCGGCGAATGTCCTCGACCTGCTTCTGAGCCCCCCGGGAGGCGACGATCGCCAGGCCCCGCGGGAGCAGGAAGTTACGGCCATAGCCGTCCTTGACCTCCACCGCGTCACCGGCGGTGCCGAGGTGGTCGACGTCAGCCGTCAATATCAGCTTCATGATTGCGTACTTTCGGTTGGGCGGTTATCGCGCCGAGGACGTGAACGGCAGCAGGGCAACCTCGCGGGCGTTCTTCACCGCGGTCGCGATGTCGCGTTGGTGCTGAACGCAGTTCCCGGTCACCCGGCGCGCACGGATCTTGCCGCGTTCGCTGATGTAGGTGCGCAGGAGCGTGGTGTCCTTGTAGTCGATCGACTGTCCCTTTTTCGCGCAGAACACACACTTGCGCGCCTTGACCGGCTTCTCCGGCGCCGGGCGCCGCTTGCCTGATGACTTGGCCATTTCTGTCTTTCTTTCGTTTCCTACTGGTCTTTGAAGTTCGCGGGTCAGAACGGCGGTTCGTCGTCGCCGCCGCCGAAGGAGCCCGATGCAGGCGCGCTGCCCCACGGGTCGTCACCCGATCCGCCGCTTGCCTGGGGAGCCGCCTGGCGCGATCCCCCGCCGCCGCCTCCACCAAAGCCGCCGCCGCCCCCGCCGCTGCGGCTGGCCTTGTTGACCTTGGCGGTCGCGTACCGAAGCGACGGACCGATCTCGTCGACCTCGACCTCGACGACGGTGCGCTTCTCGCCCTCGCGGGTCTCGAAGGAGCGCTGCTTGAGCCGGCCGGTGACGATCACCCGCGAGCCGCGGGTGAGGCTTTCGGCGACGTTCTCGGCCGCCTCACGCCAGATGTTGCACCGCAGGAACAGCGCCTCGCCGTCCTTCCACTCACCGCTCTGGCGGTCGTAGATGCGCGGCGTCGACGCCACCGTGAAATTGGCGACGGCAGCACCCGACGGAGTGAACCGCAGCTCAGGGTCCGCGGTCAGATTTCCGACAACGGTGATCGTGGTGTCACCAGCCACAGTTTCCTCCTCGTTCCGCCCTGGTCATGAGTGTCTCGCTGAGCGTACGCAGCGGCGCCGACGGCGGACAGTCAGTGCTTGTCGGTGCGCATCACCTTGGTGCGCAGGACCGACTCGTTGAGGCTCAGCTGGCGGTCGAGCTCGGACACCGTCGCGGGCTCGGCCTTCAGGTCGATGACGACGTAGATGCCCTCGGCGTGCTTCGCGATTTCGTAGGCCAGCCGGCGCCGGCCCCAGATGTCCACCTTGTCGACGCTGCCACCGTCTTTGCGGACGACGTTGAGGAACGTCTCCAAGGACGGGGCAACGGTGCGTTCGTCGAGCGTGGGGTCAAGAATGACCATGATTTCGTATGGACGCATGGAAACCTCACCACCTCCTCTGGTCTCAAGCGGCCACGGACTATCCGCGGCAGGAGGGTCGCCTGCGTCGGCAACCGCCCCAGGGTACCGGATGTTTTGTCCGGCCGAGAAATCACTGCCGCGCGCTCAGATAGTCCTCGGCTCGGGCCACCGTCTCGGGATCGGCCTTGGCGAGGGCGCCCGAGTCGAACGGCGGCTGGGGGTCGTATTCGATCAGCAATTGGGCGGCCTCCGCGGCCCGCCGGTCGACCAGCAGCTCCACCAGCCGCAGTGCCATGTCGATGCCGCTGGATACGCCAGCGGCGGTGATGACGCGCTGGGGTAGGTGCTCGACGACGCGGTCGGGCACATAGCGGGCGCCCAACTGGTTGAGCAGGTCGGCGGCCCGCCAATGCGTGGTCGCGGTGAGCCCGTCGAGCAAGCCCGCGGCGGCGAGCAGCAGAGCGCCGGTGCACACCGACGTGGTCAGGGTCGTGCTCGTGTGCGCCGACCGCAGCCAGTCCACAATCGTCTCGTCGTGGATCAATTGGCGGGTCCCGATGCCCCCTGGACACACCACCACATCGGGTGTGTGGACCTCGTCGAACCGCGCGTCGCACGTCAAGCCCAGCATGCCGTTTTCGGTGCGGACCTCGCCGCGTCGGTGCCCGACGAACACGACATCGATCGAGGGAACGCGCTGCAGCACCTCGTAGGGGCCCACCGCGTCGAGCGCCGTGCACCGCGGGAACAACGGGATCGCGACCAGGGTCATAACTGCGCCCCGCTCGAGGCCAACTCGGAAGCCGGCTCGGGTGCCGCGGGCGCACTGGACGTGGCCGGGCGTAACCAGGCCGGCAGCCGACTTGGGGGCGCGTCGGGGGCCCGGTCGAACGGGCCACCCGACGGATCGTCCACCCGGCCGCCCCAACGCACCACGTCGTCCTCGGGATGGTAGATCTGGCGCACCACCAGCACGCATAGCGCGACCACCGCGACATCACGCAGCAACACCGTGGTGGTGAAGAACTGCTCGGGCAGGGAACGGTTCGGATTTCCGTACAGGTAATACATCCGCGGCACCCACACCAGGGCGTCGATAGTCATCCATGCCAGAAGAACTCGACGATGCGGCAGGGCCAGCACCGCCAGCGGCACCAGCCACAGCGAGAACTGCGGGCTCCACACCTTGTTGGTCAGCAGGAAGGCCGCCACCACGAGGAACAGCAGCTGCGCCAGCCGTGGCCGTTGCGGAGCTGTAAACGCGACGTAGGTGATCGCGGCGCAACACAATACGAACGACACCAGCACCACCGTATTGAGTACCTCGGGTGGCTGCCAGAAACCCAGTTTGGGATCGAAGCCGCGCCAGCCCGTGAATGACTTGACGACGTTGAACACCGAGTCCATGTCATCGCCGCGCCGCGTGTTGAGCCGGAAAAACTCCGACCATCCCCGCGGAAAGAGCAACAGCACCGGCAGATTCACGGCCAGCCAGGTCACCGCGGCCGCCAAGGCGGTGCGCGCCAGCGCGCCGAGGCGCCGGGTCCGCATGCCGAGCACCAACATCGGGCCCAAAAACAGCAGGGGATACAGCTTGGCGGCGGCGCCCAGCCCGATCAGGGCACCGGCCAACACGGGCTTTCGCCGCGCCCACGCCAGCAGGCCGCCCATCGCGAATCCCGTTGCCAGCGCATCGAAATTGGTGAAGATCTGAAAGATCACCAGCGGCGACGCGGCCACCAGCGCGGCATCCCACACCCGCCGGCCAGCCAGTCCCGCCGTTGCCCACACCGTCCCCAGCCAGGCCAGCGCCAACCCGAACGCCGCGACGTCGAAGAAGACGACGACCTCGGCGACCACCGGCACCGGGGTCAGCTTGCTCAGCGCGGTGTAGCTCTTGGCCACCGCCATCGACACGTACTGATAGACGCCGGTCAGCACGGGATACTCCATGTAGCGCACCGCGGGCATGCCGTCGTATCGCGTCTGCGGGGCCCCGCTGCCGTCGGTCTCGATCCAGCTGGATTTGTACGGAAACTTGCCCTGGCTCAACAGCTCCGCGCCGTAGAGCGGCACCGTGTCGGAGTAGCACAGCTCGTAATAGGCGCGCTGGTTGTCCCAATTGGCCACGCGCTGATCCCCGGTCCCGGTGCCGGTGCTCTGCAGGCACGCGGCCTTGGTCGACCAGCCGAGCGCCAAGAACACCAGCGCCATCACGAACATCGCGCGCAGCGGGGTCATCAGCCGGCCGCGCCCGATCAGCGCATGCCGGCCGACCGGTCCGCCAATGACCTGCGCGAGGGCGACGCCCAGAAAATCGGTGCGGCTCGGGCAATCGCGGTTGCCGACGCTGCGCAGGTCGGGGGCCAGCGGCTGCGGCGAGATGGTGGCGCTAGGTGTCTGTGCGCCTGTGGCGCTGCTCGGTTCGGCGTCGGTCACGGCGGCGGCTGGCCCGGGGGCGGGGCTTGCGGGCCGCCCGGCGGGACGCCATTGAACGGCGGACCCCCCGGCCCGCCCGGCGGCGGGGGCCCAGCGGGAATCGTCGTCGGGGGACCCACCGGAATGGTGATGCCGGGGGCGATCTCGACCGTCGGCTGAATAACGGTCTCCGACGGCGGCGGCGGGGGTGGCGGCGCCGCCGGCACGCCCGCGTAGCCACCGATCTCGGTCGGCTTGGGGAAGGACTCGTTGGAGGTGCCCTTCAGCGCGCCGTCCATCGTCGCCTTCCAGATGTCCGAGGGCAGGCCCGAGCCGTAAACCGGTGCGCCGGAAGCGGTTACCAGCGGCTTGTCGCCCTTGACGGTGCCCACCCATACGGCCGTCGACAGCGATGGCGTGTAGCCCACCATCCAGGCGTCCTTGTCCGAGGTGGTGTCACCGAACTGCGTGGTGCCCGTCTTGGCCGCCGACGGCCGGCCACCGGCCAGGCTGTGGCCCCGCGAATAGCTCGCGATGGGCTCCATCGCCGCGGTGACGTTGTCGGCGACGGCCTTGTCGATGCGCTGCTCCCCGGCGTTGTCCTTGCTGCCCGCGTCGAACAGGACTTGCCCCTCGGAGTTGACCACCTTCTGCACGAAATGCGGCCGGTGGTAGACCCCGGAGTCGGCCAGCGTGGCGTAGGCCGACGCCATGTCAATCGGCCGGGTCTCGTACTGGCCCAGCACCACACCGTTGTTGGGTGGGCCGCCCTTGCCGTCCTCGGACAGCGTGTGCTCCACGCCGGGGAAGCTGGTGGCGACACCGGCCTGGTGCGCCGCGTCCGCGACTGCCTGCGGGCCGCCCTTGAGCTTGAGCATCAGCCGGTAGTAGGAGGTGTTCAACGACTGCTTGAGCGCCTGGGCGATGTTGCACGTCCCGCAACTCTCACCGTCGACGTTGGTGATCTTGATGCCGTCGACCGTCAGCGGCGAGCTGTCGACCTGATAGCCCAAGCCGATCCCCTGCTCGAGAGCGGCCACCAAGGCGAACACCTTGAACGACGACCCCGTCTGCAGGCCGGCTTGCGCGAAATCGAATCCGTTGGCGTCCGATCCGCCGTAGTAGGCGCGGATGTCACCGTTGTGCGGGTCGATCGAGACCACCGCCGCGCGCATGTCCGGGTCCTGCCCGTCGAGATACTTCGACACCGCCTTCTCGGCGGCCTGCTGCGCCTTCGGATCGATCGTGGTGGTGACTTGCAGGCCCTGGGTGTTCAACGTCTGCTCGTCGATGTTGAACAGCTCCATGAGTTCTTTGGTCACCTGGCGCTCGATCAGACCGTTGGGACCGCTGGTCTGGTTCTGTTCGCGCGCCACATCGGGCGGCACGGTCGCCGGAAACACCTGGGCGGCGCGATCACTCGGCGACAGCGCCTTCGTCTCCACCATGCCGTCGAGCACCCAGTTCCAGCGGTCCGCGGCGCCCTTGGGGTCGACCGCAGGATCCAGCGAGGACGGCCGCCGGATCAGGGCGGCCAGCAGCGCTCCCTCGGACACGGTGAGCTGGTCGACGGGCTTGTCGAAGTACGCCTTGGCGGCGGCCGAGATTCCGTAGGCGCCCCGGCCGAAATAGATGATGTTCAGATAGGCCTGCAGCACATCGTCTTTTGACCACTCCCCCGACATCTTGGTGGCGATGACGAGTTCCTTGGCCTTGCGCACCAGGCCCCTGACCCCGTGCTGGGCCGAACCGACAAGCGCGTTCTTCACGTACTGCTGGGTGATCGTCGAACCGCCCTGCAGGTCACCGCCGAACAGGTCGTTGCTCACCGCGCGCGCAAAGCCGGTGAAGGAGAAGCCCGGGTTGGTGTAGAAGTTGCGGTCTTCGGCGGCGATCACCGCCTGGCGAACGTGAACGGGCACCTGGCTGAGGTTCACGTCGACCCGGTTGCCTTCGGGCGGAATGATCTTCGCGATCTCGGAGCCGTCACTGGCCAGGATCGTCGACACCTGGTTGGTCCGGATGTTACCCGGCTTGGGCACGTCGACGATGAAATACGCCATCCCGAAAGTGACGAGCGGGAGCAGCACCAGCATCGCGGCGGTCAGGTAAGCCGCCCGCCGCACCCACAGCCAGTTGATCTGGTGCGTCCAACTCCAGTCGACCCCGCGACCGGCGGCCCGGTGTCCCGACTGGCCCGGCGGCCGGGGCCCCGCCGGCGGCCGGTCACCCGTGAACAACCGGTCGCGGCGGGGTGAAGCCGTCGCACGCCCGTCCAGCGCGGCCTTGACCTCCTCGATCGCGTCGCGCTGCACCGGGCCCGTCGGGGCCCCCTCCAGCGCGGCCCGGACCTCCTCGATGGGGTCGGACCGCCGCGGCGCCCGATCGTCGACGACGGGCGGCAGGACCATGGTCAACCGGTCGTCGGGGGGAACGCCCCGCCGATGGCCCCGTGTCGGCGGCACGCCACGACGGTCCGGGCCGTCGAAAGCCTCGTGCTTGCCCACCCGCTCAGTCGCTGACGTATGCGGGTCACCCGGCGACTGGTCGTGGCGGTTTTCGCTACTCAATGGCCGTACGGGCGCCGTTGCGCGCCGTTCGGGTTCGCGTGCCCTTCGGGGGGCGTATCGCGCCGAGGACATACGACTTGACCAGATGGTTCCAGCTGCAGGTCCGGCAGACCTCCACGACGTGGACGGCAAACTCATCGAAACGGGTGGCCAGCAACACCAGCTCTTCAGCGGTCCGCGCCGAGCCCGACACCGGGCCCAGGTGCTCGCCGAAGACCCACGACACCAGCGTGAGCTGCTCCTTGCGGCAGATCGGGCACATCACCTTGCTGGTCTTGCCGTGGAACTTAGCCGCGCGCAGCAGGTAGGGGTTGGCGTCACACACCTCGGACACACCGGTGCGGCCCGAGTAGACCTCGGCCAGCAGGGAACGGCGCCGAAGCGCGTAGTCCACCACCTGTCGCTGCAGTCGCACGTTGACCAGAGTACGTCGCCACCCGCGACGCTGATACGCAACCAACGGTGTCACCGGCCGCGCCGTCGTTGACTGTGCGGAACGCCGGTGGACTTCTACGATCGTCGCGTGGCGAAAGGGCTCGGGGCGAGCTGGAAAACCGCAACGACGGCGCTCACCGGTGGGGCGACGTCGTCGACCCGCGCCAAAGACAGCGATCGGCAAGAAACCTGCAAGACCCTCGACGACGCCCTCAACGACGGCGAGCTGTCCATGGCGGAGCATCAAGAGCGGGTCAGCACGGCCACCAGCGCCGTAACTCTCGGCGACCTGCGGGCCCTGGTGTCGGACCTGCAATCCGGGAGCGCCGTGCTTCAGCCGCCGCCCGTCGCGCGGTGGCGCCGGCCGGCCACGCCCAACGGTTGGGTGCTCCTGGCGATCGCGTTCGTGGTCTCCGGGCTGCTGGGCATGGGCATTGGCTGGGGCCTGTACGGCAACACCGCGTCACCGCTGGACTTCACCACCGATCCCGGCGCCAAACCCGATGGGGTGGGCCCGGTGGTGCTGACCCCACCCACCCAACTCCACTCGGTGGGTGGGCTCACCGGCCTCATGGAACAAACCCGCAAGAGATTCGGCGACACCATCGGTTACCGGCTGGTGGTCTACCCGACGTATGCCGTGCTCGACCGCCCGGATCCCTCCGACGACCGGCGCGTACTGGCCTACGACTACCGAGGCGGGTGGGGCGACCCCACCAGTTCCGCCAAGAGCTCCGCCGACGGGCCGGTGCCCGTCGACCTCGGCAGGTTCGACATCACCGCGACGGTCGGGATCATGCGCGGTGCCCCCGAAACGCTGCACATGAAGCCGTCCGACGTCAAGACCACCTATCTGGTGATCGAGCCGGCAACGCACCCGACCGCACCGGACACATTGTCGCTTTCGGTGTACGTCTCCAGTGACTACGGCGGTGGATTCATCGTCTTCGCAGGTGACGGCACGATCAAGCGCGTCAACCTGCCCTAATCTCGGGTTGAACCGCAGGCAACGCGGTGACTAATGTCGCACCAACGCGCGGTAGTGTTGTGGCGAATATATCGAAACGATACGATTGCGCGAGGCGTCGGGCCGTCGTAACAACCATGCAAAGGGGGTGAGTCGATGCTCGAGCTCGCCATCCTGGGTCTCCTCATCGAGTCGCCAATGCATGGCTACGAGCTGCGTAAGCGGCTGACCGGCCTGCTGGGGGCGTTCCGGGCGTTCTCGTACGGTTCGCTGTACCCGGCGCTGCGGCGGATGCAGGCGGATGGCCTGATCGCCGAGGACGCCGCCCCGGCCGGCACGCCGGTCCGTCGGGCCCGTCGGGTCTACCAGCTCACCGACGAGGGTCGGAGGCGCTTCACCGAGTTGGTGGCCGACACCGGCCCGCACAACTACACCGACGACGGCTTCGGGGTGCACCTGGCCTTCTTCAACCGGACTCCGGCCGAGGCGCGGATGCGGATCCTGGAAGGTCGCCGCCGACAGGTCGAGGAACGGCGTGAGGGCCTGCGCGAGGCGGTGGCGCGGGCCAGCAGTTCGTTCGACCGCTACACCCGCCAACTGCATCAGCTTGGGCTCGAGTCCAGTGAGCGCGAAGTCAAGTGGCTCAACGAGCTCATCGCCGCGGAGCGCGCCATGCCGGGCCTCTCCGAATAGGCACGAAACACCAGCACAGAACGATCGACAGCCCGAACCGGGGGACTAGAGGTTATGAAGTTAGGAGAACGCCCTATGAGTGAGCAGCAGCCGCCGAAGGCGGAAGAGGCGCAGACGGAGGTTCGAGTCGCCATCGTCGGCGTCGGGAACTGCGCGTCATCGCTGGTTCAGGGCGTGCAGTATTACCAAGACGCGGACCATAACAGCACCGTGCCCGGGCTGATGCACGTGAAGTTCGGCCAGTACCACGTCCGGGACGTCAAGTTCGTGGCGGCCTTCGACGTGGACGCCAAGAAGGTCGGCTTCGACCTCTCCGAGGCGATCTTCGCGTCGGAGAACAACACGATCAAGATCGCCGACGTGCCGCCAACCGACGTGGTGGTGCAGCGCGGCCCGACCCTGGACGGCATCGGCAAGTACTACGCCGACACCATCGAGGTGTCCGACGCCGAGGCCGTCGACGTGGTCAAGGCGCTCAAGGACGCCAAGGTCGACGTGCTGGTGTCTTACCTTCCCGTCGGTTCGGAAGAGGCCGACAAGTTCTACGCCCAATGCGCCATCGACGCCGGCGTCGCGTTCGTCAACGCGCTGCCCGTGTTCATCGCGTCGGACCCGGTGTGGGCCAAGAAGTTCGCCGACGCGGGTGTGCCGATCGTCGGCGACGACATCAAGAGCCAGGTCGGCGCGACCATCACCCACCGGGTGATGGCCAAGCTCTTCGAGGACCGCGGCGTGCAGCTCGACCGCACCATGCAACTCAACGTGGGCGGCAACATGGACTTCCTCAACATGCTCGAGCGCGAGCGCCTCGAATCCAAGAAGATCTCCAAGACTCAAGCCGTCACGAGCAACCTGCAGCGCGAGTTCAAGACCAAGGACGTCCACATCGGGCCGTCCGACCACGTGGGCTGGCTCGACGACCGCAAGTGGGCGTACGTGCGCCTGGAGGGCCGCGCCTTCGGCGACGTCCCGCTCAACCTGGAATACAAGCTCGAGGTGTGGGACTCGCCGAACTCGGCGGGCGTCATCATCGACGCGGTCCGCGCGGCCAAGATCGCCAAGGACCGCGGCATAGGCGGCCCGGTGATCCCGGCGTCGGCCTACCTGATGAAGAGCCCGCCGCAACAGCTGCCCGACGATGTCGCGCGCGCTCAGCTGGAAGAGTTCATCATCGAGGGGTAGTTCCGCCTTCACCGAATGTGCGGTGGGGTCGCCAGTGCGATCTCGCCGCACATTCGTTTCTGGGATGTCTCGAAACCGGACCGGCCCTTTCCCGGGCCCGGGCCCGGTTCGTAGGGTCAGAGATCGTGACCGAGATGTCCGAAGACGAACTGACCGGGTTGTCCGAGTTCTCGCTGCTCCCGGAAAACGCCGAACAGGCCGGGGCCACGGGCCCACTGCCAAGCGTGGCAAGGGTCGAAGCGGGCGCGAACGAGAGCCGCATCAGCGCGCTGCGCTGGGGCACCACTCCCCCGAGGATCGTCTTCCTGCACGGCGGTGGCCAGAACGCCCACACCTGGGACACGGTGATCGTCGGCCTCGGCGAACCCGCCCTGGCCGTCGACCTGCCGGGCCACGGCCACTCGGCATGGCGCGAGGACGGCGACTATTCGCCCCGGCTCAACGCCGAGGCGGTGTTGCCCGCCCTGCGCGAACACGCGCCCCACGCCGAACTCGTGGTCGGCATGTCGCTGGGCGGGCTGACCGCCATCCGCCTGGGCGCCGCGGCGCCCCAGCTGGTGAACGAGCTCGTCCTCATCGACGTCACCCCCTCGGCGCTGCAACGGCACTCGGAAATGACCAAAGAGCAGCAGGGCACCGTCGCGTTGATGCACGGTGAGCGCGAATTCGAAAGCTTCCAGGCCATGCTGGACCTGACCGTCGCCGCGGCGCCCAACCGCGAGGTCAAGGCGCTGCGCCGGGGCGTGTTTCACAACTCGCGCCGGCTGGACAACGGCAACTGGACGTGGCGCTACGACGCCATCCGCACCTTCCCGGACTTCACCGGCCTATGGGACGACGTCGACGCGTTGTCGGCGCCCGTCACTCTGGTGCGCGGCGGCAATTCCGGCTTTGTCACCGACGAGGACGCCGCCGAACTCAGCAGGCGCGCAAGGCATTTCCGGCGCGCCCATGTCGTCGACGGCGCGGGACACTCGGTGCAGAGCGACCAGCCGCGGGCGCTGATCGGTCTGCTGCGCGAGGTGCTCGACGCGCGCTGAGCCTACGGTGGTCGTATGACTTCCGGCCTCCCCGCCCGACCCGTCCGGATCGGGGTGCAACTGCAGCCTCAGCACGCACCCGAGTACCGGCAGATCCGCGACGCCGTCCACCGCTGCGAGGACATCGGCGTGAACATCGCCTTCAACTGGGACCACTTCTTCCCGCTGTACGGCGATACAGACGGTGCGCACTTCGAGTGCTGGACGATGCTCGCGGCCTGGGCCGAGCAGACGTCGCGCATCGAGATCGGCGCCCTGGTGACCTGCAACTCCTACCGCAACCCGGAGCTGCTGGCCGACATGGCCCGCACTGTCGACCACATCTCGGGCGGCCGCCTCGTGCTGGGCATCGGATCGGGCTGGAAGCAGAGGGACTACGACGAGTACGGCTATGACTTCGGCACCGCAAGTAGCCGACTCGACGACCTTGCGGCAGCACTTCCCCGGATCGAGTCCCGGCTGGCCAAGCTGAATCCCGCGCCGACCCGCGACATTCCGGTGCTGATCGGCGGCGGCGGCGAGCGCAAGACGCTGCGGTTGGTCGCCCGGCACGCCGACATCTGGCACAGCTTCGCGTCGCCAGACGAGTACCCGGCCAAGTCGGAAGTTCTGCAACGGCACTGCTCCGACGTCGGGCGCAATCCCGCCGCCATCGAACACTCGGCAGCGGTTGAGGACGACGGCGGGCTGGTCGCCAACGCCCAAGCCCTCGTCGGTCTCGGGGTCACCTTGTTGACCGTCGCGTGCGACGGCCCCGGGTACGACCTGACCGCCGCGGAAACGCTGTGCAAGTGGCGCGATAGCCAGTAATCCCGATGGACCGCGTTCACCGCGGTTTCATCGGCCAAACACCTATGAGCACGCGCCAAGCCATGAGAAACTTCACAACGCCAGCTGGCCGCCGCTGGTGGGAAGAGGCTTGAGACAAGCAAATGCCGAAGAAATACGGGGTCAAAGAGAAGGACCTGGTAGTTTCGCACATCCTCCATCTGGTGTTGACCGGGAAGCTGCGCAGCGGTGATCGCGTCGACCGCAACGAGATCGCCGTCGGCCTGGGAGTTAGCCGCGTCCCGATCCAAGAGGCGCTGGTTCAGCTCGAGCACGACGGCATCGTGTCCACGCGCTACCACCGGGGTGCGTTCGTCGAGCGCTTCGACGAGGCCACCGTCCTCGAACATCACGAGCTGGACGGCATGCTCAACGGCATCGCGGCGGCGCGCGCGGCGACCAGCCCGACCCCTCGCATCCTCGGTCAACTGGATGCGCTCATGCGCGCGCTGCGCAGCGCAAAGGATTCCCGCACCTTCTCGGAGGCCGCGGCGGAATATCAGCGCACGCTGAACGAGGAATACGCGGGACCGCGCCTGCACGCGATGATCCGCGCCTCGCAAAACCTGATCCCGCGCGTCTTCTGGATGACCTACCAGGGCAGCCGCGACGACATCCTGCCGTTCTACGAGGACGAGACGGCCGCGATCCATCGGCATGATCCCGAAGCCGCGCGGGGCGCGTGCGTCGGGCGCTCCTATCTGATGGCCCAGACCATGCTCAGCGAACTGTTCCGGCGCCGGGTGTTCACCGCGCCGGACGACGCGAGCCGCGTCGTCTCCGCCCCGCTGGAGGTACGCACCGATACCGAGGTGGTGCGCACCGAGCCGTCGCTGGCGCTCTAAGCACGCTTTCGCGGGCCAAGCCGCCGGCCGGTCGATACGGTGGCACCAATGGAATTTCGCGTGGGCCGGCGCGCCGAGCGCCGCGGCAGGCTGCTGGGACTGACCGCGACCATCCTCATGGTGGGCGGCATGCTCGCCGCACCCGCGGCCGCCGACACGAATCAATGCGCTCCGGGCGGATTGGCCAGTGCGGTCGTCTTGCCCAAGGACCTGACCGAAAGCGATGCCAGGGGCGGCGAGGACGACCACACCACCGCGACCGTCGAGCCAATCGGTGCGGTCAACGTCGACGCGCTCGGCCTGGGCACACGGGGCGCCTTGACCGTGGGAACGCTCTCGGATGCCCCGCCCGACATCTGCATCAATCCCACCGGCGAATTCAGTGGTTTCGACAACCAGCTGCTGCGGGCGATCGCGCACAAGCTCGGCCTCCGGGTCCGCTTCGTGAGCACCGACTTCTCCGCGCTGCTAGCCCAAGTCGCGTCCCGCCGCTTCGACGTGGGCTCGGCGTCGGTGAAGGCGACCGACAAGCGCCGGCGCACCGTCGCGTTCACCAACGGATACGACTTCGGCTTCTACTCGCTCGTGGTGCCGCCCGGCTCAGCGATCCACAAGTTCAGTGACCTGGCCCCCGACCAACGCATCGGCGTGGTGCAAGGGACCGTCGAGGAGTCCTACGTCGTCGACACGCTGCACCTGCAGCCGGTGAAGTACCCCGGCTTCGCCACCCTCTACGCGAACCTCAAGACCCGCCAGATCGATGCGTGGGTGGCGCCCGGAACCCTCGCCGCCACCATCATCCGGCCCAACGATCCCGCGGTGGTCGTTGCGAACACCTTCAGCGCGGGCAATTTCGTGGCCTACGCGGTCGCTCCCGACAACCGGGCCCTGGTCGATGCCCTCAACTCCGGGCTCGACGCCGTCATCGCCGACGGAACGTGGGCCGACCTGTATTCGCAGTGGGTGCCGCGGACGCTGCCCCCCGGGTGGAAACCGGGTTCCAAGGCCGTGCCGGCGCCGACTTTGCCGGACTTCGCTGCGATCGTCGCAAGCCAGCATCGCAAGCCGGTCGGACCGCCCGCGCCGAGGTCCGCCCTGGCCCAGTTACGCGATTCGTTCTTCGACTGGGACATGTATCGACAGGCGGTACCGATCCTGTTGACCACCGGCCTGCCGAACACGTTGATACTCACGAACTGCGCCATCGTCATCGGCTTGGCGCTCGGGATGGTCCTTGCCATCGCCGGCATTTCGCACTCGCGGTGGCTGCGCTGGCCGGCTCGGATATACACCGACATCTTCCGCGGCCTGCCCGAGGTGGTGATCATCCTGATCATCGGCATGGGCGTGGGGCCGCTGGTGGGTGGGCTGACCAACAAGAATCCCTACCCTCTCGGAATAGCCGCGTTGGGGCTGATGGCCGCGGCTTACATCGGCGAAATCCTGCGCTCCGGAATACAAAGCGTCGACCCCGGACAACTGGAGGCTGCCCGAGCACTGGGGTTCAGCTACACGGCCGCGATGCGCCTGGTGGTGGTGCCACAGGGAATTCGACGCGTCCTTCCGGCACTGGTCAACCAGTTCATCGGGCTGTTGAAGGCGTCCGCGTTGGTCTACTTTCTGGGTTTGATCGCCGACCAGCGAGAGCTGTTTCAGGTAGGGCGCGACCTCAATGCACAGACCGGCAGCCTGTCGCCTCTGGTCGCCGCCGGACTGTTCTATCTGATATTGACCATCCCGTTAACACATTTCGTGAACTACATCGATGCCCGGCTTCGGCGCGGGCCGGGCACTACCGAGCCCGCGGAGCGCGCCGACATGCTCGCCCCCACTTTCGGTCAGGAGATCACGTGACAGCCGCCACTACCTGGCGCGCCCCAGTGTCGCTGGACGCCAGCGATATTCACCAAACCTTGGGCGGCAACAAGGTGCTGCGCGGGGTCGACCTCGAGGTGCCGGCGGGCAGCACCGTCGCAATCATCGGCCCTTCGGGTTCGGGCAAGTCGACACTCCTGCGCACCCTGAATCGACTCAACGAGCCGGACAGCGGAGACATCCTGCTGGACGGCCGGTCGGTGTTGCGTGACGATCCCGCGGAGCTCCGCCAGCGGATCGGCATGGTCTTCCAGCATTTCAACCTGTTCCCACATCTCAGCGTGCTCAAGAACGTGGCCATGGCGCCGCGCAAGCTGCGGCGCCTGGCGGCCGACGAAGCGCGCGACCTCGCGCTCGCGCAACTCGACCGAGTTGGCCTGAAACACAAGGCCGGTGCCCGACCCGGCACGCTGTCCGGCGGCCAACAGCAGCGGGTCGCGATCGCCCGCGCTCTCGCCATGGCGCCGCAGGTGATGTTCTTCGACGAGGCGACCTCGGCGCTGGATCCGGAGATGGTGAAGGGGATTCTGCAACTCATCGCCGACCTCGGCGCGGGCGGTATGACAATGCTCGTCGTCACGCACGAAATGGGTTTTGCCCGGTCGGCATCCGACACGGTCGTCTTCATGGACCACGGCAAGGTCGTGGAATCCGGGCCCCCGGAGCGGATATTCGACCACCCGCAGACCGAACGCCTGCAGCGGTTTCTGTCGCGGGTGCTTTGACCGCAGCGAGTCTGTCGATAGCTACCTTGTACCCGGTACATATCCGGTTAGACTGCCCGTTTATGGCGGACAGCGAATCGGCCTCGGGCGACGTCACCGAGCTTGCGGAAGGCTTGTACGGCGCGCTGTTCAAGTTGGCTTCGATCCTGCGGCGGGGCGATCCCACGGGGGCCGCCGCCGGAGATCTGACGCTGGCTCAGCTGTCGATTCTGGTCACCCTGCTCGACCAGGGTCCCATCCGGATGACGGACCTCGCGGCGCACGAACGGGTGCGCACCCCGACCACCACCGTGGCCATTCGCCGACTGGAGAAGATCGGCCTGGTGAAGCGCTCGCGCGACCCGTCCGACCTGCGCGCGGTGCTGGTCGACATCACGCCGCGGGGCCGTGCCGTGCACGGCGAATCGCTGGCGAGCCGCCGCGCCGCCCTGGCGGCCATGCTCAGCCAACTTCCCGCGTCCGACGTGGAGACGCTCAAAGAGGCGCTGGTACCACTGGAACGGCTCGCTTCTCGCGAGCCGACTCCGGGGCCCGTCGGTGACCCGCCCATCTGCAATGAAAGCGCCTAGCCGCCAACCGGATTGGTACCGCACGTAGGCTTCGGGCATGCCCACTGCACTCATCACCGGCGCCGGCGGCGGTATCGGTTCGGCCATCGCCGCGGCGCTGGCCCCCACGCACACCCTGCTGCTGGCCGGTCGGCCCTCTGAACGACTCGACGCCGTCGCCGAGCGCCTTGGCGCCACCACCTTCCCGCTGGACCTGACCGACGGCGACGACATCGAGACGGCCTGCGAGATCGTGGACGAACTCGACGTGTTGGTGCACAACGCGGGGGTGTCGATCCCTGGCCATGTCGCCGAATCGAGCATCGACCAGTGGCGAGCCACCTTCGCCGTCAACGTCTTTGGCGCCGTCGAACTTACGCTGACGCTGTTACCCGCGCTGCGCCGGGCCCGGGGCCATGTGGTGTTCATCAACTCCGGCGCGGGCCGCAAGGTCTCGCCCGGTATGGCCTCGTATGCCGCCAGCAAGTTCGCGCTGCGCGCCTTCGCCGATTCCCTGCGCGAGGACGAACCAGAGCTGCGGGTGACCACGGTCTATCCGGGCCGTACCGACAGCGACATGCAGCGCGAGCTGGTCGCGTTCGAAGGCGGCCAGTACGACCCCGCAAAAATCCTGCGGCCCGAGACGGTGGCCGGGGCCGTCACCTACGCGGTGACCGCGCCGCGCGACGGGCATGTCCACGAGGTGGTGCTGCGGCCCGCCCAGTGAACCAAAAGCGTCAGACCACGAGGTTGACCAGCCGGCCGGGCACCACGATCACCTTGCGCGGCGTCGCTCCGGCCAGGAATCCCTGGACCTTCTCGTCGGCAAGTGCCGTGGCTTTCAGCGTCTCCTGGTCGGCGTCGGCGGCGACCACCACGCGGCCGCGCACCTTGCCGTTGACCTGCACCGGATACTCGACGGTGTCGTCGACAAGGTAGGCGGGATCCGCGACCGGGAACGGGCCGTGCGCCAATGACCTGGGGTGACCGAGGCGGAACCACAGTTCTTCCGCCAGATGCGGGGCCAGCGGCGCCAGCATCAATACCAACGGCTCGACCGCCGCGCGGGGCATCGCTTCGCGGTGCTCCTTGGTGAGGAAATTGGTGTATTCGATCAGCTTGGCGGTCGCGGTGTTGTTGCGCAGCGCGACATAGTCTTCCGTGACACCGGCGATGGTGCGGTGCAGCGCCCGCAAGGTGGCCGCACCCAGCTCCTCCCCGTCGGCCACCCTGATGTCGCCGGTCTGCTCATCGACAACCAGCCGCCACACCCGCTGCAGGAAGCGGTGGGCTCCCACGACGTCCTTGGTGGCCCACGGCCGGGATGCTTCGAGCGGGCCCATCGACATCTCGTACACGCGCAGCGTGTCCGCGCCGTATTCGTCGCAGATCTCGTCCGGCGATATCGAATTCTTCAGGCTCTTGCCAATCTTCCCGAACTCCTGGAACACCTCGATGTCGCCGTCGGCGGCGGGATAGAAGAAGCGGTCGCCACGTTCGACCACTTGGTCGGCAGGCACGTAGGAACCTCGGGCGTCGGTGTAGGCGAAGGCCTGTATGTAACCCTGGTTGATCAGCCTGCGGTACGGCTCGCGAGAACTGACGTGGCCCAGATCGTAAAGGACCTTGTGCCAGAACCGCGCGTACAGCAGGTGCAGAACGGCGTGCTCGGCCCCACCGACATAGAGGTCGACGCCACCGGGATCGCGCGGACCGTGCTCGGCCGGCCGCGGACCCATCCAGTACGCTTCGTTCTCCTTGGCGCAGAACCGTTCCGAGTTGTGCGGGTCGGTATACCGCAGCTCGTACCAGGAGCTGCCCGCCCATTGCGGCATCACGTTCGTATCGCGGGCATAGGGCTTCAACCCGTCGCCCAGATCCAGCTCCACGTGCACCCAATCGGTGGCCTTGGCCAGCGGTGGCGATGGCTCGCTGTCGGCGTCGTCGGGATCGAAGAGCACCGGTGAGTAGTCCGGCACGTCGGGCAACTCGACCGGCAATGCGGCCTCATCGAGCGCGTGCGCGCGCCCGTCCTCGCCGTAGACGATCGGGAACGGCTCGCCCCAATATCGCTGGCGGGCGAAAAGCCAGTCCCGCAACTTGAATTCGATGCGCGCCCGGCCGCGACCGTCAGCCTCCAGGCGCTCGGTGATGGCGGCCTTGGCCGATGCCACATCCATTCCGTCGAGGTATCCGGAGTTGACAAGAACACCGTCACCGGTATGCGCGGAGTCCGAAACATCGCCCCCTGCAATGACTTCCACTACCGGCAGGCCGAACTCACGGGCGAAATCCCAGTCCCGCTGGTCGTGGCCGGGGACCGCCATGATCGCACCGGTGCCGTAACCGGCCAACACATAGTCCGCGATGAAGACCGGCACCCGCTCACCGTTGGCGGGGTTGGTCGCGTAGTTACCCAGGAAGACCCCCGTCTTGTCCTTGCTCTCCTGACGCTCGAGGTCCGACTTCGCGGCGATCGCCCGGCGGTAGGCCGCGACCGCCTCCCCCGGCGTGGCCGCGCCGTACGTCCAGCGCGGATCGGTGCCCTCCGGCCACACGTCCGCCACCAGACCGTCGACCAGCTCGTGCTCGGGCGCCAGCACCAGGTACGTCGCGCCGAACAGCGTGTCGGGCCGCGTGGTGAACACCTCGACGTCCCCGTCGAAACGGTTCCCGGTCGCCGCGAACAGCGCCTGCACGCCCGTGGAACGGCCGATCCAGTTGCGCTGCATGGTCTTCACCTGGTCGGGCCAGTCCAGCACGTCCAAATCGTCGAGGAGGCGGTCGGCGTAGGCCGTGATGCGCATCATCCACTGCCGCAAACGTTTCCGGAACACCGGGAAGTTGCCGCGGTCACTGCGCCCGTCGGAGGTGACCTCTTCGTTGGCCAGCACCGTTCCCAGCCCGGGGCACCAGTTCACCATCGAGTCCGCCCGGTAGACCAGCCGGAAGCCGTCGACCACGTCGGCCCGCTCCCCCGCCGAAAGCCCGGCCCAGTCGCGTCCGTCGTCGAGACGGCGCTCGCCGGAGTCGAATTCGGCCACCAGCTCGGCGATCGGACGCGCCTTCTTGGCCGCGGTGTCGAACCAGGCGTTGTAGATCTGCAGGAAGATCCACTGCGTCCACTTGTAGAAGTCGACGTCGGTGGTGGAGAAGCTGCGCCGGCTGTCGTGGCCAAGACCCAGGCGTCCCAGTTGCCGCCGAAAATTGACCACGTTGGCCTCGGTCCTGGTCCGTGGGTGCGTGCCGGTCTGGACCGCGTATTGTTCGGCGGGCAGCCCGAAGGCATCAAAACCCAACGCGTGCAGGACGTTGTGACCGGTCATGCGGAAATAGCGGGCGTACACGTCGGTGGCGATGTAGCCCAGCGGGTGGCCGACATGCAATCCGTCGCCCGACGGGTAGGGAAACATGTCCTGCACGAACAGCTTGTCCGCGGGCACCGGGGTCCCGTCAGGCGGTGCCAGGTCGCCGACCGGGTTCGGCACGTTGAACGTCCCGAGCTTCGCCCAGTTCTCCTGCCAGGCGCTTTCGATGCGGCCCGCCAGGGACGCCGCGTAGCGATACGTCGGCGCATCGGCATCCGTCTGGGCGTCGGGGCTGCTCTCGGGCGCGGTGGTCGGGGAGTCGGTCACCTGAACAGGGTATAAGGGCCGACACGACGGGGCCGCCGGCCACAGGTTGATATCGGTTCCGTCGCGCACGGATCAGGGGTTCATCCCAGCTCGATTTCGGGCCTGTTCACCCCCTTTGACCACTGGTTACAGTCGGCCTCTAACCATGGGTGCTGGTACCCCCGGCAACTGGAAGGACCGACGGAGATGATTCAGACCGCCCGCGCTTTACGGGTATTCGCAGGAGGTCTCGCCGCTGGCGCAATCGGTGTCACGGTCCTCGCCGGTGCCACCGCATCGGCCGACCCCGTGATGCCGGCACCACCGGTGCCCGCACCCCCCGCCATGCCGGCCCCGCAGAACGTCGCCGCCGTTCCCGGGCAAGTTCCCAATAGGCTCCTCGCCGCCCCTCCGGCGGCCAACCCGTTCGCCCCGCCCGTCCTTGCCACGGCCCCCGGTGCGGCCGGGACTGCCGCAGCTCCCCCCGGGCCTTCGGGACCGCCGGCCGTCACCCCGGCGACCGCCGGGACGCTTCGTGAATTCCTGCAGTCGAAGGGCGTCAAGCTCGAGGCGCAGAAGCCGCAGGGATTCAATGCGCTCGACATCACGCTGCCGGTGCCTCCTCGCTGGACCCAGGTGCCAGACCCCAACGTGCCGGACGCGTTCGCGGTGATCGCCGACCGGCAGGGCAGCAGCATCTACAGTTCGAACGCGCAGATCGTTGTGTACAAGCTGGTGGGCAATTTCGATCCCAAGGAGGCGATCACCCACGGCTTCGTCGACAGCCAGAAGCTGCCGGCATGGCAGACCACCAACGCGTCGGTGGCGGATTTCGGCGGCTTCCCGTCGTCGGTGATCGAGGGTACGTGCCGCGATGGGGACATGACGCTCAACACCTCGCGCCGCCACGTCATCGCGTCATCCGGGCGCGACAAGTACCTGGTGTCGATGTCGGTGACGACCGACCGTGCCGTCGCCGTCGCCGACGCGCCGGCCACCGACGCGATCGTCAACGGCTTCCGGATCACCGCGCCCGGTGGTGCCGCTCCCGCACCCGTTGTGACCGCACCCGCGCCCGCCCAGGCTCCCGCGGCAACCGCGGTCGGACTCCCCGCGCAGGCTCCGGCGCGGGCACCGATCGCGCCAGTGCCGGCTGCGTCCCCGGTCAGCCTGCCGGCGGCAGCACCGGTGCCCGTCCAGCCGGCGGCGCCGCAGCCCAACCTTTTGGCGATGGTGCCCGGCCTGCCCCCGCTCCCGAACTTTTCGTTTCTCCAGCACTGAGCGGCGGCACGCGAAACCCCCGGAGCCAGCCGAGCGAAGCGGTGGGCGGGCTCGTATTGTGGGCGCATGCTGATTGCGGGCGTGCTATGTGTGTGTGCAGCGGTGGCCTCCGCCGGGTTTGGGACGTGGTCGCTCTCACATAACCGGACGCAGCTGGCGCTGCGTGCGATGGCGCCCGCACAATTCGCGGCAGCGGTGATGCTGGCCGCCGGCGGCGTGGTGGCGCTGGCCGCGTCCCCGAAGACCGCTCTGGTGGTGCTGATCGTCTGCGTGGCCGGCTCGTTAGGCACCTTGGCCGCCGGTTCCTATCAGACCGCGCGCTTCGCGGTCCAGCGGGAAGCGGCTGAACCACCCAGTTGCGGCGGCCAATGCGTGGGCTGCACCCGGGTCTGCAGCTGATTCCTAGTTCCGGCTGACGTCGATCGGGTGGGTCGCCAGCATCGAAAGCGGTAGCGGCTGGCGGCGCAGCACCTGACTCCAGAGGTCGGATCTCGGACCGACCAAGACGTCAGAAGGCAACGCGGACAACACGATCCAATCGTCGCGCTCGATCTCTCCCTCCAGCTGGCCGATGGTCCAGCCGGAGTATCCCGCAAAGATGCGCACTCCCTCGACCAGCGGCGCGATGGCATCGGGGTCGGCGTCCAGATCGACCATGACCACCCGCCCGGAAACATGCCGCAGCCCCGGCACCTCCTGTGGATCCGCGCCGACCCGCAACGTCGCCAGACACAGTGCCGCGTCGCGCTTGACCGGCCCCCCGATGAACATCGTCTTCGGCTTGGCCGTCAGTTTTGCCCACTGCGGCAGCACGTTGTACACCGCAGTCTCGCTGGCCCGGTTGAGCACGACACCCAACGTGCCGCCGTCGTTGTGCTCGACGATGTAGATGACGCTGCGCCGGAACGTCGGCTCGAGCAAATCGGTGTTGGCAATCAGCAACGTTCCCGCACGCACCCGCTGCGCGGCGGGTGCGACGTAGTCCTCTGGATCCTCCGGCGGCGGCACCACACCATCATCGCACCTCCGCGCCGTCGCCCCGGGGCAATCGAGCATAGCCCGCGAATATTTGTACTGTGGACGGGCGGCGTCGACCTCGACCGCGGGCTCAGCGCGCCTACCCCCAATCCTGGAAGTCGGTTCTGTGATTCAACCCCGGATGAACTCGGGCGCAGCCGCGGACCTCTGGCGGTCCGTGCGCGGTTTGCCGGACTTCTGGCGATTGCTCCAGGTGCGCATGGCGAGTCAGTTCGGCGACGGCCTCTTCCAGGCCGGCCTGGCCGGCGCGTTGCTCTTCAACCCGGACCGAGCCGCGGACGCCACGTCCATTGCGCGGGCGTTTACGGTGCTTTTCTTGCCATACTCGCTTCTGGGCCCGTTCGCCGGTGCGCTGATGGATCGTTGGGATCGGCGGCTCGTGCTCGTCGGCGCCAACGTGGGGCGGCTGATCCTCATCGCGGTCATCGGCACCATCCTGGCGCTGCGCGCCGGTGACATGCCGCTGCTGTTCGCGGCGTTGATCGCCAACGGGTTGGCGCGATTCGTCGCGTCGGGTCTGTCGGCGTCGCTGCCGCATGTGGTTCCGCGCGAACAGGTGGTGACGATGAACTCGGTCGCCACGGCGTCGGGCGCGGTCGGCGCCTTCCTGGGGGCCAACTTCATGCTCGTCCCGCGGTTCATCGTCGGCGCTGGCGACGGGGGAGCCTCGGTGGTCATCTTCATCACCGCGCTTCCGGTGTCCATCGCGCTGCTGCTGTCCTGGCGGTTCCGCCCGCGCGCCCTAGGACCCGACAACACCAAGCGCGCGATCCACGGGCCAGTCATTTACGCGGTCATCACCGGCTGGCTGCACGGCGCACGGACGGTGGCCCAGCGACCGACCGTCGCCGCGACCCTTTCCGGTTTGGCCGCGCACCGGATGGTGGTCGGCATCAACTCGCTGCTCATGCTGTTATTGGTCCACCACATGGCGGCCCCCGCGACCGGGGGCTTCGGCATCGCGCTGCTGTTCTTCGCGGTGTCGGGGCTGGGGGCATTCCTGGCCAACGTGCTCACGCCGTTGGCGGTGCGCCGGTGGGGACGTTACGCGGCCGCGAACGGCGCGTTGGCCGTGTCCGCGGTCATTCAGCTTCCCGCCGCCACGCTGCTCATTCCGATCATGGTGGTATCCGGCTTCCTGCTGGGCATCTCCGGTCAAATGGTCAAGCTGTGCGCCGACTCGGCGATGCAGATGGACGTCGACGACGCCCTTCGCGGGCACGTGTTCGCGGTCCAGGACGCGCTCTTCTGGGTGGCATTCATCTTCGCGATCACTATCGCCGCGACCTTGATTCCGGAAGACGGGCGCGCGCCGGTCTTCCTCATGGTCGGTTCGCTGCTATATCTCGTCGGGCTTGCCATGCACAGCGTCATCGGCCGCCGTCAGCCGGCAGACACTGGTTAAAGTACGTTTCTGGTTCTCGACTTTCGGAGGTGGTGATGGCCGGTTCCGCGCCCATCGTGGCCGATCTGCGTGCCGAAAGCGACGATCTCGACGCGCTCGTCGCGGCGCTTCCCGCGCACCGATGGGCCGATCCCACTCCCGCCACCGGCTGGACCATCGCCCATCAGATCGGCCACCTCCTGTGGACCGACCGGGTGGCCTTGACCGCGGTGACGGACGAGGCGGGGTTCGGTGAGGCGCTGCAGGCCGCCGCCGCCGACCCGGCCGGGTTTGTCGATGCCGGGGCGGCGGATTCGGCGGCGCTACCGCCAGCCGAGCTGCTCGCCGAATGGCGGGTCACCCGCAGCCGGCTGCACGAGGCGTTGCTGGCGGTGCCGGACGGTCGCAAACTGCCGTGGTTCGGGCCGCCGATGAGCGCGGCGTCCATGGCGACGGCGCGGTTGATGGAGACCTGGGCGCATGGGCTGGACGTCGCCGACGCCCTGGGCGTCAAACGCCCGGCCACCGAGCGTCTGCGTTCGATCGCGCATCTGGGGGTGCGGACCCGCGATTACGCGTTCTTCGTCAATGATCTGACACCGCCGGCCGAGGAGTTTCGGATTGAACTGCGCGGCCCCGGCGGGGACGTGTGGAGCTGGGGGCCGCCGGACGCCGCCCAGCGGGTCACCGGGTCCGCCGAAGATTTCTGCTACCTGGTCACGCAGCGGCGACCGCTCAGTGCGCTCGACATCGCCGCGCGCGGTCCCGATGCTCAGCGTTGGCTGGAGATCGCGCAGGCCTTCGCGGGGCCTCCCGGCGCCGGTCGATGAGCGCGCCCGCGCGCGACGAGAGCCGCGCGCGCTCAGTGCAGGGGACCGTCGTACATAGCCTTGTGCTCGGCTTCGGCTTCCTCACGCAGGGCGGTGATCGCGAGGTTCAACCGGTCGGCCAATTCCCCGTGGGCGTATCCGGTCATCACGCCGGGGTGCAGGACAAGTTCTAGCAGTCGGCCGTCGGCGTTGGCGACGGCGTAGACGTCCCCGAGGTCGACGCTGTAGGTGACGGCCTCGGCCTGCGCGACAAGTGCTTCCCACTTGTCGGCGGCTTCGCTCAGTTCGCGGAGGACGGATTCGACGAGGGCTTTGTCGCTGAGCTGCTCGCGACCGCCGGACCCCGACACGACGACAAGTATCGTCGGCCCGTTCGACTAGCGTCAATTCATCGGCGCGGAGCCATCGCTCAGGCAGCTGACGCGGCCTCGAGGGTCTGAAACCACTGGAGGTGATAATTCGCGGACGTGAGGTCTCCCACGACGAAGGCTTCGGTGGCGGCCAACAGCAAACAGTTGAGCAGAAGCGCGGGATCGGCGTGGGGAGACTGGGCGAGCAACTGATAGCGGGCGGTGTCGAGATGCACCCGCAAGACGTCCACTTCCTGGTCGGCGATCCGGGTGCCCGCCGCGACGGTGCTCGCCATCGCGTACGCGATGCGCGGCAACCCCTCGCGCCGGCGGGTGGCCGTGCGCAGGGCCCCGCCGAGGCAGTCGATCTCGGGCAACTCCCGCGGTTGAAGCGACGCCTCCAGGGCAGGCGGGCCCGCGGAGCGGCGCAGCGAATCGCCGGGCACATACCTCGCGACCCGGGTCGTCTCGCCGATCATCTCTGGTGCCTTCCCGCCGCGTCTGCCGGGTTCCACGAGACGCACACCCGCAGGAAGCGAAATCCCTGGCGGTATCCACCCATGCGCGAGATCGGTGGCGACGACGGTCGTGCCGTCGGCGCGCTCACCGACCGCCCAGTTCAGCCGCGGCTCCTGTCGCACGACGAATTCGAGGAATCGGTTGAGGCGGTCGACGTCCGAATCCCGGTCCGGTATGGGCTCCGGTGCTGGGGGCTCATCTTCCGCCGCCACCGGCTCGACGGCGCGGTGGCGACCACTATCCGTGACCTCGGGGCGCAGCTCCGCCACCGCCTCGGGCGGCGCAGGGGCCGCGGGCGGTGAATCGGTGACGGCGGGCGTCAGCCGGGTTGCGTCGAGCGGCGGGTCGCTCACCGGTGTGGGCTCGGTCTTACCGCGGCCGGGTTCCGCGACCCGCCGACGCCGCTCGGGCGCGGGCGTGGGAGGCGCGGCCGCCGTGGCCTCAGCGACCCCGATCGCGGGAATGACTTGCGTCGCTTCGTGACCGAGCTCGATATGCCGTCGACCGCCGAGGTCCACCCGGGCCCTGATGGCTTCGAGTTGGCGAACCGTCGACTCGACTCGCCGCACCGCCTGTGCGCGGCCCTCGTCGATCACCCGAGCCTCTTCTGCCTCCTTTGATGGGCCCGTCAACCCCGACCGCCTGATGACCTTCACCTCATCGTTGGCTCTTCTGGCAATCCGCTCCAGGTCATCCCTCAAATAGGTTGCAAGAGGCGCGGTTTCGGGATCCACCGTCGACAATTCGACGGGCCAGAGGCCGCCCGTCACCCAGGGGGTGCAATCGACCGCAGAGCTGAAGGCCGGAATCGACAGTGATTCCCGGGTAGCTCTCCGGAGGCGCTGGCGCGCCGTTATCCGACCGAAGATCGCCACCGGCTAAGCCTACCGGCACTACCGGGGGGTCTTGCCAGTCAGTGAATTGTGCGGCTCCCACGGCATGGGTAAGTTGTGGCCATGGCTGATTCTGCGCTGCAGCAGCAACTCGACGAAGTGCGCGGGTTATTGGCCCGCGCGCGAGAGTTGTTCGGTCCCAACCCCGTAGCGCCACCTACCGATATCGTCCCCGATCCCGGTGCGGCCAAGATTTGGCTCCGGTAAGACGGCGCTGTACATAGCTTCAAGAATTGGCGGGATCAACGGTCCGAGCCCTAGTCTGGCCGCCGGCGCAGTTTGTGGGCCAGCAACTTCTCGATCGCTGTATCGAGATCCCCGGGAGTCGGGACTTCGGCGGACGGGGTGTGCCCGGCGGCGACGATTTCTTCGCGCACTTCCAGCAGAGCTTTGAGACAGGAGACGTCCGCGGTCAACAGGATGCCCCGCGCCAACGTCTCGGCATCGGTTTCCATCGCCTCCTCGGTCAACGCGACGCTGTGCATGTATCCGCCGCGGCAGGAGCGGACGAGGATGTGCCCACTCGGGTGAACGGTGTCGAAAGCGGGGTTGGCGTCGGTCATCGACCGCTGTCGACGATGCCCCGGAAGTGCCGTGCGGCGTCCTGCTCGTGCTCCTCCCAGATCGCCGCCGAGGCGACCAGCTTGTCGGCCACATCGGCGTGGTCATCGGCCTGCTGCTCGTAGCAATCCCGCCGCAGTTCCAGCAGTTCGCGCCCCGCCTCGCGGAGCTCACCGAAGATCGGCCCGAGCGAATCCAGGCTCTCCTGGATCGCGGCGTGCGAGGACGGAACGGTGCGCAGGTAATCCGAGGTCTCCCGGTGGTGGGCAGCGGCGTCACGCAACTGCGCGGGCACCACGCGAATCGAATCTGCCATCTGCTGTCTCCTGTCATCTGCCGGCGGACGGACCGGGGATTTCCTATTGTGCGGTGGCCGGCGCGGACGCCGGCCGGGTGGGTGCCGGTGTGTCGGGCGTGGCCGGCGCCGCTGCGGCGGCGGCCACCGCCGGCGGATGTTCCCAGCCTAAGAAGCTCGGCCCGTTCATGGTGGCGATGTGCTGAATCTGGCCGTCCAAGAGGGCCTTACCCGCGCTGAGCGCGAGGGCGTGCCGGTCGACGAAGATGCCGATGTCTCCCGGCGCCAACCGCTGCGGATCAACCGGGTCGGTGACGGCCGTGCCGGGAGGCGGAATGGTGATTCCCTGCTGGCGGAACGCATCTGCGATCGGGACGCCGCCGACGGCGGCCTTGATCGCCGCGGCCAGCTGCGGATTGGCTGCGGTCACGGTCTCTCCGTCGGGCAAGGTGATGGCGGTGGGGCCGGACGGAGGGGCGTCGCCGGCCTGCGTCTCGTTCGCGCCGGGGTCGTCACGCTCGTCACTCGGGTCGCGATCGCCGGGCTCCCGCGAGGCCTCGTCGTCCAACTTCCGTCGCGGCGGATCGCTTCTCGCGCCGTCCGGCAGGGCAGGAAGCGGCAATCCCAAACCGGGGCCGCCGGCAGTGCCCAGTCCGGGGAGCGGCCCCGAACCGAAACCGGCGGGCACTGCGGGGACGGGCGGCGGGGCGGCCGACGTCGGCACCGGGCCGGGCGCATCCCGAGTTGGCGGATCCGGATCGCCGGCCACCACCGGGTCGAGCGACGGATCCCATCCGGGATCCATGTCATCCGGCGGCGGCGGGTCGGCGGGGTCGGACGAGACCCGCGGCTGCTCACCGCCCTCGAGCTTGCTTCGCGACACGTCATAGAGCGACGTCCAGGCGGCCATCAGCGCGGACTTCGATGTGTCGTCGAGACTCGCGTCGAGGACCACGGCGCGAATGTCCCTGAGTTTGCCGATGAGGAACCTTTGGAAGTCGCGCGCTCCGGCCGGGGTATCCAGATCGGATCGCGACCGTACGGCCGCCTCCGTTTCTCGCTGCAGCCTAGTGAGCGCCTCCCGCCCTTCGACGCTCTTGAGGTGCGCGTTGAGAATTGCGGTGATCACCTGCATGTCGAGCTGAGAGCTCGTCGAATTCTGTTGTGCGAGTGCTGCTTCGGCGCGAGCGATCGCATCCGCCGCTTCGCCCTGCTCCTGGTCCGCGGGAGGCGGAGCCGGGGGCCCGGTGGGCGGAGCGCCCGCCGCCGCGGCGCCGAAGAGGTCCGGGTGTTGCGCGCGGATCTTGCTCAAAATCGCCTCGAGCCGCTCGGAGCCCGTGGCGGGGTTGACGACGGCCGTCACCTCGTCGGGGGTGAGACCCGCCTGCCACGCGTTCGCATCACCGGTGCGGTCGCGGATGGACGCGACCGCGGCGAGTAGTTCGTCGTGGACCGACATCGGCTAGGCGGAACGCGCTGCAGCCGGCTGCGGGATGAGTGACGACCCCTCCATGCCGCGCGACAGTACCCAGCTCGGTTCGGGCCGACAATTCACCGCGATCGCCCTGTGGACGGCTATTCGCCGTATTGGGCCCGGAGGTTCTCCAGTGCGGACTTCTTCTCGCGTCCCAGGTCGCGGGCACCGGCCACGACCGCCAGGATATCGCGCTGCTTGGCAAGCAGGAACCGCTGAAATTCCCTGGCCCCCAACGGCGTATCGATGGATAAGTCCGCTTGGTGGGAAACGGCGCGATCGATTTCTTCGGCAATCGCATCGAGCCGTCGCAGGGCGTCATGCGCGGCGGAGTGTGCGGTCGCCAAGACCTCGGTCAGGGCGCGATCCGCGTCGGCGGCCGTCTCGTGTTGGTCCGCGAGCCGGGCCTGCCGCGTTTGGAGGGCCTCCATCGAGGGCCCGGACTGCCCCGCGCCCGTCATGTCGGACGCCGAATCGCAACGGCGCCGCCCAGCCGGCTGATCCGCACGGAGGCGCCCGGATAGGGCGCTTCCACCACCAGATTGTTGCCGATCGCCAGCTGGACGTGCCCGGCGTGCGGGAAGACGAGATCGCCGGCCTGCACCTGCGAACGCGGAACCACGACTCCGTCGTTGATCTGTTGGTAGGTAGTGCGATCCAGGCGCACTCCGGCCTGCGCATAGGACCACTGCACCAGCCCGGAGCAGTCGAACCGGTCGGGCCCCGTCGCGCCCCAGACATAGGGGCGTCCCAGCCGGGACAATGCGGCGCGCACCGCTATCGCCGCGCGCCCGGTCGGCGAGGCCTGGCCGCGCCGGTGCATCCAATAACGCAGCGCCCGCACCGCCGCGGCGTGCCGGCGAGCCTGCGATCGGGCCGCAAGTACGTGCGCGCGTTGGGCGTGCAACCGGGCCGCGCGACGGCGCATCGCTTCTCGTTCTGCCAGCGGCGACAACGGGGGAGCGGTGGCATCCGCGCGGGCCTCGTCGAGCACGGCCTTGGTGAGAGCAGCGGCCCGTGCCCGGTCCCGATGGGCACGGGCGATGACGTCGGCGGCCGCCTCGTCCGTGCGCGCCGCCAACAGGAGGCGATGCCGGCCGATTTCGACGCGGGCCCGATAGCCCGCTGGCGCAACGGGATCGAGGTCGGTCGCCCGGCGCAACGGACTGCCATCGTGTTCGGTCCCCGCGCCCATCGCGGTCGGCATGGCCGTTCCGGCGAAGAGCTGGTGGGCGCGATTCAAGATCTCGATGTCGGTTGCCACTACCGCGCCCCCTCGCCGTCGACCCCGTCCCGGGTGGCCGTCTTCGGTGACCCGACCGCCTCGGCGAAGGCGCGCACGCGAGGGAGTGCGCCCGTCGGGATGACCCCGGTGTTGCGGATCTCCCAAACGTCGTCGGGGCCGACGCCGACGAGGGCCGCGATGACCGTCTCGGGAAGAGCCGACTGCGCGCAGGCCCGGTCGAAGCGCGCACTCAAGCTGGTGGGCATCCTCTCGAGCAGCGTCTGGCGGGTTGCCTCGAGCTCACGCAAGTGCCCCATCAGCCGGCCCGTCGCGTCACCGCCAGCATTGACGGCCACCCGCCATGAGCTGGCCGCGAGCATCTCCGCCTTCACGCACTGCGTGATCACGGACTGAATATACGTCTCATATTCGTTTGATGTTGTCGCGGGAAGCCGATCGATTACAGATTTGAGGGCCTCGATCTGCGCCTCGGCGTAACCCTCCAGCACTTCGGTGTCGCTGTGACGATCGACGACGACGGGTCCAGCACGTCTCTCCGGCGGGGCGGCGGGTGACTGGACGGCGAGCAGCCGCGCCAACTCGGCCTCGGGATCGGCGGCGACGAGCAGGCGAGAGTAGGTGCCCGGGGGGAGTCCCAGCCCGTTTTCGACCTTTTGAACTGTGCTTTTGTGGGGTTTTCGGGCGCCGCGCTCCAGGAAGCTGAGTCCCATGATGCTGACGCCCGTCGCGGCGGCGAGTTCCGCAAGCGACCAGTCACGTGACTCGCGGAGGGCGCGGATGGCCGCACCGGCGGATTCACGGCTCACCGCACGCTCCGGCCATAGCCGGATACTACACAGCTCGACAGTCACGCCATCGTTTATACGTTTTTGTCTCGTTTCTCTTGCGTGGCGCCGTCGCATATGTATACGCTTTTGGCTACGTTTCACGCCAGACGAGGAGACCGACAATGGGACATCCCTGCGCGACCAACCCGGAACTTTGGTTCGGCTACCCGGACGACGATGACGCCGACGGCGCGGCGAAGGCCCGCGCTTACGAGCGGTCGGCCACCGAGGCGCGGATCCAGTGCCTGCGCCGTTGCCCGCTGGCCCAACAGCGTCGTTGTGCCGAGCACGCAATCGCCCACCGCGAGGAGTACGGCGTCTGGGCGGGCGTCAAACTGCCCGGCGGTCAGTACCGCAAACGCGACCAGCTGGCCCAAGCCCACGACGTCCTGCGCCGCATCGCCGCGGGCGAGATCAACTCGCGGCAACTGCCCGAGAACGCGGCCCTGCTGACGCGGCACGAACACGACACCATCCCCGTGCCCGCCGTGGTGTTGCACCTCCCGGCCGCGCAGATCGGACCGCGCTCGGCGGCCTAGTTTGCTGGCTGTGCCGACGGGGTAGACGGGCTCGGCAAGCACTGAGTCCGTCGACGAAGAAGGCGCGCCGATGACGTTCGACCTGACCCCGACGGTGGCGCAACACGACCTGGCCCGTCGCACGCACGAGTTCGCCGAATCGGTGATCCGCCCGGTCGCCCTCGAGTACGACCAGCGACAAGAATTCCCGTGGCCGGTGCTTGAGGAGGCGGCTCGGCGCGGCTTCTACAGCCCCCTCTTCTACCGGGACTTGATCGGTGATCCGACCGGAATATCGCTGCCGATGTTTATGGAGGAGTTGTTCTGGGGCTGCGCGGGGATCGGTTTGGCTATCGTCATGCCGGCGCTGGCGTTGTCGGCGATCGGTCAGGCGGCGTCACCCGAGCAGATGTTGCAGTGGGCACCCGAGTGTTTCGGCACTCCAGGGGATCTCAAGCTCGCGGCGCTGGCGATCTCCGAGCCCGAGGGCGGCAGCGACGTACGCAACTTGCGCACGCATGCCCGTCGTGACGGTGACGACTGGATCATCGACGGCCACAAGATGTGGATCGGCAACGGCGGGATCGCCAACGTGCACGTCGTCAACGCGGTGGTCGACGAGGAACTCGGGCATCGCGGCCAGGCGTTGTTCGTCGTCCCCGGCGGGACGCCCGGGCTGAAACTGGTGCGCAAGCTCGACAAGCTCGGCTGCCGGGCATCGCACACCGCCGAGCTGCTGTTCGAGGGGGTGCGGGTTCCCGGAGAGAATTTACTCGGGGGGCAGGAGAAGCTCGAGCATAAGCTCGCGAAGGCGCGTGAAGTGGTCGCGGGCGCGAAGCGTTCCGGCTCCGCGACGCTGGGCACCTTCGAACAGACCCGGCCGATGGTGGCCGCTCAAGCGATCGGCATCGCCCGCGCCGCCCTCGAGTACGCAACGGCTTACGCGACCGAACGGGAGGCTTTCGGCGGACCGATCATCAACAACCAGGGCATCGCTTTCCCATTGGCGGAGCTGGCCACCCAGATCGACGCAGCGCGGCTGCTCACCTGGCGTGCCTCGTGGATGGCGGCCAACAACGTACCGTTCGAGCGCGGCGAGGGCTCGATGTCGAAAGTGGCCGCGAGCGAGGTGGCCGTCAAGGCGACCAAGCGGGCCATTCAGACGATGGGCGGCTGGGGTTACATCACCGATCACCCGGTGGAGAAGTGGTACCGGGACGCCAAGTTGTACACGATCTTCGAGGGCACCAGCGAGATCCAGCGGATGGTCATCGCCAACGCGCTCGGTGCCGCCGTGGACACCCCGCCGTTACACGTGGTGCTCGAGCCGTCCGGCGGACCGTTGAACCGGATGTTCGGTCGAGGAACGCCGCTGCGGTCCCGCGCCGCCGACGCCGCACTGGCGGCCAAGGACCGCGTTCCCGAACCGGTCATCCGGCTCGCGATGAGGGCGCTGCAGCCCCCGCGCAAGTAACGGGGCCCCGGTACGGTCGAGGAATCGGCGCGCCCCCGACGACGAAGGGTGGACGATGAGCAACCTTGACGCCGCACCGGTCGAGATCGACTGCCGGCCATCCCCGATGGTGGCCACCGAGGTGATCCATCCGCGCGAGGTCCCTTTGGGTGGGCCTCGCGCCATGCGGGTGCGGCGAACGCTTCCGCAGCGGCAGCGTTCGCTGATCGGCGCGTGGTGTTTCATCGACCATTACGGTCCGGCGCCGGTGCGAATGGACGTCCCGCCGCATCCGCACACCGGACTACAAACGGTCAGTTGGTTGTTCGGTGGGGAGGTGGAGCACAATGACAGCGCCGGCGTGCGGGCCGCGATCCGCCCCGGCGAACTGAACCTGATGACGGCGGGTGCCGGCATCTGCCATTCCGAGGTGTCCTCCGCGTCGCCCGCAACATTGCACGGCGTGCAGCTGTGGATCGCGCTGCCTGACTCCGACCGCGATACGGGCCGCGACTTCGCGCACTACGCGCCCCCCAGGACGTCGTTTCCGGGCGCCACGGCGCGTGTCTTTCTCGGCGAGCTCGGCGGCAGCCGTTCGCCCGTGGCCACGTTCACGCCGTTGCTGGGCGCGCAGCTCGACCTGGACCCCGGTGCCGAGCTGGACATCCAAGTCGATCCGGCGTTCGAGCACGGCGTGCTCTGCGACTCGGGCCAGGTCCAGGTCGGCGAAATCGCCCTGGCGGCCGCCGACCTCGCCTATCAGAAGCCCGGCCGGTCCTCGCTGCATCTGCGCAACGCGGGGAATGCGCCGGCGCGGGCGCTGCTGCTCGGCGGCACCCCGTTCACCGAAGAGCTGGTGATGTGGTGGAACTTCGTTGGACGAAGCCACGACGACATCGTCGGCGACCGCCAATCGTGGGAGGACGGCGACGACCGCTTCGGCGCCGTGCACGGCTACCGGGGTTCGCTCACCCGGTTGCCCGCCCCGCCGCTGCCGACCACACGGTTGCGTCCCAGACCGACATCGCAAAGAGAGGAGACCGCAGATGGCCACCGATAAGACCGGCGCAGAGACGACCGTCAGCCTCGAGGAGGGCAGGTACACCATTGCCGTGGAAGGCAAGCAGGTGGGCCTCGCCGAGTTCGCGGACCGCGACAACCAGCGCGTCTTCTTCCACACCGAAATCGATCCGGCCTACGGCGGGCGCGGCTTGGCGACCATCCTGGTCGAGGAGGCGCTCACCGAGGCGCGCGACGAGGGCAAACGCATTGTTCCCGTGTGCTCGATGATCGGCACGGTGCTCAAGAAGCACCCCGAATTCGACGACATCACCGATTCGGTCACGCCGGACATCGTGCGTTGGGTGCACCCCTAGTGTCGTGAGTCATTGGTTCGGGTGCAGCCTTCGCTCCTGTCTCCGAGCGTGGGCCCTATGGAGGAAAGGTGTTGGAAATGTGTACTTTTCCCCCACGTTCGACGTGTTCACAGCGGGATGCACGGCCGAACATGCTGGTGCACTACCCAGGTTCAATAGGTCGTCGCAACACCGGCTGATTGAAGCGATAGTAGATGGTCGTTGAGGGCTTCAGCCGGTGTTCTCCAGTTCAGTGTCTTG
>NZ_JAZGLV010000015.1:0-181829 GCF_036409085.1 Mycobacterium sp. 050134
AGCTCGCCGGCTGCACCGGCTGACCCGATGCCAACACCGAACCCACCGGCACCCCAGGCTGCACCGGCTGGGCAGGCTGCGCCGGGATCTCCGGCGACAAGCTCGCCGGCTGCACCGGCTGACCCGATGCCAACACCGAACCCACCGGCACCCCAGGCTGCACCGGCTGGGCAGGCTGCGCCGGGATCTCCGGCAACAGGGTGCTGGGCAGCGCGGCTGACAGCTGATTTCCCGTCGCGGTGAGAACTTGTCCGGGCCCACCCGAGCCCGAGCCGGTGCCTCCCCCACCGCCCTGGTTACCGGAGCCGTTGCCGGGCAACCCGTTTCCCCCGCCGCCCCCGGTCCCCGGTTGCCCATCCAGTTGCTCGAAGTTGCTCGCGGCCGCCGTCAGCGATTGGGCGATGCTGTCGAGCTGCTCGGCGGATCCCTGGATCGCCTGGTTGACCTGGTCCACTTGTGCGAGGTAGCCGCTGGAGCCGTTGGCGAACTGGTTCCCAATCGAATCGTCGCCCCACGGAGACCCAAGAGCAGCCAGCTGACCAGTCAGCGAGGAGAGCAGCTCCTTCATCTGGTTGGCGACGTCTTCGACGTTGGCGGCCGCCGTGCGCATACCGTCCGGACTGGCGCTGAGCGAGTCGGACATGACTATCTCCTCACCGTCGGGTACGAGGTTCCGTCGTCGACGTCCTCATCGCCGTTGTCGACCAGCCGAGGTTCCGGCACGGCCGGCGCATTCAGGGTTCCTAGCAACTCCCCGAAATCAGGGATATCCACGGACGAGCCGGCCAGCGACGATATTTCTTGCCGACGCCGCGCCAATGGCGCCATCAGCGCGGCCGCCTGTCGTTCGACCTCCTGCGTGGCCTGCTGCGCCGCGGCGGTGATGTGGCCGCCGAGGTCGGCGAAATCGAAGTCCTCCAAGTAAGACTCGTCAATCGTGATCTTGGTGACCATGCGTTGCGCGTCGACGGTCACCTCGACGGTTCCGTCCGCGGTGGTCGCCGCCCCGGACAGCATGGCCCGTTTCTGCTGCATCGAGGACAGTTCGAGCATCTGCTCCTGAACCAGCGCCAGCACATGATCAAAGTCGTGGGCCGCGGCATCGTTGTCCACGCTATCTCCCTCCTGTTGCCGAGATTGGGCCACCAGCCCTGTTAATCGCGCCGGAACTCCCGCAGGATCGCGATGTCGTCGGCGATGAGCCGGTCGATTTCTTCACGCAGCGCCGACCTGGTCATGGGCCTGGCGTGTGATTGGTCGGACGCGTAGAGGTACTCGCCGTCGTCGCCGACCCGCACCCACACCAGCGCACGCTTGCCCCGATCCAGGCCCCATCTGCGCGTTGGACGCCAATGGCTTTGCACCGTGGCGTATATGGTCACCTCGCTTGCGGGGACGCTGACACCCGCAGTCGCAGTCGACCGGTGACGCACCACTAAGCTATTGCTGTCGTACTCGGGCCTGGCGTTCGGCACGTATTCCGGTATCACGATCTCGGGGTGCGTCCCCGGTTGGGTCAACGGCAACGCCTCAGCAATTGCGGGACCCAGGTCGTATGGGGACAGGGTGTGAACGTCGATCACGTCGGCGTCCGGGCGTTGCGACGCGAAGAAGCCGAGATGTCCGGCCCGGTAGGCGATCAAGCGCACACTCGGGGTGTCGGCCGGTATGTATTGCGCCCGACACTCGACCCGAATATCGGCCGCATCGTAGGCGGCCACGCATTCCATGAATGTCTTCAGGTCCCCGTGTAGGAACCGATCCGGAACGGCGCCGACATACGCGCGGGCCTCGTCCCCGCTCGCAAAGCGCGGGCCCTGGGTGAACATGAACGGGTACGGCAGAAAGTCGTTTCCGTAAAACTCGCCGATCGCATTCAGGTCAAGCAGATCGAGGGACCCGACCCTACCAGTCAGCACACCGCTCACGAGATCACCTGCATCATCTCTCGCGCGCGCACCCGGGGCGGGCGAACGATTCGAAGGACGACCGCGGTGGCGCTCATCTGATACTCGGCAGCCAACAACAGGACAATCGAGTCCCTGGTGAGGCACCCCTCGTTGGCCAGAAATACGAGCCCATCCGCCTGGGTGCTCACGCCGAGGTAGCCGTGATCGAGGGTGTGCCGGTGCAATTCGTCCGACCACGGTAATCCGAGGACCTCCGCCAACAGGCGAAACGGCTGACCGGTGTCCGAACCCTGCGGCACGAAGTGATCGACGTATTGTGCGCTTATCCGAGCGTCGGCCAACGCGGCCTTGATGGCGCAACCGAACATCTGAAATGAGTCGCGCAGCGACTCCTCGGACCGCAGCGCCGTAGCGCGGGTGTAGGCATTGTGGAAGTCGTCGGTCTTCGTGTTCTCCCAGAACGAGTCGTGAATGCGCCAATCGTCCGCCATACCAGGACAACTCGCGCTACCGCTGCCCAGCAGCTTCGCGAAACCGCCGCGCTGTGAGATGACGGTCGAATAGGCGACGTCCGAAAACGGTTCACCACCAACCGCTCTGCAGGTCGCCAATCGATCACTCCACGACCAGTTGTCGGCGCCGGTGCAAATGGCGTAGCCGCACTCGTCGATCAGCCGCGAGCCCAGCACCCACGAGGTGAGCCCGCCGGCGCAGTTCTGTTTGAGTTCCAGCGCATTGCCGTGACCACCGATGACGCCGTTTTGGATGTGGTGATGCACCGGCCAGCCCTGGCTGCCCTGCGGTCCAACCCCGGCGTGCAGCAGCCAGCGTGTTCTCTCGGCGTCGGCATCGGCCGCCTCGAGCGCGGCCTTGCCCGCCTCGACCGCCATTTCCGCCGGAGTGGTGCCGGGATACTCGCAGACGGCCCGCCAATGGCAGTCCGGACCGACATCATCGGCCGCGATGGGTCGCGGCGGCGGCCGCAGCACAGCGACCGATCGCAGCGAACTCACCGGCCGACCTCCGTTCGCTGTTCCAACACCGGCCGACGCGGCGTGCCCGTCGGGGCCGGCCGGGGCGGCTGGGGCACCGGGGAAACCGGGGCGCGCTGGGGCGGCTCGGCCTCCTCGGGACCGTCGTCACCGATCACCGGGACGACGGCGTCGACGTCACCGAGGACGAGCTCACCGTTCTTGACTCGCCGCAACGCTTTATTGGCCTTGTGCTCCTTACCGCCCGGTCCCCGTTGTCCGCCGCCGCCACCACCCGGTGGCGCTCCGCCGGCACCGGCGGCGCCGAGCGGAGCGCCACCCGGACGCGCAAGGGCACCCTCCGGTGCTTGGGGAGCCTTGGCCGCGGCGGCCACGGGCGCACCCGCGGGCCCCAGAGTGTCACGCCCTTGAGATCCCAGCCCGGCGCCGCCGCCGGCGCCGTGACCGGCTCCTCCACCCGGCTTGCCCAGCGCGTCGAGGTCCTTCGGCGCGAACCCCGGCGCCCCGCTTCCCGGCATGCCACTCGGGTGGCCTTGCGCCGCGCCCAACGCCTGTTGGAGTGGTTCGCCGAGCCCCTCGGCCGCTTGGCCCAGTCCGCTCAGACCGGCGGCCGGATTGGTCGCAGCGCCGGCACTATTGGTCGCGCCACTGAACGGATTGGTCGCGCCGGTGCCGCTGGGCAGCGGAAAGTTGCCGGAGCTTCCGGCGGGATTGCTGATGTCGCTGAACGGATCGCTGGTGGGCGCGCCGTTCGGGGCCGACGGTCCGCCCGGCACCCCACCCGGAAGCGCGGATCCCCCGGAGGCCGCGTTTGACCCGAACGGGTTGGCGAGGCCTGCGGCGCTGGGCAGCGGGAAGCTCCCGGAGCTTCCGGACGGACCACCGTTGGGCAGGGCGAAGTCACTCGAGCCCACGCCCGGAACGCCGCTGGGTAGGGCGAAGTTGCCGAGACCGGCGCCCGAAGCACCTGAGCCGCCGAATGGACTGTTGATTCCCGCGCCCGCGAGCGGGTCCCCCGGCGGGGGAACGGACCCGTTCGGCCCGAGGTCGGTGTTCAACTGCGGCGGGGGCGGGGCACCGCTCGGGTCGGTCGGTGGCGGAGTGGGGTCGGGCGGCGGTAGCGCCGTGTTGTCGACCGGTGGTGGCGGGCCCGTGTTGTCGGGCGGTGGTGGCGGGGTGTTGTTGTCGGTGGGCGGCGGCGGAGGGGTGTCGGGCGGCGGCACCGACGACGAGTCGGGCGGCGACGACGCGGGAGTGGAAAAGCCGGGGTTGTTGCTCGCGATACTCGTGATGTTCGGGGCGTAGACGGTGTTCATCACGTCTTGGGCGAACGAGTCATAGACCTGATTGATCTCGTCGACCTCGTTGGGCCACCTGCTCACCGACTCGTCGTACCTCGGCTTGTTCTGGTTCAAATACCACTGGGTCTGAAAAATGGTGTGCGAGAACGCGTCGATGAGCAATCCCAACGCGTTGGCCCCCATCGCGATGTTGGTGACGTCCGGCAGCGACTCGGTGATGTTGGCGATCGCGGCATCGTGTGTCTTTCCCACCCACAGGTTCTGAGCTTCCTGCTGCCCGAGGGCTTCCTGGAAAGTGTCCGACGCACTGACGATGGCGGACGAAATCTGCTGCAGGGCTGAGCCATTGCCGTTGTCCAGGGTCCCGGAGGCGCCCTGGAAATCAGCGAACATGGTCGTGAAGGAGACGCCGGTAAAGTCCTCGACCGCGACGGCGGCGGGATTCTGGGTGATCCCGGCGATCTGCTGCAGCTCGTCCTGCGAGGTGGTGAGCGACGAGACGTCACTGTTGGTGAGGGCTTCGAACAACCCCCAGTTCGCCCCGGCGGTACCAGCGGGGAGTTTGCCCGAGTTGATCATGTCGTCGATCTGCTCGGGTGTGAGCGACTTCTTGTGGTGCGACACAGGCGGAATCCCGGCGCTATCCAGACTGGAGGAGGCGGTCGGCGGCCTTCTTCACCGTGGTCGAGAACTGATCCAGGTAGGACAGGTACTGGTTGATCGACGCCTCGATACCTTCCATACCGGAGATGTCGAGCTCGAGATTGCTCTTGGTCTGGTTCGCCGACGCGAGCGAACCCGGGCTCCCCAGCGAGCCCAACTTGCCGATCGCCGTGAGCTGATCCTGCAGCTGACCGCGAAATGTACTGATGATGTTGAGATACGCGTCCCGGGTGGCCGAAGAGAGTTTCACGTCGGCCGGTCCGCTGTCCCCCAGCTGCTTGAGCTGGCTGGTCAAATCGGCGATGTTAGCGCCCCCCGCGCCCGTCCCGCCGGTGCTGGATGCGCCCGTTCCCGGCCCGTTAGTCCCCGACCCGCTGCCGGACCCGCTGCTGCCTGAGCCACTGCTCGCCATTGTTCCTGCGCTCCTTCCCGTTTCGCGGCCGAATCGCCCGGGCTCGCCACTGTGGCGGGCCCGGGCTCAGCGGCGATGCCTCAGAATGCGGACGCGTTCTGCTGGTCCAGGGCCTGCATCGCGGCCTGCTGGTCCTGAGCCTGCTGCTGCGTGATGGCCATGTTGTCGAGCATGTCGTTCAACATCGCATCGATGTTGCTATGCGCCTGATTCAGCGCGGTCGCGCCGGCGCCTTCGTATACGGTGGCCAGCACACTGAAGAGGTTGCTGATGTCGGAGCGGACCTCCTGAATGCTGTTGATGTTGCTGTTCACGTCGTCCAGCGACGCGTTGTTGGCCCCGAAGTTGTAGAAAATCTCGCTCATGGTGTCGCTCGCTCCTCTAGCCGTTGTCCATGTTCGCCACGGCGCGGATCTGCGCTGATCCCGTCTCGACAATCTGGTTGAGGTAGTTGATGATCTGCTGGGCGTCCTCCTGCTGCTGCGAGGACGTGTTGCCGTAGGTGTTCGCGCTGCCGCCCTTCCAGCTCGCACCGAGCATGGACTGCTGGGTGTCGGCGATCCGCCCGAGGATTGAGACCGCCTGATTGCGGGCGTCCTCGATCTGGGAAAGCTTTGACTGCGCTTCCGCCTGCGTGAGGGACAGTGTCATGTTGTTTCTTGTTTCCTTTCTCATTTATCGGTTGTCGGATCCGCGGGAAATGACCAGCAGCGCTGCGTCAGAACGCATTCCCGCCACGAGGGGACCAACCCTCGTCTCCCAGCGCGACCAGTTGGTTGATCGCCTGGACCAGCGCATGGTCGGAGCCCGCCTTCACGGTGCTCCACAGTTGACCGGTCGGTGACGCGCTCGGGGCGCCGATCACGCGCCCCCGTCCCGTGTAGAAGACCCCGACCGCCGAGGGCGCACGGCAAATCCTGTCCTCGTCATCGCCCAGGGTGTAGTAGACGATTTCGGCGAACGCCTGACGCGAGGCCAGCGCCGCACCAAGCAGCATCGCCGCGCGCGGTTCGGCACCCAGGGCCCGGACCCGGTCCGCGAGCGCCATGGCATCGCCTGGGGCGCGGAGGCTTTCCATAAACTCCTCGAGCGGTGCCGTCACCGGCGCAATGTCGGCCACCTTGGCTCTCGGCAGCTCGGCCAGCAACGCCGTTGTCACGTCGTGTAATCCGACACCGTGCCCGACGGTCCGCAGCAGGATCTCGTCCGCGATCCGGCGCGCGAGCACGCACAACCCGCCCCGTCGAACGACACTGACTCGCGCAGTACCGTCCGGCGTCACCAGGCGCATGGCCAGTTCGCGGTCCGGCCGGTGTAGCGCCTGCAGCACCGGCATGAGGTCCGGGTGAACCGCGCCATCGACGATGAGGTTGCGGGCGGACAGGTCCCGAGCCGCCCGTTCGTACGCCCCCTCGCGACCGGTGACGGTGTCGTGGCGCGGCCGCGACGCAAGGACCGTCGGGAGGTCATGCACGCCCACGCGCGCCGCCACCACCCGCAGCTCATCATCGGTGAGCGCCAGCCGCTCGACCAGGGCCGTGCTCACAGCGTCAGCCCCTTATCCACGCCGATCACCGGCGGGGAGACCCACCGATTGGACACCTGCTCGAGGGTCGGACCCGGCGCGTCGGCGTACTGCGGCGGCTCCGGCTCGGCGGGCGCCGCGAGTTGGTCGAACACCGACGTGTCCGGGCCCCAGCTGACGTGGGACACGGTGAACGGCGCATCGGCCTGTTGCGCCGCGGGCAGCCACGACGGGTCGTCCGCGGACAACCCTGCACCCGGCTCCCCGCCGCCGTCGAGGGGGGCTCCCAGCCAGGCCTGATGCTCACGCGCGTTGTTGCCGCGCCCGAGGGCCGCCATCGGGCCGTATCCGCCGGCCACGGGCGCCGCACCTGTTGTGGCGCCGGTTGGCTCGGCGTGGTGCGACGCCTTCCCCTCGCTGGTCGGCTTGACCGCGGCAGCGCGGAACGGTGCGAGCGGCGGGGGCGTGACGACCGCCCCGGAGCCGGCACCGCCCGGCAGAGCGCCCGCGGCCCCGGCGTCGCCGCCCGCTTTGGCCTCGTGCTCGGCGTTGAGCGCCGCGCCGTTGCTGACGGCGGGCGGGCCGGGTTGTTCCCACGGCGCGGCGATTTCGGCGCACGCTTCTTCGTACTGGTACATCGCCGCGGACGCGGTCGCCTGATGAGCCGTCACCGCCTGGTCGAGCTCGGCGAACTGCCCGTTGAGTACCGCCCCGTTGTAGGCGGCCAGGGACGCCATGATGTCGTGGGTTGTCCGCGCCTCGACGGCGTCCGGAACGCTCGGCATGGCGAGGAGGGCGACGCTGTAGGCGACGGCCGCTTCCTCGGCCCGTTCACCGTTGGCCGCCGCGCTGAGGCTCACCGATTGCAGCCACTTGCCGAATTCCTCGAGTTTGCGCGCCGCCCGCTCGGCGCCCTGGCCGGCAAACGACGCCTTGATCTTCTCGACGATATTGTCGTAATCCTCGGAGATGCTGGCCCATTCGTCGGCCAGGCGTACCCATGCCGCGCCGGCCCCTCCGACGGATGCGGGCCCGGGGCCGTCGGCGAGATCGCGGGCAAGCTGCTCCGCGCTGCGCGACTCCCAGGCCACGTTGGTAAACCCCATGCCTTGACCTCCTTTCCGACGAGCGGGCGGGCGCCACAGCGGCGCCGCCTATTCAGACGGCGAAATCCTGTTCAGCCGCAATGACGTTGTCGGTGTGCGCGCGCAAAGTCGCCGAGACCTGCCGCAATTCGACGGTGGCCTGATCGGTCGATTTGCCGAAGGCGGCGTGGACGTCATTCAGCGTTGCCGCGACACGGCGCGACACCTCGTCACGTCCCGCGGCCGTGACCGACAGGTGGGGCGCCTCGTCTTGCATGAGTTTCTCGGCGCGGCTGGCCAATTCGTCGAGCTGCCGGGTGGCATCGGCGACCTCCGCCGGCTGCATCCGGAAATCAGCGGTGCTTGTCACGCGAAACTCCCTTCCTAGATCCTCAATTCGATGTCGGGGCCGGTAACGGTATCGAGCTCACCGATCACCGATGGGGCGACGCTGCCGAGGTCACCAACGATTTCGTCGCCTTGGTCCGAGGTGTGCAGAAACGCCGCCGCGCTGTGGCTTTTGCTGGCGCCGGCCCGCGCGCCGAGCCCCATCGGCGCGCCGCCCATTATTGGCGCGCCGCCCATCGCGGCGGGCGCCGCGGCGTCGGTGGCGATCGCGGCGGGGGCCGTATCGGAACCCGGGGCTAGCGGTCCGGCCACGCGCGACTCGATCGTTTCGGGAAGGGCACCGGCGACCCCCGCGCCCGCACCGCCGCCGATCCCCGCCTTGCCCGCGGCGCCGGGTCCGCCGCCGGCCGCGTGGCCGGCGCCCGGAGCCGAGGCCGACGGGGCCGGCGCGCCGCCGGCGCCGCCACCCTGCAGGGCGCCCGTCGCCGCGCTTATCCCGCTCATCGCCGGCATGGCGACGGCCTGCAGCATCATCGGCGCGAACGCCGAAGCCGGGGCGGATGCCACCGCGGCCGGGGCGCCGGCCGCGGCAGCGGGGGCGCTCGCCGTGGCGGCCGGCGCCGCCGCGAAATTGGCGGCGAGATGCGAACCGGCGGTCGTGGACGCGCCCGTCGCGGCGAGTTCGCCACCGGTCTGCGGCGCCGACGTCACCGAGACGGGCGCGCCGATGGCGGTCACGTTGGCCGCCTCGGCGGCCAGCGAGCCCTGCAACTCGGTCATGACCTCGGCTGCCATGGTGACCGCGTGGTTAGCGGCCGCGATGGCTTCGGCGATCCCCCAGGGAAAGATGATGTTGGGGCCGATCGCCGCTATCGTCGCGAAGAATTCGTTGGCGATGGCGACCAGCTGAGCCCCCGCCTGTTGAACGTTGGCGGCCGCCGTGGACAGGCTGGCGCCCAGGGCGGTCGCCTGGTTGGCGACCTGCGTGCCATCCGCCAGGGCCGCGCTCGTCTTCGCGCTCGCGGCAGAAGCGGCGGCGCCCTGCCACACGCCGTCGATCTCGCTCAGGGCCTGCTGGACCGGCTGGCTCGCCGCTTCGAACGCCTGAGAAATCCCGCCGAACATCTGCGTCGGGTCCAGGCCTTCGAACATTCCGGGTCCCAGCATCCCCAGGGCGTCGGTCACCGGCTGGATCATTTGCGTCAGCAGACCGGCCAGCATGCCGGGCACCTGACTACCGGCCCCGGCGCCCGGCCCGGCATTCGGGTCGGGCTGATCCGGGGGCGGTGCCGCTTGCGGGGGCGCCGGCAGCCCGAGGCGCCCCATGAGGGCGTGCACCGGTTGGTTCAGGTAATCGGCAAGATTCGATTCCCGCGCGTCGATGGCGGGTGCGGCGTCGAAACCGGACAGCGTCCGGGCCAGCTGACCCGTCGGGGTGAGGGTTTCCGCCGTCGGCGGCGTGACCGGCGCGGCGTGCTGCGTCGAAGCCACGTCACAACTCGTCAGCGGCCACGAACGACGCCTTCGCGGCCTCCGTCGCGGCACCGATTGCCTCGTGCGCCTGCCCCACGAGCAGGGTCGCCGCGAGATTATTGGCTTGCGCGGGCCCATACGCCGCCAGATAGCCGGCGCCGATGGGCCCCAACGCCGCGGCCGCCGCGTTCAGCATCGCCGCGGAGTCGGCCGACCCGGCCGACGTGATCAGCTCCGCCGCAGCGGAATTGGCAGCACCGAACGCCGTTAGCACCGGGGGAACAACTGAAAGAACCACTGTGAGGACCCCTCCCTGAGCTGATGACCCGTCATCCCGCGTGCGACCGATACTAACCTCGCCGAGTTACTCACGGGTGAACAATACAAGCCAAAATCTATCAGAGATATCGTCGTTAACCGTTGACTCCCAACAATATTCAGCTCACGTCCGCCGGGGCTGCCGGTAAACGGCCGGAAACTTCCGGGGAGCCCTACCCGTCCGCGAAACGCCTGGTACGACCCTCTTGGGTCAAGGTAATGGCGTTAAGTCAGCTAATTCCAATGCATTTCGCCGAAAACCGGCATTTCACCCTGTCGGTGAACGTAAGGGGCTCACCGATCCACCAAACCGGTCAAAGACGCGCCTGGTAAAGCGGCGTTGTCGAACAATAGCGCCGTTAAGTCAGCTAATTCGATCGTCCGTCACCGAGACATGTTTTGGTTCAGCGCATTTCGTGCGACCGCTCAGCGATCGGCCGGGTCGGTGAGCGCCGCGCCGTTGAGCAGACGCTTGAGCACCTTGCCACCGGCGTTGCGCGGCAGCGCATCGACGAAGATGACGTCGCGCGGAACCTTGAAGCGGGCCAGCCTGTTTCGCACGTAGTCCCGAATGTCCTGTTCCGTCACTGTCACGCCCGGGCGGGACACGATGTAGGCGCGCAGCCGCTGGCCGAACTCCTCGTCGTCGACCCCGATCACCGCGGCCTCGAGGACGCCGGGGTGGTGGGCCAGCGCCTCTTCCACCTCGCCTGGGTAGACGTTCTCCCCGCCGGAGACGATCATCTCGTCGTCGCGGCCGTCGATGAACAGCCTGCGGTGCGCGTCGAAGTGCCCGATGTCACCGGTGGACATCAGACCCGCGACCGATTCCTTGGTGCCACCGCCGGTGTAGCCCTCGAAGGCGAGCACGTTGCCGACGAAGATGCGGCCCGGTGTCCCCGCAGGGGCCTCGCGCCGGTCGTCGGTGAACACCTTCACGATCGATCCGGGCACCACCGAGCCGACGCACCCGGGAGCGGCGGCGAGGTCGGCGGGCGTGGCGATGGTGGCGTAGGCGACCTCGGTGGAGCCATACATGTTGTAGACGATCGGCCCCAGCGCCTCCAACGCGCGGGTGGCCAGCGCGGCGCTCAGCTGCGAGCCACCAACGAACACGATCCGCAACGAGGAAAGGTCCCGCGCCGCAAGCGCCTCCGGGCCAAGGTCGAGGATGCGCCGCAGCATGGTCGGAACGACGATCATGGCGCTGGCCCGGTGTTCGGCCACGCTCGCCAGCGCCTGCTCGGGGTCGAAGTGGCGGCGCAGCACCAGCGTCGAGCCCAGCACCATCCCGTACATCGCGTGGCTGAATCCCATGGAATGGAAGAGCGGCACGCAGCATTCGGTGACTTCCCGGCCGTGGAACGGCACCTTGCCGAGCAGGCCGCCGACCGGTATCAGCGAGTAGGGCTCCGATCGGGCGGCGCCCTTCGGGACGCCGGTCGTGCCGCTGGTCGAGATGACGATCTTAGGCCGGCCTCCGGACCGGGGCGGCGGGGTCCGGTCGCCGCGCGCGATCAGCGCGTCGAGGGTGTCGGGGGCGGGCGTGTCGCTCCACGCGCGGACGCGGCCCAGCCTCGGGTGGACGTCGACGACCACATCGCGGGACTCGTCGTCGTAGACGAGCAGGTCCGCCTTCTCGCGGGTGACCATCTCGGCGAGCTGGGTGTGGCCGAAGCCGGTGTTCAGCAGCAGCACGCCCGCGCCGCACTTGCCGGCGGCGAAGACGGCTTCCAGGAAGCCGCGGTGGTTGCCCACCAGGATGGCTACGCTGGCGCCGGGGCCCAGGCCGAGGCGGCGCCACTCGTTGGCCAGCGCGTTGGTCCGCGCGTCCAATTCGGCGAAGCCAAGGGGCCCGCGCTCGTCGATCAGCGCCAGTCCCCTCGCATCCCGCCCGGCGGTGATCGCCGTCGCCGCCCCCAGCAACCCGTAGCGTTCGACAGCGCGCAACACGGGCAGGACCTCACCCGGTGGCAACGGTCGCATGCCGCCGGACCGCACGTACAGCAGCAGCGAATACGCTTCCAGCCCCAGCCGCCGGACCAACCCCGCAGTTGTCGTCACACGTCGATGCTGCCGTCGGACTCCCGCGCGCAGAAGGGCGCAACGCCACCACCGGGCGGGTCTTTGGTCCCCGGCGGGGCACGCGGGACGCATCGTTATTGTGGCTAATAAGTAGACCGGGAGGGGACTTGCCACGATGGGCCGCACCGAAAACGACACCTGGGATCTCGCGACGAGCGTGGGGGCCACCGCCACCATGGTGGCCGCCGGGAGGGCCCGGGCCACCCGTGACGCGCTGATCGACGACCCGTTCGCCGAGCCGCTGGTGAGCGCCGTCGGCGTCGACTTCATGACCCGCTGGGCGCGCGGCGAACTCGACGCCGCCGACGTCGACGTTCCCGGCGCACCGTGGGGCATGCAGCGCATGACCGACATGCTGGCCGCCCGAACCAAGTACATCGACGCGTTCTTCGCCGACGCCGGGAACCAAACGGACCCGGCGATCCGCCAGGTGGTGATCCTGGCGTCGGGCCTGGACGCGCGGGCCTACCGGCTGCCCTGGCCGGCGGGCACCACGGTGTTCGAGATCGACCAGCCGGAGGTGATCGAGTTCAAGACCGCGACCATCGGCAAGCTCGGCGCCCGGCCGACCGCCGAGGTCCGGTTCGTGCCGATCGACCTGCGCAACGACTGGCCGGCCGCGCTGGCCGAGGCGGGCTTCGACGCCGGGCGGCCCACCGCCTGGGCCGCCGAGGGCCTGCTCGGGTTCCTGCCGCCGGAGGCCCAGGACCGGCTGTTGGACCAGGTCACCGCGCTCAGCGCCGACGGCAGCCGGCTGGTGGCCGAGGTGTTCGTGAATTCGGGCCCGAGCGGGGACGCCTTGAACGCCGCGAGTGAGAAGTGGCGGGCCAACGGCCTGGACATCGCGCTCGGCGACCTTGGCTTCCCGGGCGAACGCAACGACGCCGCAACGTATTTGGAGGAGCGGGGCTGGCGGCCGGTGCGCAACCCGCTCAATCAACTCCTCGACGACGCGGGATTGCCGTTGCAGAGCGATGACCCCGGCGCGCCGTTCGCGAAGAACTACTACTGCACCGCGGCCAAGTCAGGTTAGACGGAAGGCTGCGCATGCCAAATGACAAGGCGTCCAAGCCGCTTGACGGATTCCGGGTCCTCGACTTCACGCAGAACGTGGCCGGCCCGCTGGCCGGGCAGGTGCTGGCCGACCTGGGCGCCGAGGTCATCAAGGTGGAGGCGCCGGGCGGCGAGGCCGCCCGGCACATCACCGCGGTGCTGCCCGGCCGCCCGCCGCTGGCAACGTATTTCCTGCCCAACAACCGCGGGAAGAAGTCGGTGACGGTGGACCTGACCACCGAGGAGGGCAGGCAGCGGATACTGCGGCTGGCCGACACGGCCGACGTCGTGCTCGAGGGCTTCCGGCCGGGCGTCATGGAACGCATGGGCCTGGGCCCCGACGAGTTGCGGTCCCGCAACGCGCGACTCGTCTATGCGCGGCTATCGGCCTACGGCGGCAACGGCCCGCACGGCAGCCGGCCGGGCGTCGACTTGATGGTCGCCGCCGAAGCGGGCATGACCACCGGGATGCCTACCCCGGATGGCAAGCCGCAGATCATCCCGTTCCAGCTCGTCGACAACGCCAGCGGCCACGTGCTGGCCCAGGCGGTGCTGGCCGCCCTGCTCAACCGCGAGCGCCACGGGGCGGGCGACGTGGTCCGGGTCGCGATGTACGACGTCGCGGTGGGGTTGCAGGCCAACCAGCTCACCGTCCACCTGAACAAGCCCGCCGCGGCCCCCAAAGCCGATGCGGGCCCGAAGCCGAAGCGGCGCAAGGGTGTTGGCTTCGCGACCCAGCCGTCGGACGCTTTCCGGGCCGCCGACGGCTACCTGGTGCTCAGCGCGTACGTGCCCAAACACTGGGCCAAGCTGTGCGAGATCATCGGGCGGCCGGACCTCCTGGACGACGAGCGGTTCGCCGACCAGCGGTCCCGGGCGCTCAACTATCCCGAGCTGACCGAGGAACTCGAGTCCGCGCTGGCCGCCAGGACCGCCGCCGAATGGGTCGAGCTGCTGCAGGACGGCGGCCTGATGGCCTGCCTGGCGTACACCTGGAAACAGGTCGTCGACACGCCGCTCTTCGCCGAGAACGAGCTGGCCCTGCGCGTGGGCGGCGATTCGGAAGCCGCGGCCATCACCGTCATCCGCACCCCCGCGCGGTACTCCAGTTTCGACGCGGCGGCCACCGACCCGCCCCCGGCGCCGGGACAGCACAATGACCAGTTCCTGGCCGAGACGGAGCCGGCAACATAGTGTGTCTCGCAACCGAGATCGACGCTAGCGTGGTGCTCACTCGAACTTCTCCGCGCTGACGTCGATCTCGACAGAAGTTCGCGGGATGCGGGCCGGATGCCCGCCGGCGCTAGATCCCCGGAAGCCGCACGACCTGAATGAAGAACTCGTCGATCTGGCGGACCGCGTTGATGAACTGGTCGAGGTCGACGGGCTTGGTGACGTAGGCGTTGGCGTGCAGCTCGTAGCTGCGCAGGATGTCCTCCTCGGCCGACGACGTGGTCAGCACCACGATCGGGATGCGCGACAAATCGGGGTCGGACTTGACCTTCTCGAGCAGCTGGCGCCCGTCGTACTTGGGCAGGTTCAGGTCGAGCAGGATCAGGTCGGGCCGCGGGGCGCCCTTGTATTCGCCGCGCTTGTAGAGGAAGTTCAACCCCTCCTCGCCGTCGTGCGCGACGTGCAGGTTGTTCTTGAGCTTGTTGTGTTCGAACGCTTCCCGCGTGATCAGCTCGTCCCCCGGGTCGTCCTCGACGAGCAGGATCTCGATGGCTCTACCGGCCGATGTCATTCGCGCGCTCCTTCCATAAGGGTGGGTTCGGCCACGGGCGCGGGGGCCGGAATGGTGAACACGAAACGGGTCCCGTCGGTGTAGGACGCGTCGATCCAGATGGTGCCGCCGTGGTGCTCGACGATCTTCTTGACCAGCGCCAGCCCGACACCCGTTCCTGAGTACACGTCGCGGCCGTGCAGGCGCTGGAAGATGACGAAGACCTTGTCGGCGAACTCCTGCGGAATGCCGATGCCGTTGTCCGACACCCGGAACAACACTTCGTCGTCGCCCCGCTCGCACTCGATGACGACCCGCGGCGGGCGATCCTTGTGCCGGAACTTCACCGCGTTGCCGATGAGGTTCTGCCACAGCATCGTCAGGAGCATCGGGTCGCCGACGATCTGCGGGAGGGGCTGCGCCGGGCGCACGACCTCGGCACCCGCCTCCTCGATCGCGGCGGACAGGTTGTCCAGCCCGGCGTCCAGGACGGTGTCGAGCTGAACCTCGGTCTGCAGGGTGTTCAGCCGGCCGACCCGGGAGAAGGTGAGCAGGTCATTGATCAGCACCTGCATGCGTTTGGCCCCGTCGACCGCGAACGCGATGTATTCGACGCCACGCTCGTCGAGCTTGTCGCCGTACCGCTTTTCGAGCAGCTGGCAGAACGATGCCACCTTGCGCAGCGGTTCCTGCAGGTCGTGCGACGCGACGTAGGCGAACTGCTCGAGCTCGGTGTTCGACCGCCGCAACTCGCCGGCCTGTTCGTCCAGGCGCTCCCGGGCCGACCGCGACACCTCGAGCTCGTCGACGATCCGCTTGCGCATGTTCTCCACGTCGATCGCCATGTCGCGGACGTCCCGCGGCCGCTTCGGCGGCACGATCCGCTCCTCGAAGTGGCCCTCGGTGATCCGCCGGCACGCGGCGGCCAGCGTGGCCAGCGGTCGCGCCACCATGTCGCGCACCAGGAAACCGAGCAGGGCGGCGGTGCCGAAGAAGACCAGCACCATGGCGATCAGCACCCGGTTGCGCCAGCCATCGGTGTGCCCGAGTTCCTCGGCGGCGTGCGCGCGGGCCGCCGACAGATCCGCGTTCTGCTTGTCGAAAAGCGAACGGAGATGGTCGAATTCGGCCTTGCCGCGCTCCGTCGCCGGCCGGTCGGTGAGATTGCGGGCCTCGGGAGCCACGCTCGCGATCGCGGGCTCGGCATAGTTCGCCCGCCAGCTGGTGGCGGCCTGTTCGATCGCCTCCAGGTCGGCGAGCAGGTCGTCGCGCCCGGCGAGGCGGCGCCGGATGTCGTCGGCCGCGGCCCGTTCGGTGTGCTGGCCGTCGTAGTAGGGCGTCAGGAACTGCCGGTCGGCGGCGATCAGGTAGCCCCGAATGCCGGTCTCCTGGTCGCGCAGCGCCGCCTGCAGCTGGCCGGCCGAAACGCGCGCCGGCTGAATCCCGTCGGTGAGTTCCCGCGTCATCGCGTCGGTGTGCCGTAGCAGCACCGCGCCGATCACCGCGCCGGCGAGCACCGTCGCGCCCATGACGAACAACGCCAGCGCCTGCCAGCCGCGCACGGTGAGCTGCGACGGGCGCAGCCGGCCCAGCAGAGCGTTCACGCGCCGGTCCGCTCGATGCGCAGCACGGCGATGTCATCGGTCAGCCCACCGCGCGGCTGGGCGAGCAACTGGGCGCCGTCGATGAGGGCGTCGACGAACTCCGGGCCCGCGCGGTGCGCGTGCGTCCGGGCCAGCGCAAGCAGGCCGTCCTCGCCGAGCCGTTCGTTGCCGCGGCCCGAGTAGCCCTCGAAGAGCCCGTCGGTCAGCAGCAGCAGGCCCTCCCCCGCCGCCAGCTCCAGCTCGTGCCGCGGCCACTCACCGGCCCGCAGCCCCAACGCCGGCCCGGCCGGCGGCTCGACCCAGTTCACGGTGCCGCCGCGCTGCAGCAGCATGCCGGGATGACCGGCGCGCACCGCGGTCACGTGGGGGCTGCCGGGCTCGATCTCCAGGCTGAGCACCGTCGCGAACACCGCGGAATCCGAGCGCTCCGAGTGCAGCACCTGTTCGAGCTGGCGCATCAGGGCGACACCCCGCACGCCCGCGAGGGTGAGGGCGCGAAACGCGATCCGCAGGGCCGCGCCCAGGGCCGCCTCGTGGGGCCCGTGGCCGGCGACGTCACCGATGAGGACGTGCGCGACCCGGTCGGGGGTCTGCACGACGTCGTAGAAGTCCCCGCACAGCAACGCGTCCTCGCGGCTGGGCCGGTAGCGGGCGACGATGTCCACGCCGGGGTTGTCGAGGAGCAGCGGCGACGGCAGCAGGCCGCGCTCCAGCAGCGCGTTCTCGCGGGCCCGCAGCTGGCTGGCGTGCAGGTCGGCCGCGATCAGTTCGGCGCGTTTGCGCTCGATCGCGTACAGCAGGGCGCGCCGCAGCATCTCGGGTTCGACCCGGCCCTTGACCAGGTAATCCTGCGCGCCGGCCGCCACGGCCGACGCGCCGAAGTACTCGTCGTTCAGGCCGGTCAGCACGACGATGGGGACGGTGGCGTCGCGTTTGGCGATCCGGTCCAGGGCATCGATCCCGTTGGCATCGGGCAGGTGCAGGTCCAGCAGGACGCAATCGGGGCGGGCCGTGGCGAGTTCTTGTTCGGCGTGGGCCATCGACTGGGCCCAGACCACCCGAATGTCGGCGACCGCGTCGGCGATCAGGTCTTCCACCAACACCGCGTCGGCCCGGTCGTCCTCGACCAACAGCAAGGACAACGACCGCCAATGAGCGGCCGGGGTGACTGGAGCGCGCACCGGCATCAATTCCCGGTCAGCCGCGGACACGCGGGGACGCCATGTCGGTCAATGGACACCCCCTGGCCCCGGTATGACCCTTTACTCCGTGCCGACGTTCCGGCTGTTTGGCCGGTGCGCCGACGCTAACTCGCTGACTCTACGTGTGGCCCTACCACCCCGAATGGCTGCCCCGGGGAATCCTAGCGCTGCGCTCAGCGCAGGAGTGCTCGCGACATCACCACGCGCTGAATCTGATTGGTGCCCTCGTAGATCTGGGTGATCTTGGCGTCGCGCATCATTCGTTCGACGGGGAAGTCGACGGTGTAGCCCGCGCCGCCGAACAGTTGGACGGCGTCGGTGGTGACCTCCATGGCCACGTCGGAGGCGAAGCACTTTGACGCCGCGGAGATGAACCCGAGGTTGGTTTCCCCGCGCTCGGCGCGGGCGGCGGCCTGGTAGACCATCAACCGCGCGGCTTCGACCTTCATCGCCATGTCGGCGAGCATGAACTGCACACCCTGGTTGTCGCTGATCGGGCGGCCGAACTGCTTGCGGTCCTTGGTGTAGGCGATCGCGGCGTCCACCGCGCCCTGGGCGATGCCGACCGCCTGCGCGCCGATGGTCGGGCGGGTGTGATCCAGAGTGGCCAGCGCAGTCTTGAAGCCGGTGCCCGGCTCGCCGATGATCCGGTCCCCAGGAATCCGGCAGTTCTCGAAATACAGCTCGGTCGTCGGGGAGCCCTTGACGCCGAGCTTCTTCTCCTTGGGCCCCACGGTGAACCCCTCGTCGTCGGCGTGCACCATGAACGACGAAATGCCGTTGGCGCCCTTGTCGGGGTCGGTCACCGCCATCACCGTGTACCACGACGACTTGCCGCCGTTGGTGATCCAGCACTTGGCGCCGTTGAGGATCCAGTCGTCCCCGTCGGCCTTGGCCCGGGTACGCATCGCCGCCGCGTCGCTGCCGGCCTCTCGCTCGCTCAGGGCATAGGACGCCATCGCCGTCCCGTCGGCGAGCGAGGGCAACACCTGCTTCTTCAGCTCGTCGGAGCCCCGCAAGATCAGGCCCATGGTGCCCAGCTTGTTGACCGCCGGGATCAACGACGCCGAGGCGTCCACCCGCGCGACCTCCTCGATCACGATGCACGCCGCCACCGAGTCCGCGCCCTGACCGCCATACTCCTCGGGCACATGCACCGCGTTGAACCCCGAGGCGTTCAACGCATCCAACGCCTCCTGCGGGAACCGCGAATTCTCATCCACCTCGGCGGCATACGGAGCGATCTCCTTCTCCGCCAGCGCACGGATCGCCGTCCGCAACTCCTGATGCTCCTGCGGCAACTGGAACAAATCAAAGGTGGGGTTTCCGGCCCAACCAGCCATCTCAAGCCTCCTCGTGCGCTTCCATCGTGCCCGGATCCCCCACGGCCGGAAACGGGCCGCGGCGTCACCGCGCTACTGACCGGTAACTTTACCGTGCAGCTCCTGCACCGCCTCATCCTTGGCCCGGACGCTCTCCGCCAGCCGCGCCTGGAACTCCGCGATCCGGGCCCGCAGGGCCGGGTCGGACGATCCGAGGATGCGCACGGCCAGCAGGCCGGCGTTGCGGGCGCCACCGATGGAGACCGTCGCCACCGGGACACCCGCGGGCATTTGCACGATCGACAGCAGGGAGTCGAGGCCGTCCAGCCGCGCCAGCGGCACCGGCACCCCGATCACCGGCAGCGGAGTCGCCGAGGCCACCATGCCGGGCAGGTGCGCGGCGCCCCCGGCGCCGGCGATGATCACCTCAAGGCCACGTTCGGCCGCGCCGCGCGCGTAGTCGAACATCACGCCCGGGGTGCGGTGCGCCGAGACCACCCGGACCTCGGCCGGCACGTCGAACTCGGCCAGCGCCGCCGCGGCGTCGGCCATCACCGACCAGTCGCTGTCGCTGCCCATGATCACGCCGACCCGCGGCCGATCAGCATTACCCATGCGGATCCCATCCGTCTGTCCACTGCCCGTGCGACAACCAGTGTGCCGCCAGCCCGGCGCGTTCGCGCAGCGCGGGCAGCTCGGCCATGTCCGTCCCCAGGAAGTTGATGTGGCCCACCTTGCGCCCCGGCCGCTCGGTCTTGCCGTAGAGATGCACGCGGGCGTCGGGCATCCGCGCGAACAGGTGGTGAAGGCGTTCGTCGACTGTCATCGCTGGCTCGGCCCGCGCACCGAGCACATTGGCCATCACCGTCACCGGCGCGATCGCGTCGGTACTGCCGAGCGGGTAATCCAGCACCGCGCGCAGATGCTGCTCGAACTGGCCGGTGCGTGACCCGTCCATGGTCCAGTGGCCGGAATTGTGCGGCCGCATCGCCAGCTCGTTGATGAGCACGTCGCCCCCGGGCGTCTCGAACAGCTCGACAGCCAGCACGCCGACCACGCCCAGCTCGGCGGCCAGGCGCAATGCCAGGTTCTGCGCGGCCGACGCCACGTCGGCGGGCAGCTCCGGGGCGGGCGCGATCACGAGGACGTTGATGCCGTCCCGTTGCACCGTCTCCACGACCGGCCACGCGGCCCCCTGCCCGAACGGGGACCGGGCCACCAGCGCCGACAACTCGCGGCGCAGTTCCACCCGCTCCTCGAGCAGCACCGGCACCCCGGCGGCCAGGTACTCGCGGGCGATGTCGCGGGCGTGCGCCGCGTCGTTGGCCATGCGCACGCCCCGGCCGTCGTAACCGCCCCGGACCGCCTTGACCACCATCGGCGCCCCAACCTGGGCGGCGAACGCGTCGAGGCCGTCGGGGCCGTCCAGGTCGTCGAGGTCCGCGAAGCCGGCGTACCGCGGCACCGGCGCGCCCAGCGCCTCCAATCGCCGCCGCATCACCAGCTTGTCCTGGGCGTGTACCAGGGCCTGAGGCGGCGGGGCGACGTTGACGCCCTCGGCGACCAGCTTGTCCAGCAGCTCGGAGGGGACGTGCTCGTGGTCGAACGTCAGCACGTCGGCCCCCGCGGCGACCCGCCGGAGGTCGTCCAGCTCGGTGTGCAAGCCGATCACGACGTCCGGGGTGACCTGCGCGGCCGGCTCGTCGGCGGCGGTCGCCAGCACCCGCAGCGTCTGGCCCAGCGCGATCGCGGCCTGGTGCGTCATGCGGGCAAGTTGGCCGCCCCCGACCATGGCGACGACGGGGGCTACCGCGGGAGTGCGTTGATCCGGCACGGGCTTCATCGTGTCATGGCCGGTCATGGCAGCGGTTGCCGGCTTTAGGCGTGTTGACCGGGGGTGACGCCAAATCGTTAGGTAAAATTTTGCGTCGTTTTTGTGTCCAACCGTATGCTGACGTGTTGTGTCCTTCGCCGAAGCCGCAATCGCGCGTCTACCCGAGGCCATTCAGCCTTATTTACTGCGCCACCACGAACTGATCAAATTCGCGATCGTCGGGGGCACGACGTTCGTCATTGACTCCGCGATTTTTTACACGCTGAAGCTCACGGTTTTGGAGTCCAAGCCGGTCACCGCCAAGGTGATCGCCGGGATCGTCGCGGTCATCGCCTCCTACGTGCTGAACCGCGAGTGGAGCTTCCGCGACCGGGGCGGCCGCGAGCGTCACCACGAGGCCCTGCTGTTCTTCGCGTTCAGCGGCGTCGGGGTGCTGTTGTCCATGGCGCCGCTGTGGTTCTCCAGCTACGTGCTGCAGCTGCGGGTGCCGACCGTGTCGCTGACCGTGGAAAACATCGCAGACTTCGTGTCGGCGTACATCATCGGCAACCTCATGCAGATGGCGTTTCGCTTCTGGGCGTTCCGGCGCTGGGTGTTCCCCGACGAGTTCGCCCGCAACCCCGACAAGGCGCTGGAGTCCGCGCTCACCGCGGGCGGGATCGCCGAGGTCTTCGAGGACGCCCTGGAGGGCGGTCTGGAAAACGGGAACGTCACCCTGCTGCGGGCCTGGCGGAACAAGGCCGGCCGGCGCTCCCAGCTGGGCGACGCTCAGGACCCGGGCGAACCGAGGGTGTCGTCGAAAACCTCGTGATACAGCAGCGCGTGCACTTCCCGCAGGCGCGGAATGTCGTAAAACTCCAAAGGGTCTTGTGACGCGGACTCGATAATCAGCGTTCCGGTCCGAAACATTCGCTCAAAAATCCGGTCGCGGAATTCGACGCTGTTGATTCGCGCCAGCGGGATATCGATCCCGGTGCGGGTCAGCACGCCGTGGCGGAACATCACCCGGCGGTTGGTCACTACAAAATGGGTGGTCAGCCAGCTCAGGAACGGCCACAGCGTCAGCCAGCCGACGATCACCAGCCAGATCCCCCAGATCACCCCGTGCAGGATGTTCTTGGCCGTCTGCTCCCAGTGGGTCGAGTTGACGTAGCCGGACCCGAACGCCGCCAGCGCTGTGGCCAGGATCAGGACCACCACCGGCCAGATCAGCCGCTTCCAGTGCGGATGGCGGTGGATGACCACCTGCTCGCCTGCGGCCAGGGCGTTGTCCGGATAGCTCACGTGAGCGAAGCTACCGCGGCTGGCGGAGATGCACGACGTCACCGGCCGAAACGACGACGGCCCCGCTTCCGGTCTCCAGGCACAATCGCCCATGATCGTCGATGCCGGTGGCCGATCCGACGATCTCCCTGCCCCCGGGGAGGTGGGCGCGGACGCGGTTGCCGATGGTCAGGCTGCGTGCGCGGTAGTCAGCGGCCAGCGCCCAGTCCGCGCCGCGGGCGGCGCGCCAGGCGACGATGCGCCGGCCCAGCTCCCGGAGCAGCACGCACACCAGCCAATGGCGGTCGGGCGCGGCCACGCCGAGCCCGACCAACGACGTCGCCCCGTCGACTCCCTCGGGCGCCTGAAAAACGTTGAGCCCCAGGCCAACGACCACCACGGGCCGCGACACCTCGGCGAGGATGCCGGCCAGCTTGCCGCCGGATCCGGCCGGGCCGGCCAGCACGTCGTTCGGCCACTTGAGGCCCACCGACATCCCGGTCCCGTCGAGCAGCGGGGCGACAGTGTCGACGACCGCCACGCCGGTGGCCAGCGGCAGCCACCCCCAGCCGGCTACGGGGACATCGACGACGCTGACACCGACCGACATCGTGACCTGGGCCCGCGGGGCGGCCACCCACCCGCGGCCGTGCCGCCCGCGACCGGCGGTCTGGTTCTCGGCGATCAACACCGACCCGGCGATGTCGGTGCCGGCCGCCGCGCGCGCCAACAGGTCGGCGTTGGTGGAGCCGGTCTGCTCGACGACGTCGAGGTGCCGCCAGCCCAGCCCGGTCCCGATCAGCTCGGCGCGCAGCGCGGCCTGGTCCAGCGGCGGTGTCAACCCTTCGGAGTCCATCACCGCCCAGCCTAAGAGCCCCGCGGGGGGCAGCCGATACCATCGACTCCCATGACGAGCGTTACCGACCACACCGCGGAGCCCGCAGCCGAGCACACCATCGACATCCACACCACGGCGGGCAAGCTGGCCGAGCTGCACAAGCGCCGGGAGGAGTCGCTGCACCCGGTGGGTGAAGAGGCGGTCGAGAAGGTGCACGCGAAGGGCAAGCTGACCGCCCGCGAGCGCATCCTCGCGCTGCTCGACGAGGACTCGTTCGTCGAGCTCGACGCCCTGGCGCGGCACCGCAGCAAGAACTTCGGCCTCGAGCACAACCGCCCGCTCGGCGACGGCGTGATCACCGGCTACGGCACCATCGACGGCCGCGACGTGTGCGTCTTCAGCCAGGACGCCACGGTGTTCGGCGGCAGCCTCGGCGAGGTGTACGGCGAGAAGATCGTCAAGGTGCAGGAGCTGGCGATCAAGACCGGCCGCCCGCTCATCGGCATCAACGACGGCGCCGGCGCCCGCATCCAGGAGGGCGTCGTCTCGCTCGGCCTGTACAGCCGGATCTTCCGCAACAACATCCTGGCCTCCGGCGTCATCCCGCAGATCTCGCTGATCATGGGCGCCGCCGCGGGTGGGCACGTCTACTCCCCCGCCCTGACCGACTTCGTGATCATGGTCGACCAGACCAGCCAGATGTTCATCACCGGCCCCGACGTCATCAAGACCGTCACCGGCGAGGACGTCACCATGGAGGAGCTGGGTGGCGCACACACTCACATGGCCAAGTCCGGGACCCTGCACTACGTCGCGTCGGGTGAGCAGGACGCCTTCGACTGGGTCCGCGACCTGCTGAGCTACCTGCCCCCCAACAACGCCACCGACGCGCCGCGCTACACCGCGCCCGCCCCCGAGGGTGCGATCGAGGACAACCTGACCGACGAGGACCTCGAGCTCGACACGTTGATCCCCGATTCGCCCAACCAGCCGTACGACATGCACGAGGTGATCACCCGGATCCTCGACGACGACGAGTTCCTGGAGATCCAGAACGGTTACGCGCAGAACATCGTCGTCGGGTTCGGCCGCATCGAGGGCCGGCCGGTCGGGATCGTCGCGAACCAGCCCACCCAGTTCGCCGGCTGCCTGGACATCAACGCCTCGGAGAAGGCCGCCCGGTTCGTGCGGACCTGCGACTGCTTCAACATCCCGATCATCATGCTGGTGGACGTTCCGGGCTTCCTGCCGGGCACCGGCCAGGAGTACAACGGCATCATCCGGCGCGGCGCCAAGCTGCTGTTCGCCTACGGCGAGGCCACCGTCCCGAAGATCACCGTGATCACGCGCAAGGCCTACGGCGGCGCCTACTGCGTCATGGGCTCCAAGGACATGGGCTGCGACGTCAACATCGCCTGGCCGACCGCGCAGATCGCCGTCATGGGCGCCTCGGGCGCAGTCGGGTTCGTCTACCGGCAGCAGCTCAAGGAGGCCGCGAAGGAAGGCAAGGACGTCGACGCGCTGCGGCTCGAGCTACAGCAGGAGTACGAGGACACCCTGGTGAACCCGTACGTAGCCGCCGAGCGCGGTTACGTCGACGCTGTCATCCCGCCGTCGCACACCCGCGGCTACATCGGCACCGCGCTGCGCCTGCTGGAGCGCAAGATCTCCCACCTGCCGCCGAAGAAGCACGGGAACATCCCGCTGTGAGTGAGGACGCTGTGAGTGAGGACGCTGTGACGAACGAAAACGGTTCCGCGCCAACGGACTCCGCACACGAGCCGCACATCCGTATCCTCCGCGGGCGTCCCACCGCCGCGGAGTTGGCCGCCGTGATCACCGTGCTGGCCAGCGCCGGCGGCGGGGGCGAGCCCGCCCAGCCCGAGAGCACCCGCTGGGGGCTTCCGGTGGACCGGCTGCGGTTCGCGATGTCGAACTACCAGCGGCTCACCATGCAGCAGATGACGCACATGAAGCAGTGACCCGCCTGGTCCTCGGGTCGGCCTCCGCGGGGCGGCGCGCGGTGCTGCGCCAGGCGGGCGTCGACCCGCTGATCAGGGTGTCGGGTGTCGACGAGGACGCGGTGGTCGCCGCCCTAGGTTTCGGTGCCGCTCCGGACCAGGTGGTGTGCGCGCTGGCGGCGGCCAAGGCCGAGCAGGTGGCGGACGGGCTGGACGGCGATGTCGCCGCCGATTGCGTTGTCCTCGGCTGCGATTCGATGCTGGAACTCGACGGTGAGTTGTGCGGCAAGCCCGGCTCGGCCGACGCCGCGACGGCCCAGTGGCTCCGCATGGGCGGCCGGTCCGGCCGGCTGCACACCGGGCACTGCCTGCTGCGGCTGAGCGACGGCGCGATCACCCACCGTGAAATACAATCAGCTTGCACCACAGTGCATTTCGCTGCACCCACGGACGCGGATTTGCGGGCCTACGTGGCCACAGACGAGCCGCTGCAGGTGGCCGGCGGGTTCACCCTCGACGGGCTGGGCGGCTGGTTCGTCGACGGGGTCGATGGCGACCCGTCGAACGTGATCGGCGTGAGCCTGCCGCTGCTGCGGTCCATGTTGCAGCGGGCCGGGTTATCGGTGGCCGCGCTGTGGGCGGCCGATTAGCCGTGGGCGGCTCCGCCCCCCGGCGAGACATAAGCATCTGCGCGCCCGACCGGCGCGTCGTCGCAACCGGATATGTGTCCTGGCCGCGGGTGGCCGGCGGCGGCAAGTTGGGACGAGCGCTGAGCGCTGGCGGTAGGCTCGGCAACGTGCCACTACCCCCCGATCCCGACCCGTCGCTGTCGGAATACGCCCACCCCGAACGACTGGTCACCGCCGATTGGCTGTCGGCCAATATGGGCGCGCCCGGCCTGGCGATCGTCGAATCCGACGAGGACGTCCTGCTCTACGACATCGGCCACATTCCGGGTGCGGTGAAGGTCGACTGGCACACCGACCTCAACGACCCCCGGGTCCGCGACTACATCGACGGCGCGCAGTTCGCCGACCTGATGAACCGCAAAGGCATCTCCCGCGACGACACCGTGGTGATCTACGGGGACAAGAGCAACTGGTGGGCCGCGTACGCGCTGTGGGTCTTCACCCTGTTCGGCCACCCCGACGTCCGCCTGCTCAACGGCGGGCGCGACCTGTGGCTGGGCCAGGGCCGCGAGACCACGCTGGACGTCCCGGCGAAGACCAGCACCGGATACCCCGTCGTCGCGCGCAACGACGAGCCAATCCGGGCGTACAAGGACGACGTGCTGGCCATCCTGGGCAGCCAGCCCCTGATCGACGTCCGCTCGCCCGACGAGTACACCGGCAAGCGCACCCACATGCCGGAGTATCCGGAGGAGGGCGTGCTGCGCGGCGGCCACATCCCGACGGCCCGGTCTATCCCGTGGAGCAAGGCGGTCGACGACTCCGGGCGGTTCCGCAACCGGGCCGAGCTCGAAGCGCTCTACGACTTCATCGACCCGGACGACAAAACCGTCGTCTACTGCCGCATCGGCGAGCGGTCGAGCCACACCTGGTTCGTGCTGACGCACCTGCTGGGCAAGCCCGGGGTGCGCAACTACGACGGGTCCTGGACCGAGTGGGGCAACACCGTGCGCGTCCCGATCGTCGGCGGTGAGGAACCCGGGGTCGTCCCCGCCCGATGAGCATGCCCGCGCCCCTGGCCGAGGTGGTGTCCGACTTCGCCGACGTCGAGGGCCAGGACAAGCTGACGCTGCTCCTGGAGTTCGCCAACGAGCTGCCCGCCCTGCCCCCCGACCTGGCGGAGGCCGCCATGGAGCCGGTGCCCGAATGCCAGACCCCGCTGTTCCTGCACGTCGACGCCAGCGACCCGGACCGGGTGCGGCTGTACTTCAGCGCGCCCGCCGAGGCGCCCACCACCCGCGGCTTCGCCTCCATCCTGGCCGCCGGGCTCGACCAGCAGCCGGCCGCGGACATCCTGGCGGTTCCCGAGGACTTCTACACCGAGCTCGGCCTGGCCGCTCTGATCAGCCCGCTACGGCTGCGCGGCATGTCAGCCATGCTCGCGCGCATCAAACGGCACCTGCGGGCTACCGCCGAGTAACTCCCGAAACCGGACACCGCCTCATCGGCCCAACGGCGCGGCGCTTAAACTTCCGGAGACAAAGCGGTAAGAAATTCTCTTAGAGAAGCGCGCAGAACGTCGTCTGCGACAGAGGCCAATCAGGGAGGCGCAGTGGCCAGTCACGCCAGCTCGAGGATCGCCAAAGTGCTCGTCGCAAACCGCGGCGAAATCGCTGTCCGGGTGATCCGCGCGGCCCGCGATGCGGGCCTGCCCAGCGTGGCGGTGTACGCCGAGCCCGACGCCGACGCGCCGCACGTGCGGCTGGCCGACGAGGCGTTCGCCCTGGGCGGTCAGACGTCCGCGGAGTCCTACCTGGACTTCGGCAAGCTGCTCGACGCCGCGCACAAGTCCGGCGCCAACGCCATCCACCCCGGCTACGGCTTCCTCTCCGAGAACGCCGACTTCGCCCAGGCCGTGATCGACGCCGGCCTGATCTGGATCGGCCCCAGCCCGCAGTCCATCCGCGACCTCGGCGACAAGGTCACCGCCCGCCACATCGCGGCGCGCGCCCAGGCGCCCCTGGTGCCCGGCACCCCCGACCCGGTTAAGGACGCCGACGAGGTGGTGGCGTTCGCCGAGGAGCACGGCGTGCCCATCGCGATCAAGGCGGCATTCGGTGGCGGCGGCCGCGGCATGAAGGTCGCGCGCACCATCGAGGAGATCCCGCACCTGTACGAGTCGGCGGTGCGCGAGGCCGTGGCCGCGTTCGGCCGCGGCGAGTGCTTCGTCGAGCGTTACCTCGACAAGCCCCGCCACGTCGAGGCCCAAGTGATCGCCGACCAGCACGGCAACGTCGTCGTCGCGGGCACCCGCGACTGCTCGCTGCAGCGCCGCTTCCAGAAGCTCGTCGAGGAGGCGCCGGCGCCGTTCCTGACCGACGCGCAGCGCAAGGAGATCCACGAGTCGGCCAAGCGGATCTGCAAGGAGGCCCACTACTACGGCGCCGGCACGGTCGAGTACCTGGTCGGCCAGGATGGCCTCATCTCCTTCCTCGAGGTCAACACCCGCCTGCAGGTCGAGCACCCGGTCACCGAGGAGACCGCGGGCATCGACCTGGTGCTGCAGCAGTTCAAGATCGCCAACGGCGAGAAGCTCGACCTCACCGAGGACCCGACGCCGCGCGGCCACGCCATCGAATTCCGGATCAACGGGGAGGACGCCGGCCGCGGCTTCCTGCCCGCGCCCGGCCCGGTCAGCAAGTTCCACCCCCCGACCGGCCCGGGCGTCCGGCTGGACTCGGGCGTCGAGACCGGCTCGGTGATCGGCGGCCAGTTCGACTCGATGCTGGCCAAGCTGATCGTGTACGGCGCCGACCGCAGCGAGGCGCTGGCCCGCGCCCGGCGCGCGCTCGCCGAGTTCGAGGTCGAAGGCCTCGCCACGGTCATCCCGTTCCACCGGGCCGTCGTGTCCGACCCGGCGTTCATCGGCGACGAGGACGGGTTCTCGGTGCACACGCGGTGGATCGAGACCGAGTGGAACAACACCGTCGAGCCGTTCACCGCGTCGGAGCCCCTCGACGAGGGCGACACCCGGCCCCGCCAGAAGGTCGTCGTCGAGGTCGACGGCCGCCGGCTCGAGGTGTCGCTGCCCGGTGACCTGGCGCTCTCCAACGGATCGAGTGACCCCGCCGGCGTCATCCGCAAGAAGCCGAAGCCGCGCAAGCGCGGGTCGCACGCGGGCGCGACGGCGTCCGGTGATGCCGTGACGGCGCCGATGCAGGGCACGGTCGTCAAGGTCGCGGTCGAGGAGGGCCAGGAGGTTGCCACCGGCGACCTCGTGGTGGTCCTCGAGGCGATGAAGATGGAGAACCCGGTCACCGCGCACAAGGACGGCACGATCACCGGGCTCGCCGTCGAGGCGGGCGCCGCCATCACCCAGGGCACGGTGCTCGCCGAGATCAAGTGAACCTGATCCGAATCGTTGTCTCGCGCGTCCGATTGCGAGTAGCGTTGACGATCAGGTTGAGTTCACAGCCGTCGGATCACGTCAGGACGCGGGGAGGTCAACTTCCCGCATCGGCGCTGTCGGCGCCCTGACGTCATCCACAGCACATCCTCCACTACTGATGGAGAAAGCAATGTCTGTGGCTCAATCGTGGCTGCAAGGCCGCACCGCCGTATTTGCCGCCCGCTTCGACCCAGCGGGCACCGTGATCACCGTCAACGGTGAACTCGACGCCGCCAACGCCGATCAGCTCGCCTCGTACGTGCAGCACAGCATCAGCCGCTGCCGCCGCGTGATCCTGGACCTACGGGGCCTGGAATTCATTGGCACCGCGGGTTTTTCGTCGCTGCACCGGATCAACGTCGTGTGTTCGGGCGCCCGGGTCCAGTGGGCCATGGCGCCCAGCCCGGCCGTGTCGAGATTGCTGCGCATCTGCGACCCGGACGGCACCCTGCCGGTGACGACGCCCTCGCAGGAGCCCATGCTGCCGAAGATCCGGGCCGAGTTAGGGCCGCAGGGCCCGCTACTCGAGCTGGTCCCGCAGCCGCGTTAGCGACTTGGCCAGCAACCGCGACACGTGCATCTGGGAGATCCCGACCCGTTCGGCGATCTGCGTCTGAGTCATCGACTCGAAGAACCTGAGCACCAGCACCGTCCGCTCCCGCTCGGGAAGCGCCTCGAGCATCGGCCGCAGCGACTCCCGGTCCTCGATCCGGTCCAATCCGGTGTCCACGTCGCCCAGGGTGTCGGCGATGGCCCGCACCTCGTCGTCGTCGCCCCCGCCGCCGCTGTCGATGGACAGGGTGTTGTAGGAGCTTCCCGCCACCAGGCCCTCGACGACCTCGGCGCGGTCCATGCCCAGCTCCGCGGCCAACTCCGTCGCGGTGGGCGCCCGGCCGAGCCGCTGCGACAGCTCGGCCGTGGCGGTGCCGAGCCGCAGGTGCAGCTCCTTGAGTCGCCGCGGCACCTTGACCGACCAGCTGTTGTCGCGGAAGTGGCGGCGGACCTCGCCCATGATCGTGGGCACCGCGAAGGACACGAAATCCGTGCCGGCGTCGACGTCGAAGCGGACCACCGCGTTCACCAGCCCGACGCGCGCGACCTGGACGAGGTCGTCGCGGGGCTCCCCCCTGCCCTCGAAGCGGCGGGCGATGTGGTCGGCCAGCGGCAGGCACCGCTCGACGATCTTGTCGCGCTGGCGCTGGAACTCCATCGAATCGGGCGCGACACCGGCCAACTCCCGGAACATGTCCGGGACATCGGCGTACTCGTTCGGCCGTGAGACCGAACCTCCGGCAGCTCGCGCCGTCACCTGCTGGAGGCCGCCCGTCGCGCCGTCAGCTTGATACCGAAGATGCTGCCGGTTTCGTTGGGTTCGCGCCCGTCGTGGAAGGTCTGCACGTCGTCGGCCAGCGAGGTCAGGACGTGCCAGCTGAAGCTGCCCGGGGCCACCACGTCGTGGGTGTCGCAGGCCGCCGACGCCTCGACGATCAGTTCGTCGTCGTGGGGGTCCACCACGACGACGAGCGTGGCGTCCGGGGTGGCCGAGCGGATGAGCCGGGTGCACACCTCGTCGACCGCGAGCCGGAGGTCGGCCACCGCGTCGAAATCGAGGTCCTCGAAGGTGCCGATCGCGCCGACCAACGTGCGCAGCATCGCCAGGTTCTCCAGCCGTGCCGCGACATGCAATTCCACGGCCCGGTGGCCGCGTTGACGTTGGTTGGCGCGCGATCCCGCATCGGTCATCTGGTCTCCCGGCGACGTTTGACTGACAGTATTACTGCTTTGCAGCCTGCCGTGGACCGTAGGCTCCAATCGATTAGTCATGATGGCCGCCGGGTATCCGGGCCGACGTGGCGAACTCCGAGACCACCGAGCCGGCCGCGATGCGCCGGTATCGGAGGGTCGCGGTGGTCGCAGGGATCACGCTGGTCATCTTGCTCGTTCTCGCGGTACTCATCTATGTCGGTGTCTTCGCGTCTATGTCGGTGTGTTCGCGTCTATGTCGGTGTCTTCGCGTATGTCGGTGTCTTCGTGATTCTCGCCCCGATGATGGGGTGACCACGCTGACGCAACCCTCACGGCACTCATCATGGTCTAGCTCTTGTACCCACTCGCGTTCGCGCATAACCCACCTGGGTTATGGCGAGGGTCACCCGCGCGGCTCAGCCGGCCAGGCGCTGTCGGGGAACTTCGGGGTGTTCGGCATACCAGCGATCCGCGATCTTGCGGATCCGCCGGTGCTCGACCGTCACCCACAGCAAGCCCAGCACGGTGACGACGATCGCGATGAGGCCCGCGGTCATGCCCTCGTGCCCGTGTCCGCTGCCGAAGCCCGCCAGGCTGGCAGACGTGCCGGTCACACCCGTCACGACGAGCAGGTAGCCGGGCCAGTGCACCACGTCGATCAGGGACTCGCCGGCGAGCGGGCGCGTGGTCCGCAGATGATCGATGGGGTCGTGATACGTGTCTCCCATGGCTGCTCCTATCGCAGATCTTCGGAGGCCTTTATGCAGCTCAAGATGGGTCGCACATACAACGGTAGACCTCGCGGAGCGCTTTGACGAGGGTGTCGGGACCAGAGGCTTTGCGCGCGCCTTACAGCGGCAGGACGGGGCCGGCGATGCGGGAAACGCCGAGCGAGACCGTCACCACCATCAGCGTGAACAGGAACCAGCCGGCACCGTGCCACGCCCACCACGTGCCCTCCGCCTTCCATACCCGGTAGGTGCGCAGGAAGGCCCAGAGGCCGCCGGCCAGCAAGATCAACGGGCTGCCGCAGGCGAGCAGCGTCCGTTGCGGGGCGCCGCACGCGACCGTGTCGACGGTCGTTCCCGGGCAGGTGCTGACCCACAGGGCGGCCAGGACGAGGAAGCCGAGCCCGGCGGCGGCCGCCAGCATGGCGAACCGGATCGCCGCGTGTACCTCGCGGTCGTCGTGTCCCAGGTGGTCCCCGGGCGATCGCTCGTCAGCCCTCTGCATCGGCGCCCTCCCATCCACCGGCCGGCATAAGCGTGCTCACTTTGCGAGTTCATCGTTGGCCGCGCCGCTTTAGTTACCGCACCCCGGACCTGGGGTAAACCGGGACCCACGGGTTCGATGCGGCGGCCAAGTCGAAATCACCTGCGTGAGTAACATGTGACACATGCCCAATTCGAGGAGGCGGCTGTCCCCCGAGGATCGACGCGCCGAACTGCTCGCCCTGGGGGCGGAAGTATTCGGGAAGCGGCCCTACGACGAAGTGCGCATCGACGAGATCGCCGAACGCGCCGGGGTGTCCCGAGCGCTGATGTACCACTATTTCCCCGACAAGCGGGCGTTCTTCGCCGCGGTGGTCAAGGACGAGGCGGACCGCCTGTACGCGGCCACCAACAACCCGGTTCCCGACGGCATGACGATGTTCGAGGAGATCCGGACCGGTGTGCTGGCCTACATGGCCTATCACCAGCAGAACCCGGAGGCCGCGTGGGCCGCCTACGTCGGCCTCGGCCGGTCCGACCCGGTCCTGCTCGGCATCGATGACGAGGCCAAGAACCGCCAGCTCGAACACATCATGACGCGCATCGCGGAACTGGTGAGCACCTTTCCGGACCGGGAACTCACGCCAACGGTCGACCGGGACCTGCGGGTCATCATCTACGGCTGGCTGGCGTTCACCTTCGAGATCTGCCGCCAGCGCATCATCGACCCCACGACGGACGCCGACCGGCTGGCCGACGCCTGCGCACACGCGCTGCTGGACTCCATCGCCCGGGTGCAGGACATTCCGCCAGAGTTGGCCCACGCGATGGCCACGGCGCGATTCTAGGCGTCCTGTCGGCGCCCCTTGGCACCATGGTGGGGTGAACGCTCGCAGCGATCCCCCGCAGCCCGACCCGTTGGGCCGGTTCAGCGCGGTCACGCGGGAATGGTTCGCCAGTACCTTCACCGAGCCGACCATCGCCCAGGCGCAGGCGTGGAAGGCCATCGCCGACGGCGACAACACCCTGGTCATCGCGCCGACCGGGTCGGGCAAGACGCTGGCGGCGTTCCTGTGGGCGCTGGACAGCCTCGCCGCCGCGGCCGACCGGCCGCCCGGCACCAGCGTCCTGTACGTGTCCCCACTCAAGGCACTGGCGGTCGACGTCGAACGCAACCTGCGCACCCCGCTGGCCGGGCTGACCCGGATCGCCGAGCGCCGCGGGGTACGTCCCCCCGCCATCAGTGTGGGTGTGCGCTCCGGGGACACGCCGCCCGCCGCGCGCCGCCAGCTCATCGCCCGGCCGCCCGACGTCCTCATCACCACGCCCGAGTCGCTGTTCTTGATGCTTACCTCCGCCGCGCGCGAGACGCTTGCCGCCGTGCAGACGGTGATCGTCGACGAGATCCACGCCATCGCCGCGGGCAAGCGCGGCGCTCACCTGGCGCTCTCGCTCGAGCGGCTTGACGAGCTGCGCCACACGATGTCCCAGGCGCGTCCGGCTCAGCGCATTGGGCTGTCGGCGACGGTCCGTCCGCCCGAGGAGCTGGCCCGGTTCCTCTCCGGCCAGCAGCCGACGACCATCGTCGCTCCCCCGTCCGCCAAGACCGTCGACCTCAGCGTCCAGGTGCCGGTGCCGGACATGGCCAACCTCGCCGACAGTCCCTCGCAAGAGGGTGGTACCCCCAGCATCTGGCCGGACGTGGAGGCGCGCCTGGTCGACCTGATCGAGGCGCACAACTCGACCATCGTGTTCGCCAACTCACGCCGGCTGGCCGAGCGGCTCACCGCCCGCTTGAACGAGATCCACGCCGAACGCCGCGGAATCGGGCCGGGAGCCGAGACCAACCCGAAGGTGGCCGGCGGCGCACCCGCCCACATCATGGGCAGCGGCCAGACCTACGGCGCCGAGCCGATCCTCGCGCGGGCCCACCACGGGTCAGTCAGCAAGGAGCAGCGGGCGCTCGTCGAGGACGACCTCAAACGCGGGCTCCTCAAGGCGGTGGTGGCCACGTCCAGCCTGGAGCTGGGCATCGACATGGGCGCGGTGGACCTGGTGATCCAGGTGGAGGCGCCGCCGTCGGTGGCCAGCGGCATGCAGCGCATCGGGCGGGCCGGACATCAGGTCGGCGAGGTGTCCCGCGGGGTGCTGTTCCCCAAGCACCGCACCGACCTGATCGGGTGTGCGGTGACCGTGCAGCGAATGCTGGCCGGCCAGATCGAGACGATGCGGGTGCCCGCCAACCCGCTCGACATCCTCGCGCAGCACACCGTCGCGGCGGCCGCGCTCGAACCGCTGGACGCCGATCGGTGGTTCGACACCGTGCGCCGCAGCGCCCCGTTCGCGACCCTGCCCCGCAGCGTGTACGAGGCCACCCTGGACCTGCTGAGCGGCAAATACCCGTCCACCGACTTCGCCGAGCTGCGCCCCCGGCTGGTCTACGACCGCGACACGGGCACGCTGACCGCGCGGCCCGGCGCCCAGCGGCTGGCGGTCACCTCGGGCGGCGCCATCCCCGACCGCGGGATGTTCACCGTCTACCTCGCCACCGACTCCGAGAAGCCGTCCCGGGTCGGCGAGCTCGACGAGGAGATGGTGTATGAGTCGCGGCCCGGCGACGTCATCTCGCTGGGGGCGACCAGCTGGCGGATCACCGAGATCACCCACGACCGGGTCCTGGTGATCCCCGCGCCGGGCCAGCCGGCCCGGTTGCCGTTCTGGCGCGGCGACGACGCCGGCCGCCCGGCCGAGCTGGGCGCCGCCCTGGGCGCGTTCACCGGCGAGCTCGCGGGCCTGGGCCGCGGCGATTTCGACCGTCGTTGCGCGCAACTGGGCTTCGACGGCTACGCGACCGACAACCTGTGGCGCCTGCTCGACGAGCAGCGCACCGCGGCCGGGGTGGTCCCCACCGACACAACGCTGCTGGTCGAGCGGTTCCGCGACGAGCTGGGCGACTGGCGGGTGATCCTGCACTCGCCGTACGGGCTGCGCGTGCACGGCCCGCTCGCCCTGGCGGTGGGCCGGCGGCTGCGCCAGCGCTACGGCATCGACGAGAAGCCGACGGCCTCCGACGACGGCATCGTGGTGCGGCTGCCCGACACCCTTTCCGACACCGGGACCGATGCCCCGCCGGGTGCCGAGTTGTTCGTCTTCGACGCCGACGAGATGGACCCCCTCGTCACCGCCGAGGTGGGTGGCTCGGCGCTGTTCGCGTCGCGCTTCCGCGAGTGCGCGGCCCGCGCCCTGCTGCTGCCGCGCCGACACCCCGGCCGCCGGTCGCCGCTGTGGCAGCAGCGCCAGCGCGCGGCCCAGCTGCTGGAGGTCGCGCGCAAGTACCCCGACTTCCCGGTGGTGCTGGAAACCGTCCGGGAATGCCTGCAGGACGTCTACGACGTCCCGGCCCTGGTGGAGCTCATGGCCGGCATCGCGCAGCGCCGGATCCGGGTGCTCGAAACGGAGACGGCGAGACCGTCGCCGTTCGCGGCGTCGCTGCTGTTCGGCTATGTCGGCGCGTTCATATATGAGGGCGACTCGCCGCTGGCCGAGCGCCGGGCCGCGGCGCTGTCGCTCGACAGCTCGCTGCTGGCCGAGCTGCTGGGGCGGGTGGAACTGCGGGAGCTCCTGGATCCCGAGGTGATCGCCGCGACCGGCCGTCAGCTGCAACACCTTTCCGACGACCGCGCCGCTCGCGACGCCGAGGCGGTCGCGGACCTGCTGCGGCTGCTGGGACCGTTGACCGAGGACGAGGTCGCCGCCCGGGCCGGCGGCGCCGAGGTGGGCGGTTGGTTGGAGGGTCTGCGCGCCACCCGCCGGGCGCTGACCGTGTCGTTCGCCGGCCGCGTCTGGTGGGTGGCCGTCGAGGACATCGGGCGGCTGCGCGACGGCGTCGGAGCCCCGGTTCCGCTGGGCGTGCCCGCGACGTTCACCCAGGAGGTGGCCGACCCGCTCGGCGAGCTGCTGGGACGCTTTGCGCGCACCCGCACCCCGTTCACCACGGCGGAGGCCGCGGGCCGGTTCGGCCTCGGGCTGCGGGTGACGGCGGACGTGCTGGGCCGGCTGGCTTCCGACGGCCGCCTGGTTCGCGGCGACTTCGTCGCCGCTGCCGAGGTCTCGGGCGCCGGGTCCGAGCAGTGGTGCGACGCCGAGGTGCTGCGCATCCTGCGGCGGCGCTCGCTGGCGGCGCTGCGCGCCCAGGTGGAGCCGGTCAGCACCGCCGCCTACGGCCGGTTCCTGCCGGCCTGGCACCGTGTCGGCGCCACGCCGGGCGAGGCCGGGCACTCGGGCGTCGAGGGCCTGATGGCGGTGATCGACCAGCTGGCCGGGGCCCGGATTCCGGCGTCGGCGCTCGAGCCGCTGGTGCTCGCGCCGCGGGTGCGCGACTACTCCCCGCCGATGCTCGACGAGCTGCTCGCGACCGGCGAGGTGACCTGGTCGGGGTCCGGGTCGATCTCCGGCAGCGACGGCTGGATCGCGCTACACCCCAGCGACGCGGCGCCGCTGACGCTCGCCGCGCCCGCCGAGATCGACCTCACCGACGCCCACCGCGCCATCCTGGACACGCTGGCCGGGGGCGGCGCCTACTTCTTCCGGCAGCTCGAGCCGGGTGAGGCCGGATCGGCCGAGCTCAAGGCCGCGCTGTGGGAGCTGATCTGGGCCGGCCGGGTCACCGGCGACACCTTCGCCCCGGTCCGTGCCCTGTTGAGCGGAACGGGCGCCCGAAAGCGGTCCGCCCCGGCCCACCGGGCGCAGCGCCCGCCGCGGCTCAGCCGCTACAGCGTCGCGCACGCCCAGCACCGCGCCGTCGACCCGACCGTCGCGGGCCGCTGGTCGGCGCTGCCCGCCCCGGAGCCGGACTCGACCCCGCGCGCGCACTACCAGGCGGAGCTGTTGCTGGGCCGCCACGGCGTCGTCACCCGGGGGGCGGTGGCCGCCGAGAACGTCTCCGGCGGGTTCGCCACCCTCTACAAGGTGCTCAGCTCCTTCGAGGACGCCGGCCGCTGCCAGCGCGGATACTTCGTCGAGTCGCTGGGCGGGGCGCAGTTCGCCGTCGCGTCGACGGTCGACCGGCTGCGCGCCTTCTCCGACGGGGTCGACCCGGAGCGACCCGAATACCGGGCGGTGGCGCTCGCCGCCGCGGACCCCGCCAACCCTTACGGCGCCGCGCTGCCGTGGCCGTCCGCGACGGAAGGCGCGCGGCCGGGCCGCAAGGCCGGGGCGCTGGTCGTGCTCGTGGACGGCGGCCTGGGCTGGTTCCTCGAGCGCGGCGGGCGGTCGCTGCTGACCTTCACCGACGATCCCGCCGCCCACCGGGCCGCGGCCACGGCGCTGGCGGGCCTGGTCTCCGCGCGCCGCGTCGCATCGCTGCTGGTGGAGCGCATCGACGGGGCGCCGGCCCTGCAACCGGGTGACGGCGGCCCGGGCCCGATCGTCGACGCGCTGTCGGAGGCCGGGTTCGCGCGGACCCCGCGCGGCATGAGGTTGCGGTGAGCGGGCCGGGCGGCCATGCCCGAGGGTGACACCGTCTGGCACACGGCCGCCGTGCTGCGCGAGCGGCTGGTCGGGCGCACGCTGACCCGCTGCGACGTGCGGGTGCCGCGGTACGCGACCGTCGACCTCACCGGCGAGGTGGTCGACGAGGTGCTCAGCCGGGGCAAGCACCTCTTCATCCGGGTCGGCCCGGCCAGCATTCACTCGCACCTGAAGATGGACGGCAGCTGGCGGGTCGCCGACCGGCCGGTGCGGGTCGATCACCGCGCGCGGATCGTCCTGGAGGCCGGCGCCGTCCGCGCCGTCGGCGTCGACCTCGGGGTGCTGGAGATCCTCGACCGCGGCCACGACGGCGAGGCGGTCGCGCACCTGGGACCCGACCTGCTGGGTGAGGACTGGGACGCCGCCCGTGCCGCCGTGAACCTGCTGGCCCGGCCGGACCGGCCGCTCGCCGAGGCACTGCTGGACCAGCGGGTGCTGGCCGGTGTGGGGAATGTCTACTCCAACGAGTTGTGTTTCGTCAGCGGGCTCGCGCCCACCGCCCCGGTGAGCGCCGTCGCCGACCCGCGGCGCCTCGTCGCGCGCGCACGGGAGATGTTGTGGCTGAACCGTTTCCGCTGGAATCGGTGCACCACAGGGGACACCCGGGCGGGCCGGCAACTGTGGGTTTACGGGCGTGCGGGGCAGCCGTGCCGCCGCTGTGGAACCCCCGTCAATTACGACGGGACCGGCGAGCGGGTGACCTATTGGTGCCCCTCCTGCCAGCGGGACATGCGATGATCGCAGAGTCAGCGGCTTGGCGTGCCGCCAGGACTGCTAGGGGAGGTTTCAGCGATGTCGACCTGCCACGTGCGCTCGCCCAGGAACCGACTGGCCGTCCTCGCCCTCGCCGTCGCGCTGCCGGGCATCGCGGCCGTGTCGGCGCCGGCGGCCGGGGCCGACACGATCGACAACGCGTTCCTGTCCGCGGTGAAGGGCAAGGGCATCAACTTCGCGTCGCCGCAGGCCGCGATCGTCGCCGGTCACGAGGTGTGTGACGAGCTCGACCTGGGCCGGCAGAAGTCCGACGTCGCGTCCGAGGTGATGACCAACAGCAACCTGGACGCCTACCGCGCCGGGTTCTTCGTGGGCGCCAGCGTGTCCGCCTTCTGCCCCCGGTACCGCTGATCGCGGCGGTCAGCCGATCGCGTTCACCGCGGCGGCCAGTCGCGGCTTGAACTCCTCCGGGATGGGGATGTAGCCGTTGTCCGCCAGCCCGTCTTGGCCGGCGCCGATCGTGCTCTGCAAAAACGCCTTGACGGCGGTGCCGACCTGCGGGTCGGGATATTTCGAGCAGACGATCTCGTAGGTCGCCAGCACGATCGGGTACGCCTCCGGCTGGTTGGGCCGGTAGAACGAGATGGTGTCCAGCGCCAGGTCGTTGCCGTCGCGGATGAACCAGGCCGACGAGATCGTCTTGCCCACCGAGTGTGTCGTGATCCCCACCGGGTCGGGGCCGGCCGACGTGATGATCCTGGCCATGTCCAGGTGCTGCGCCTGCGCGAAGGACCACTCGTTGTAGGTGATCGACCCCTCAATGCCCTTGGCGGCCGCGGCGGCGCCGTCGTTGCCCTTGGCGCCCTCCCCGACTCCGCCGTTGAACCTCTTGCCGGCGCCCTTGCCCCACGCGCCGTTGGACGCGGTGTCGAGATATTTCTGGAAGTTGTCCGTCGTGCCGGAGTCGTCGCTGCGGAACACCACCCGGATGGGCTCCGACGGCAGCGGCACCCCGGGGTTCAGCGCCTGGATCGCCGCGTCGTTCCACGTAACGATGCCCCCGTTGAAGATTCTCGCCGCGGTCGGGCCGTCGAGCGCCAGCGTCGTCACACCGCTGACGTGGTAGGCGATCGCGATGGGGCCGAACACCACCGGCAGGTTCCACACCGGCGAACCGCACCGCTGCTGCGCGCGGGCGTACTCGTCCTTGCTCAGCGGCGAGTCGGAGCCGGCGAAATCCGTCTGGTTGCCCACGAACTCGCTGATCCCGGCGCCCGAACCGTTAGGGGTGTAGTTCAGGGACTGGCCGGGGCAGGCCTGCTCGAAGGCCTTGACGAACCTGGTCATCGCGTTTGCCTGTGCCGTCGATCCGCTGGCCTTGGGGGCCGGGATCCCGCCGCACGCCACCTTTGCGGGTGAGAGGGGCGTCGCGTGCCCCCCGCCGCCGTTTTTGTCACCGCCGCACGCCGACAACGGCCACGCGGCGACGGACAGAACGGTCAGGACGAAGCCAAATCTATTGAGCCTCAACTGGAGTACCGACTTACTCTCGCTTACTCGCGACCATGAGGCATGGTAACAAGACGGCGGCGGGCGGGCATGCCGAGCGATTTCCCGGCTAATCCCTGGCGTGTGCCAGGAAGAACTGCGCGATCGCCTCCGAGGCGTCGAGTGCGCGCGTGGTGGGCCCGATGACCGCCCGCGGCAGGTATTGCTGGCCGCCCGGCCAGGTGTGGCCGCCGCCGTCGATCTGGTACAACACCACCTCGGTGGCCGCCGCGCATCCCGCGGAAGCGAACCGGTGGACGACGGTGCCGTCACCCACGCCGGGCAGGTCCTGCGCCGACGGCTGGCCCTGGCAGCCGTCGACCGAGCGCCACTTGTCCACCATGCTCTTCGCCGAGATGGCGTGACTCAGCCCGCCGCGGCCGCGCACCTCCCCGCCGTTGAACGGCACCAGCGGGTCGGCGGTACCGTGCGCCGCCAGGACGGACACGGGCCGCGCGGGATTGCAGGCCACCCCGACGCCGAGCGTGCCCGCCACCGGCGCGGCGGCGGCGAAGACGTCGGCGCGGTCGCAGGCCAGCTTGTTGGACATGAAGGCCCCGTTGGACATTCCGGTGACGAACACGTGCCCCGGCGCGATGCCGTAGTCGGTGCGCAGCTTGCCGGCGAGCGCGGTCAGGAACCCGACGTCGTCGACGTGGCGCCGGTCGGCCGGCGACGCCCCCCGGCCGTCGGCCCAGCTCTTCTCGTAGCCGTCGGGATACGCCACCAGCAGGCCGTGGGTGTCGGCGACCGCGTCGAAGTCGGTCAGGCCCCGCTGCCCGACCCCGGTTCCGCCGCCGCCGTGCAGGCTCAGCACCAGGGCGACGGGGTCGCCGGGCGGCACGTGCAGCGTGTACGTCCGGTCCATCCCGCCGGAACGCAGCGTGCCGGGCACGTCCTTGGCGCTGGCGGCGGACACGTCCCGCACGCCGCAACCGGCCACGCACGCCGCCATGACGGCGAGGCACAGCAAGCGCGCGTACGGCATGGGGGTCAAATTACCGATCCGCGCGGTGAATCGACGAGGACGCGCAGATGAAGGGTCGCCGCCGGGCCCCGAAGGTAGAGGAAAGTTAGACTGCTCGCAATCTCGACGACGATTACACCGCACCAATCCGTAACCTTCCGGCCACCTTTGGCGCAACACTTGATGTAGTCAACGATCAATTTCCAATATCGACGGGGTATCACTATGACCAGCAAACGCACCCGTAAGCCCGTACTCCTGTCGATGCTCGGCGCCGGCGCCCTCGCGGTGGCGGGACTGCTCGGCCCGCTCGCGGCGGCCCCGTCCGCGCACGCCGACGGCACCGACGACGCCTTCATCACGGCGCTGAGGAACGACGGCATCGAGCACGAGTCCAAGCAGGCCGCCGTCTCGGCCGGTCACCTCGTCTGCCACCAGCTCGACATGGGCAAGACGCAGGAGCAGATCGCCACCGACGTGATGAACAGCAGCGGCATCGACGGCGACCACGCCGGGTACTTCGTCGCGATCGCCGAACGCGCGTACTGCCCGCAGTACGCCGACATCCCCTCGTGACGCAGCGGGCATCGCGCTTTCGTTCGCGATGATCCAAAATTTGGCGATCGCGCCCGCCACGCGGACGTAAAGTGCAACTTGTTCGCATTCACCCGTCGGCGACCGGGATAACTGCACAGGGGAGTTCTGTCATGACGAGCAGGAGATTGTTCGGCTCCCTGTTGCGCATGGGCTCCGGCCTGCTGCTGGCGCTCGGCCTGCTCGCACCGCTGGAGGCGACCGCCCACGCCGACGCCACCGACGACGCCTTCCTCGGCGCCCTCAAGGCCAAGGGCATCAAGTTCGGGTCGTCGGAGAAGGCCCTCGTCGCCGCGCACGAGGTGTGTGACGAGCTCGACAACGGCAAGTCGCCCGCCCAGGTCGCCTCGACCGTGCAGAGCAACAGCGACCTGGATGGCTACCACGCGGGTTTCTTCGTGGGCGCCAGCATCCGCGCGTACTGCCCGCGGTACGCGTCTTAACGAGATCGCAACGCTCGCAGCCCCTGCGTGAAACACGCGCGTCCGTAAAATTTTGCGCAGTGCTACGACGGAGACTGTGAGTGATTACGAAACTATTGGTTAGCGGCGCTGTCGTTGTGGGGGCGGGTCTCGGTTTAGCCGGACCGGCGGGCGCCGATCCGAGCGTCTTCGGTGTGCTCAGCTGTGGCTGCCACGAAGTCGCGCCCGCCAACAGCCCGGTCCCCACCGACCGGGTGAACGAGGGAATCCGGCAAGGGCTCGCCGGCCCGGCATCCACCCCGGTTCAGTAAAAGCGGCCCGGCGGGCCCTGCGACCCGCTCACCCGGCCGCGCCGTGCCCGACGGCCTGGACGGACGCGTGCTCGTGCAGCGCCTTCTCGGCCTCCTCGGGAACCGGCTTCAGGTCGAACACCACCTCGTTGACGGTCCCGGTGAACGGGTACGGCGCCCTGTCCTCGTAGTCGCGGTCGACCACCAGGCCGTTGTCCCGGCTGACGTCCATCCCGGCGTAGGAGGTGAACGCCAGCGGCACCGTGTGCGCCATCTCTCCCTCGCCGATCTGGGTCTCGTTGGCCCACAACGTCACCCGCCCGCCGGAGCCGGCGACGGGCCGCTCGGTTTCGAACAGCATCCGCACCGTCACGTCGCCCGCCGGGATCGGCTCGGTGGAGACCTGCCGGTAGGTGTCCACGCCGAGATACGAATACGTGTGGTGCAGCCGCTGCGTCTCGTCGACCCAGAGCGCGAACCCGCCGATAAAGTCGCCGTTGGCCACGATCACGCCCTGGGCGCCGCCGTCCGGAACATGCAGCCGCGCCTCGATCGCGTACGAGCGGCCGAAGATGCGGGGCACCATGCCGCGCTGGATGTTCTGCACGTCGCCCTTGAAGGTGAACCGCGTGGTGGTCGGCAGCGGTGGCAGCTCCCCGAACATCACCGCGATCCCGCCGAGCAGCGGCAGGACCCGGTTGCGTTCGGCCTCCTGCCACCACAGCCCGGCGAGTTCGGCGACCTTGTCCGGGTGCTGCGCCGCCAGGTCGGTGGCCTGCGAGAAGTCGTCGGGCAGGTAATACAGCTCCCACACGTCGTCGTCCGGGTCGTACTTGCCCGGCGCGAAGCGCTGCAGGGTCTGCGGCGACAAGTCCCACGGCGCCTTGTCGAGGCGGGCGCAGGCCCACCACCCGTCCTTATAGATGGCGCGGCTGCCGAAGTTCTCGAAGTACTGCACCGTGTGGCGCTCTTCGGCCGATTGGTCGCCGAAGGTGTGCAGGAAGCTGGTGCCGTCCATCGGTTCCTGCTCGATCCCGTCGACGTGGGTGGGCTCCGGTAACCCGATAGCCTCCAACACCGTTGGGGCGATGTCGATGCAGTGGGCGAACTGCGAACGGATCGCGGCGTCCGCGGGAATCCGGCTCGGCCAGGCGATCACCATCGGATCGCGGGTGCCGCCCAGGTGGCTGGCCATCTGCTTGCCCCACTGGAACGGGGTGTTGCTGGCGTGAGCCCAGGCCGACGCGAAGTGCGGCGCGGTGAATTCGTTGCCCAGCGACTCCATGCCGCCGTACTGCTCGATGAGCTCGAGCTGGTGGTCGGCGTCGAGCAGCAGCCCGTTGAGGAACGTCATCTCGTTGAACGAGCCGGTGATGGTGCCCTCCATGCTGGCGCCATTGTCGCCCCAGATGTAGAAGACCAGCGTGTTGTCCAGCTCGCCAAGGTCCTCCACGGCGTCCAGCAGCCGGCCGACGTTGTAGTCCGCGTTCTCCGAGAACCCGGCGAACACCTCCATCTGCCGGGCGTAGAGCTTCTTCTCATTGTCCGAGAGGCTGTCCCAGGCCGGGAACAACTCGGGCCGCTCCGTGAGTTGGGTGTCGGGCGGGATGATTCCCAGCTCCTTCTGCCGTTCGAAGGTCTTGCGGCGGTATACGTCCCAGCCCTCATCGAATTGGCCGCGGTACTTGTCGGCCCACTCGGCGAACACGTGGTGCGGCGCGTGGGTGGCCCCGGTCGCGTAGTACATCAGCCACGGCTTCTCCGCGTCCTGGGCGCGCACCGCGTGCAGCCACTCGACGGCCTTGTCGGTGAGGTCGTCGGGGAAGTAATAGGGCTTACCGTCGCGGCCCTGCGGGACTCCGAGGACGGAGTTGTCCTGGGTGATCAGCGGGTCGTACTGACCCGCGGCGCCGGACAGGAAACCCCAGAAGTGGTCGAACCCCCAGCCCACGGGCCAGTTGTCGAACGGCCCGGCCGCACCCTGCACGTTGTCCGGGGTGAGGTGCCACTTGCCGAAACCGCCGGTGACGTAACCGTTGTCGCGCAGGATTCGCGGCAGCGACGCGCAGCTGCGCGGCCGCACCGTCGAATAGCCGGGGAACGGGCCCGGGAACTCGCACACCGATCCGAACCCCACCCGGTGATGGTTGCGTCCGGTCAGCAGCGCGGCGCGGGTCGGTGAGCACACCGCGGTAACGTGAAACCTGTTGTAGGTCAGCCCATTTTGCGCCACCCGGCTCAACGCCGGGGTGTGGATGCCGCCGCCGAAGGTGTCCGGGCCGCCGAAGCCGGCGTCGTCGATCAGCACGATCAGCACGTTCGGCGCGCCATCGGGCGCCTTGGGGCCGGGCACGATCGTCCAGTCGCCGACCGACTCGCCCATGGTGCGACCCACCGTGCCGCCGAAGCCGCGTTGCGGCAGCGGCAATTTGGTGCGGTCCGGGTTGAACTTGCCCATCGCCTCCTCCAGCGCGGCACCCAGGCTCCGCAGTGTCGAACGGCTCAGCTCCGCAACGGATTTCATGGGTGAGCCGGCCAGCGCCTGCTCGGTCGCGAGCCGGCCCTCGGACGGCACCACGGCGATGACGACGGCGCTGCCCGCGGCCAGCGCCTGCCCGATCTTGTCGCCCAGCCCGCTGGTGATCCGGTGCTGCGCGAACGTTCCGGCCAGCGCCCCGGCGGCGGCACCCACCGCCGCGGAGGCCAGCAGCGCCGGGGAGAACAACCCGACGGCCAGGCCCGCGCCGGCGCCCCATGCGGCACCGCGCCGGCCCAGGCGGTTGCCGGTGTCCAACAGGACCGCGTTGCCGTCCGGATCCTTCCCGACCAGCACGGCGCCCCGCAGCGCAATCCGCCTGTGTTTCGTTCCCTCGGTGAGGGTTTCGAAGTCCCGGCGGGCCGGGTCGATGTCCTGATATCCCGCGACGATGACCAGCGCGCGTTCTTCACTCATGACGGGGGACCCTACTTCCGAACGGGCCGCTGACGCGGCAATACACCGTTGACCTGATTGAAATAGTGAAACCGGGCGGCGCGCCGCCGGATGTGGTGGGCGCTTCCGCGGGCGCGCCGCGGCGGCGCGGGCGGGTGCATCGGCTCGGCGTAGAACATCAGCTTCGCGAGCTCGACCAGCACCAGGTAGCTGAGGACGAAGGCGCCCAGCACGGCGAAGAACTGCCACGGCAGCGGGCGGAAGCCCAGCGGCCGGGCCAGCGGCGAGATCGTGATCACGACACCGGCCGCCACCACGGTCAGCGTGGTGGCGGCCAGCTGCCAACTCGGCCGACTGCGGAAGAAGGGCACCTTGCGGGTGCGGATCGCGAAGATGATCAGCGTCTGCGTCGCAAGGGATTCCACGAACCAGCCGGTGCGGAACTCGACGGCGCCGGCGTGCAGCACGCCCAGCATCAACCCGAAGGTCAGGAAGTCGAACAGCGAGCTGATCGGACCGAAGATCAGCATGAACCGCCGGATGAAGGCGACGTTCCAATGCGACGGCGCATGCAGTTGCTCCTCGTCAACCCGGTCGGTCGGGATCGCGAGCTGCGAGCTGTCGTAGAGCAGGTTGTTGAGCAGGATCTGGCTGGGCAGCATCGGCAAGAACGGCAGCAGCGCCGAGGCGGCGGCGGCGCTGAACATGTTGCCGAAATTGCTCGACGTCCCCATCAGGACGTACTTGATGGTGTTGGCGAAGATCCGCCGGCCCTCGGCCACCCCGGTGGCCAGGACGCCCAGGTCCTTCTCCAGCAGCACCACGTCGGCGGCGTCCTTGGCCACGTCGGTGGCGCTGTCCACCGAGATCCCGACGTCGGCGGCGTGCAGGGCCAACGCGTCGTTGACGCCGTCGCCGAGGAAGCCGACCGACCGGCCGACGCGGCGCAGCTCGGTGATGAGCCGCGCCTTCTGCTCGGGGGTGATGCGGGCGAAGATCGTGTGGGACTGTGCGGCGTCGGCGAACTCGTCGTCGTCGAGCCCGTCGAGCTCGACTCCGGTGACGGTGCCCCGCGACGCCAAACCGAGATCGGCGCACACCTTTTCGGCAACGCGTGGGTTGTCGCCGGTGGCGATCTTGAGCTCGATGCCCAGATGCGCCAGATCGGCCAGGGATTCGCGCGCCGCCGCCTTGGGCTCGTCGGCGAACACCAGGAACCCGGCCAGCGAGAGGTCGCGTTCGTCGGCCGTGGTGATGCCGGTCGCGCCGGGGGCGGGCCTGGTCGCCACGGCCACCACCCGGCGCCCCGCCGCGAACAGGCTCGCCAGCGTGTCGTGGGCGGCCGGCGCCGTGGCCCGGCACTGGGCCAGCACCTGCTCGGGGGCGCCCTTGACGACGAGCACCCGGCCGCCGTCGTCGTCGACCAGCACCGACGTCGCGCGGCGCTCGTGGTCGAACGGCAGCACCGCCACCCGCCGCACCGTCCCGATCAGGTCGCGCGGCCGCGGCGACTCCCAGAGCGCGGCGTCGAGCGGATTGCCGCTGACCCCACCGGATTCCGGCTCCACGTCGGTGGCCAGCAGGCCGAGCCGGCGGACCGATTCGCTGGGCTGCCCGGCCGCGTCGATCGTCTCGACCAGCCGGATCCGGCCTTCGGTCAGGGTGCCGGTCTTGTCGGTGATCAGGATGTCGATGTCGCCGAGGTCCTCGATGCACACCAGCCGCTTCACCAGCACCTTGGCCTTGGCCAGCTGGCGCGAGCCGGTCGCCAGGCTGGTGCTGACGACGGCGGGCAGCAGTTGCGGGGTGATGCCGACCGCGATCGCCAGCGAGAACAGCACGGAATCGATGATGGGCTTGGACAGCAGCAGGTTGCTGAGCAGGATCACCACCATCAGCGCGACCGCGACCTGCAGCAGCAGGTAGGAGAATCGGCGCAGCCCGACCTGGAAGCCGGTCTCGGGCGCCCGCTCGTCCAGACCGGCTGCGATGCGTCCGAATTCGGCGTTGCGGCCGGTGGCGTACACCACGCCGACGCCCTCGCCGGCGCTGACGATGGTGCCCATGAACGCCAGGTCCGACGCCTCGGCGAGTTCGGTCCCCTGGGGCACCGGTTGCGGTGACTTCTCCGAACCGGTGGATTCGCCGGTCAGGATGCTTTCGTTGCATTCCAGGCCGGTGACCTCGATCAGCCGGACGTCGGCGGGCACGGCCTCGCCGAGCGAGAGCCGGATGACGTCGCCGGGCACCAGCGCGGTGACATCGAGCGTGACGTAGGCGCCGTCGCGGCGCACCAGCGCGTTGTGGCGCACCCCGGCGTGTAGGGCGGCGGCGGCGCGTTCGGCGCGGTACTCGTTGACGAACCCCAGACCGGCGCTGGCCGTGAGGATCACGAAGATGATGATCGCCTGCATGCTGTCGCCCAGAAAGTAGGAGACCACCGCGGTGCCGGCGAGCAGGATCAGCACCGCGTTGCGCAGCTGGCGGCCCAGCACGGCCAGCGCGTTGACGTGGTGGGTGCGCACCGCGTTCGGGCCGTGGCGGGCCAGGCGGGCGGCCGCCTCGCCGCTCGACAGGCCCGCCGCCGAAGTGTCCAACCGCCGCAGGACCTCGTCCAGGCCGGCCGCGGCGACCAGCCTGGTGTCGAAAGTGGGCTCCGCGACCCCGATCCCGGTCACAGCCAGTCACGCCGTCGGAACATCACGTACAGCACGGCCATGAACACGAGGATCACGGTGGTGCTGGCCGCGAACCCGGCCGCGGTTCCGAAGCCCGGGTACGGGACGTTCTGGCCGTAGAACCCGGTGATCGCCGTCGGCACCGCGATGATGGCCGCCCAGCCGGTGAGCTTTTTCATGACGGTGTTCAGCCGTGCGTCCTGCAGGGACAGGTTGGTCTCGAAAATCGTTGTGATCATGTCGCGTAACGACTCCGTCCACTCCGACACGCGCAGCACGTGGTCGTACAGGTCCGCGTAGAGCGGGTCAAGTTCCCGTGGGGCCGCGACCTCGAGGCGATGGTGCTGAACCGAGTTGACGACTTCGCGCATCGGCAACGCCACCCGCCGCAGGTTGACCAGGTCGCGGCGCATCCGGAATGTCCTGCGCTGGAAGGACCCTCGCGGTGAGTTGCCGTCGAACAGCTCGTCCTCGATCGCCTCCACGCAGTCGTCCAGCGCCTCGACGGCCGCGAAATGGCTGTCGACGACGACGTCGAGCAGCCCGTGCACTAGCGCACCGACCCCGTACTGCTGGGCGCCGATCTCGTCCCACCGGCGGCTGACCTGCGCCATGTCGAAGTCGGGCGTGAGGCGGACCGTGATCAGGCCGCGGGGCAGCACGAACGCCGACACCCGGCGCGTCGCCAGCATCCGCGGGCTGTCGTCCACGCCGTCGGCGGCGACGTCGACGGCGTAGACGGTGAAGAAGGTGTGGGTGGAGTAGGCGGTGGCCTTGACGCGCTCGGCCGCGGCGGCCGCGTCCTCGACCGCCCAGTGGTTCAGGCGCAGCTCGTCGGCCAGCCCGCACAGCGTGTCGTGATCGGGACCGCAGAGATCCACCCACGCCAGGGTGTCCTCGCGGTCGAGATACTCCGCCACATGGTCGAATTCGAAGTCATCCTGCGGCTTACCGGAACGCCACACGCGGCCCTGGATTTTCGGCACGACCCGCTTTCCTCTAGTAGGTGGAGATCTTGTCCCCGGCGGGTAGCGTACCGGTGACCGCGAAGATGACGCGCCGCCCGACTTCCACCGCATGATCGGCGAAGCGCTCGTAAAACCGGCCCAGCAACGCGGTTTCGACGGCCGCGGGGATTCCGTGGTTCCAGTCGTCGCCCATCAGCACGTCGAACAGGTGCCGGTAAAGGCGGTCCATCGCGTCGTCCTGTTCGTGCAGCCGGGCCGCCTCCTGCGGATCGCGGGTGGTGAGCACCCGCTTCGCGCTCTCCCCCATGGCGATGGCGACCGCGGCCATGTCGACGAAGCACTCTCGAACATCTTGCGGCAGAACGTGTCTGGGGTGTTCGCGCCGGGCGATCTTGGCGATGTGCACGGCCAGCGCGCCCATCCGCTCGGTGTCCGCGATGATTTGGATGCCGCCGAAGATGGCCCGCAGGTCCCCTGCCACCGGCTGTTGCAGCGCCAGCAGGTCGAACGCGACCTTGTCGGCGTGCGCGCGCATCGCCACGATCCGCTCGTGGTCCCGAATCACACCCTCGGCGGCCGCGAGGTCGGCCTCCAGCAGGGCGCACGTGGCGCGCTGCATCGCCACACCGGCCAGCCCACACATCTGTCCGAGTTGCCCGGCCAGCTCGATCATCTGCTTGCGGTATGCGGTTCGCATCGCTCAAAGCCTAGAGCTTCCGACGTTTCCCACAAGTGACAAAAGGCATCCGAATGGGTCCGTAACGACCCCTGCGCAAACGTGCGCTGGGGGCTAATCTCCCCTCATGTCGAACGGTTTGCCGAACGTTCATTGACAGGATCTGTCTGAACCGTGAACAGATTGATTACCACGCCTTTCCGGGTCGCGGCGGCCGGCACGCGGCTGGCGGTCACCGCCGGCGCAGTGGTGGCGGGCACGGCCGGAAGCGCCGCCCTGTTGGGCGGCCGGTCGCTGGCCCGGGCGACACCCGATGTTTCGGCGCTGACCCGCGCCGCGGCGGGCATGGCGGTCGAGGCGATAGGCGGCCCGCCGGCGCGGCGCACCAGCAGCAACGGCGCGCGGTGCTGGATCGAGGTGCGTGGCCTCGACGGCGGGCAGGCCCCCACCATCGGCGCCGACGTGCTGGCCGCCGCCCGCGCCACCCCCGGCGTGCGCGAGGCCTACCTGAACCCGACCCTGGCGCGGCTGGTCGTCACCCTCGAATCGGAGGACGGGCCGTCGACGGCCGAGCTGTGCCGGATCGTCACCGACGCCGAGCGGCGCGGCCGCGCCGGCGCGCCGAGGGCGCTGCCGGCGAGCCTGCCCGGGGACGACGCGCTGCTGATGGGCCGGATGATCGCCGCGACGGCCGCCGCTGTGGGCCTTGGCCTTTCGCTGACCGGCAGCCTGCTGCGCCTACCCAGGCTGCCCGACCTGGTGGCCGTGCCCCCGACGCTGGCCGACCACGTGCCGAGGCTGCGCCGCGAGCTGGACCGGCGCCTGGGGCCCGACGGCGCCGACGTGTTGTTCGGTTTCGTCAACGCCGCGACGGCGGCGCTGACGCTGTCGCCGACGGCGGCGGCCGCCGAGGCCGCGACGCGGGCGATGCTGGCAGCCGAGGCGTGGAACGGCCGGCTCACGTGGTCGCGGCGGGAACCCGTGCTGGGCGCCCTGCCGGTGCCCGACGACGCGGCCCTGACGCCGCGCCGCACGGCGGTTGTGCCGGACGGGCGCGCGGAACGCTACGCCGACCGCGCCGGCCTGGCCGGTGCCGCGGCCGCCGCGGCGGTCGGCCTGCTCTCCCGCAGCCCCGATGCCGCCGGTGCGGCCGCGCTGGCGGCCGTCCCCAAGCCGCTGCGCACCGTCCGCGAGGCGTTCGGGTGCGCGATGAGCCGCGGCCTGACCGCCCGCCACGACGCCCTGGTGTTACGGCCCCGGACCCTGCGCGCTCTGGACCGGATCGATGCGGTAATGATCGACCCGCGGGCGCTCTACACCGCCGACCTGATGGTGAGCCGCGTTCTGGGAGTGGAGAATTCGGAACGCGCTCGGGCCTGGGTGGCGGTCCGCGACGCGCTCGACGGCGACGGCCTCTCCCCGGGCTGGCACCGGCTGGCCGACATTCCCGGCGCGGGCGACGCCGGGGAGGCGCTGATCAGCCCCGTGCGGGACCGCTACGCCGCGGCGGTGCTGACCGAGGCGCGCCAGGCGCAACCGCGCATCTACTCGCTCGACGACGACGGATTACGCTCCCTCGCACAGGGTTTCGACCAGCTGTACCCGTCTGACGGGTCGATCGACCACGCCGTGGCGGCGGCCGTCGCCGAGCTCAAGGCGGGCGGGGCGACCGTGGCGCTGCTGACCACGTCGGAGATGCGGGCCCCGCACCGGTCCGACGTCACGATCGGGGTGCTGCGCGACGGCCACCCGCCGCCGTGGGGCGCCGACCTGCTGGTGTCCGACCTGACCGGTGCCTGGCGCGTGCTGCACGCGCTGCCCGCCGCGCGCGCCGCCACCGACAGCGCGATCCGGCTGGCGGCGTCGGCGTCGGTGATCGGCGCGCTGATGCTGATCCCCGGGGTGCCCGGGCGCAGCTCGACGTCGACGAACGTCGGAATGGCCGCCAGCCTGTGGTTCGGCTACCGGGCGGGCGCGAAGGTCTTCCGCGACCGGCTGCCGGAGCCCGAGACCACCCACGACTGGCATGGCCTGCCGGTCGCGGAGGTCCGGCGCCTGCTCCCCCCGCCACCCGGGCAACACCCCGCGGAGACGTCCGCGGGGTGGCAGGGAGCGGCCCCCGTCCGCGCGCTGCGCGGCGCCACCGCGACGTCGTGGGGGTTGTTCCGCGATTTCGCCGGCGAGATGCGCGACAACCTGGCCGATCCGATCACCCCGCTGCTGGCCACCGGGGCGCTCGCCAGCGCGCTGCTGGGTTCGCCGCTGGACGCGGTCCTCGTGGGCAGCGTGCTGCTGGTCAACGCGGCGATGTCGTCCGAGCAGCAGCTGCACGCCGAGCGGATCCTGAACCGCCTGCTCGCCGTGCAGGAACCGCCCGCGCGGCGCCGGGTCCGCTCCGATCCTGGGGGCGACGGGAAGCGCACCGAGAAGGTCGCGGCGACGCGGCTGCGTCCCGGCGACGTCATCGAGGTCCGCGCCGACGAGGTCATCCCGGCCGACGCCCGGCTGATGCACGCGCTGAACGTCGAGGTCGACGAGTCCACCCTCACCGGCGAGTCGCTGCCGGTGGCCAAGCAGACGGAGCCGACGCCCGGCGCCCCGCTGGCCGAGCGGACCTGCATGCTCTATGCCGGGACCACCGTGGTGGCGGGCACCGGGGTGGCCGTGGTCACCGCCGTCGGGTCACGCTCGGAGATGCGCCGGGCGCTGGCGATGGCCCCCCGCAAACTGCAGGAGATCGGCCTGCAGCGGCAGCTGCAGCGGATCACCCGGCGGGCCCTGCCGTTCAGCGTCGCCAGCGGGGGCCTGGTGGGGGCGCTCAGCGTGGCGCGGGGCACCCCGCTACGGGAGGCCGTCGGCGGCGCCGTCACGCTGGTCGTCGCCGCCATTCCCGAGGGGCTGCCGCTGGTGGCCACCCTGGCCCAGCAGGCCGCCGCGCGCCGGCTCACCGGCGAATCGGTCCTGATCCGCAACGCCCACTCCATCGAGGCGCTGGCCCGGCTGAACGTGGTGTGCTTCGACAAGACCGGCACGCTGAGCGAGAACCGGCTCAAGGTGAAGTCGGTGCGCCCGGTGGACGGCTTCACCCCGGGGCAGGTGCTGGACGCGGCGGTGAGCACGAGCTACGCCATGCACAGCCACCGCGTGGAGCACGCCACCGACGACGCCATCACCCAGGCCGCCGACGACCCCGCGCTGCGGGGGGACGGCCCGCCGGCCGCGCCGCGGGCGACGCGCGACGCGTTCCTGCCGTTCCAGTCCGGGCGCCCGTTCGCGGCCGCGCTGGTCGGCACGCGGCTGACCATCAAGGGCTCGCCGGAGGTGCTCGCGTCCGCGCTGCTGCGCGACGACGAGCCGCTGGAGGAGCGGATCGAGGCGATGGCGGCGGGCGGCCTGCGGGTGCTCGCGGTGGCCGAGCGCGAGCTGACTCCCGAGCAGGCCGCGGCCGCGGCGGCGGACCCCGACCGGCTGGAGGACCTGTGCACGTCGAACCTGACCCCGGTGGGGCTGCTCGGGTTGGCCGACACGCTGCGCCCGGCGGCGCCGGGCCTGATCGCGGAACTGGCCCGCCGCGGCATCGGGGTCCGGCTCATCACCGGTGACCATCCGGCGACCGCCGCCGTCATCGCCCGCGAGTTGGGCATCGACGTCACCACGGATCAGGTGGTCGTCGGCGGTGACTGGGAGGCCATGTCGGCCGACGAGCGCGCCGAAACGGCCGCGTCGCGCCAGGTTTTCGCGCGCATGACGCCCGAGCACAAGATCGACGTGGTGCAGACCCTGGAGCGGGCCGGGGTCGTCACGGCGATGGTCGGCGACGGGGTCAACGACGCCGCCGCCATCCGGGCGGCCAGCGTGGGCATCGGGGTGGCCGCTCGAGGCAGCGACGCGGCGCGCACCGCGGCCGACGTCGTGCTGCTCGACGAGCGGATCGAGGCGCTGCTCGACGCCCTCGACGAGGGCCGGCAGCTGTGGCGGCGGGTGCAGTCGGCGGTGGCGATGCTGGTCGGCGGCAACCTGGGCGAGGTGGGCTTCGCCCTGCTGACGACGATCCTCACCGGGCGCTCGGTGCTCAACGCCCGCCAGCTGCTGCTGGTCAACATGCTGACCGACGCGCTGCCGGCCGCGGCGCTGGCCGTCAGCCCGCAGACCGGCAGGGCCGACGTCGACCCCGACGAGGCCACGATGTGGCGGTCGATCGGGGTCCGCGGCGCTGCCACCACCATGGGCGCCACGTTGGGGTGGGGCATGGCCAGCGTGACCGGCACCCCGCGCCGGGCGGCCACGGTCGCGCTGATCGCCCTGGTCAGCACCCAGCTGGGCCAGACGCTGGTGGACTCGCGGGCGCCGCTGGTGGTGCTGACGTCGGTCGGGTCGCTCGGCGCGCTTGTCGCGGTGGTCAGCACCCCGGGGCTCAGCCAGGTGTTCGGCTGCACCCCGGTCGGCCCGGACGCCTGGGCCCAGGCCCTGCTGGCCGCGGCGGCCGGGAGCGCGGCGTCCGCGCTCGCCCCCGGCCTGCTGGCCCGGGCCGCCGAGACGGGGCAGCGCCGCCTCCTCCCTCTTCAGCCCGCACCTTCGAGCAGAGAGACATCATGGAACACGTAGATCGATTGCAGCTCAAGCCCTTCCGGACCGCCTCCGAGCACATCGACGGCGCCTGGTGGCCCCGGTCGACGGATCTGGTCAATGAGCTACCGGACCTGGTGGCATCGGTGGCGGACCGACTCGGGCGGGTGGTGATGGTGGGCTACCGGCGCAACGGCTGGCACGAGACGCCGCCGCTGGCCGAGATCGCCGGCCACCAGGTCGAGCTGCTGGGCTTCATCAGCGACGAGCCGTCCAGCGTCATCCTGATCGGCGAGGATGGTCGGCATCTCACCCTGCACGTGATCCGGCCCGACACCGGCGAGCAGGTGGCCCGGCGGGCCCTCGACGAGGCGCGCGCCCAGCCGGCCGCTGAGGCTCCCGACGCCACACCCGCCGCCCGCGCCCTGGTGTCGCGGTCGGTCGAGGACGTCGCCGACAAGCTCGCCCGCCACGAGGGCCTCGACGACGACCAGCGGACCGCCCAGATCAGGGCGTGGTGCGAGGAGGCCGCCCGCCAGTTCGTCGACGCCCCGGTCCAGACCTTCGTGCCCATCCTCGTCGAGCACATCGTCCGCAACCGCATGATCGAGTCACGCAGGCAACCCACGTCGCCCGTGCACTCGTGACCCCCGAACCGGGGCTCACCGCGCAGGAGGCCGCGCAGCGCCTCCTGGAGGTCGGCCCCAACGAGATCGAGGGTGTGCCGCCGGCGCCGGTCTGGCAGAAGGTCCTCGCCCAGTTCCGCAGCCCCCTGATCTACCTGCTGGGCGCCGCGCTCGTCGCCTCGCTGGCGGTGTGGGTGGCCGAGGGAGCCGCCGGCTGGCCGGTCGACGCCGTGGTGATCGGGGTCATCCTCGTCCTCAACGCGGCGCTCGGCTACGTGCAGGAGGCCCGCGCCGAGCGGGCGGTCGACGCCCTGGCGCGGATGACCGCGGCCACCGCGACCGTGGTCCGCGACGGCGTGGCGGCCCGGGTACCGGCCCGCGAACTGGTGCCCGGCGACGTGCTGCTGCTGCGCGAGGGAGACGCCGTCGCCGCCGACGCCCGGCTATTGTCGTCGGAGGGGCTGGAGGTGTCGGAGGCCGCGTTGACCGGGCGCAGCGCACCCGTCCGCAAACAGGCCGGGGCGGAGCACGATCGGGCCGACATGGTGTTCCGGGGCACCGCCGTCACCAAGGGCGCCGCGCGGGCGGTGGTGACGGCCACCGCGATGCAGACGCAGACCGGGCAGATCGCCGGCCTGGTGCGCACCGTCGACCACGAACCGACGCCCCTGCAACGCGAGGTGGCGCGGGCCAGCCGAGTGCTGGGGATCGCGGTGCTGGTCATCGCCGTCGTGGTCATCGCGACGGTGGTGTTCGTCTTCGGCATCCACAGCGCCCAGGACGCGGTGACCGCCGTGCTGCTCGGCGTCTCGCTGGCGGTGGCCGCCGTTCCGGAGGGCCTGCCCGCGATCATGTCGGTGGTGCTGGCGCTGGGGATGCGGCGAATGGCCGGCCGGCACGCCATCGTCAAGGAGCTGGCGTCGGCGGAGACGCTGGGATCGGCGTCGGTGGTCTGCTCGGGCAAGACGGGAACCCTCACCACCGGCGAGCTGACGATCGTCCGGGTCGTGACGCCGGTGGGCGAGGCCGCCATCAGCGGCGAGCCCCCCGACGACGCGCTGTCGCGGCAGGTGGCGCTGGTGCTGGCGGCGGGCGGCGCGGCCGGCGAGGGCGCCGACCCGGGCGATCCCATCGCGGCGGCCTTCCGGGTGGCCCGCGGGAAGGCCGGCGGGACCGGGCCCCTCGTCGCCGGCGAGGTCGGCGAGCCCGCCGCGCTGCTCGACCGCTGCGCGTGGGTGCAGTCCGGTGATCGGCCCGCTCCCCTCGACGACCGGGCGCGGGCCGCCATCCGCGCCGACGCCGAGCGGCTCGCCCACGACGCCCTGCACGCGGTCGGGGTCGCATGTCGCCGGCCGGACGGTGATCTGGTCTACCTGGGCATGGTGGGTATCACCGACCCGCCGCGGCCCGAGGCCGCCGCGGCCATCGCCGACGCACACCGCGCCGGGGTCCGGGTAGTGATGATCACCGGCGACCATCCCCGCGCCGCGGCGCGCATCGCCCGGGAGCTTGGCATCGAGGACCGGGAGTCGGCGGTGTCCGGCGCCGAACTCGCCACCCTCGACGACGACCAGCTGCGCGAAACCGTGCGCCGGCACTCGCAGTACACCCAGGTCAACCCGGCGGACAAGCTGCGCATCATCGACGCGCTGCAGGCCGACCACCAGGTGGTCGCCGTCACCGGCGAGGGCATCAACGACGCGCCCGCGCTCAAGCGGGCCGACATCGGCATCGCGATGGGACGCACCGGCACCGACGTCGCCCGCGAGGCGGCGAACATGATCCTGGCCGACGACAACTTCGCGACCATCGTCGAGGCCATCCGGGAAGGCCGGGGCATCTTCGCCAACATCAAGAAGTCGCTGCGCTACCTGCTGTCGTCGAACATGGGTGAGATCTTCACCGTCTTCTTCGGCGTCGTGCTGGCCGGCACGATCGGCCTGTCGCAGGGCGGCACCGTCGCGCTGCCGCTGCTGGCCACCCAAATCCTGTGGATCAACCTGCTCACCGACGGCGCCCCGGCGCTGGCGATCGGCGTCGACCCCCAGACCGAGGAGGTCATGGGCCGGCCGCCGCGCTCGAAGTCCGACCGGGTCATCGACGGGCGGATGTGGAACAACATCGTGGTGATCGGCGCGGCGGTGGGCGCCGCGACGCTGGTCACGATCTGGCTCTACTCACCCCGCGGCCCCCTGCCGTCGTCGCTGGACACCGCCCGCACCGCGGGCTTCACGGTGCTGGTCATCACCCAGCTGTTCAACACGATCAACGCCCGCAGCGAGACCCGGAGCGCGTTGCACCGCTTCTTCGCCAACGGCTGGCTGTGGGCGGCCATCGCCGTCTCGGCGCTGCTGCAGGTGGCCGTGGTTCAGCTGCCGTTCCTCAACACGGCGTTCACCACCACACCGCTGTCGCCGAGCCAGTGGCTGGTGTGCGTCGCCGTGTCCAGCAGCGTGCTGTGGGTCAGCGAACTGCGCAAGCTCATCCTCCGGCGGGCCGACCGGCGGCCGTCAGCGCCGTGAGGGCCGCGACGTCGCGCGGCCCCGGGAGGCCCCAGTCCGGCTTGTAGTCGAACAGCTCGTCGGCCGGGACCGTCTGCAGGTCGACGTCGAGCAGCTCGATGGCGTTCAGCGGAACCAGGGCCGGGTGCACGTGGCCGCATGCGCGGGCGAGGCACAGCAGCTCGAAGCGCAGCGTGGCCAGGTAGTTCGCGCAGCGCACGGCCTTGAGGTCCGGGTCGAGGCCGTGCTGCAGCCACGCCGACTGGGTGGCGACGCCGGACGGGCAGCGGCCGGTGTGGCAGCGCTGGGCCTGGATGCAGCCGATGGAGAACATCGCCGTCCGGGCGACGTTGATCATGTCGCAGCCCATGGCCAGCGCCAGCAGCGCGTTCTCGGGGATGCCGAGCTTGGCCGAGCCGATGAACACCACGTCATGGTGCAGCCCCTCCTCGGCGAAGGCGCGGTACACCCGCGGGAAAGCCCACTTGAAGGGCAGGGCCACGTGGTCGGTGAAGACCAGCGGCGCCGCGCCGGTGCCGCCCTCGCCGCCGTCGACGGTCACGAAGTCGACGCCCCGGCCGGTGCGGGCCATCCGCGCGGCCAGCTCGGACCAGAACGCGCCCTCCCCGACCGCGGACTTGATCCCCACGGGCAGCCCGGTCTCGGCCGCGATGGTCTCCACCAGGTCCAGCAGCCCGTCGACGTCGCGGAAGGCCGAATGGCCGGCCGGGCTCTTGCAGTCCACCCCGACCGGGATGCCGCGGATAGCCGCGATCTCGGGGGTTACCTTGGCGCCCGGCAGCATGCCGCCCAGGCCCGGCTTGGCGCCCTGGCTGAGCTTGATCTCGATCGCCCGGATGGACGGCGTGGCCGCCACCCGGTCGACCAGCCGCGGGAGGCTGAACGTGCCGTCGTCGTTGCGGCAGCCGAAGTAGCCGGTGCCGATCTGCCAGACCAGGTCGCCGCCGTGCAGGTGGTAGGGCGACACCCCGCCCTCTCCGGTGGTGTGCAGGGCGCCGGCCAGCCCGGCGCCGCGGTTGAGCGCGGTGACGGCGGCACCGCTCAGCGATCCGAAGCTCATCGCGGAGATGTTGACCAGCGAGGACGGCCGGAACGCCTTGGCGCGGCCGCGGGCGCCGCCGAGCACCTTCGCGGCCGGCAGCGGCACCGCAGGATCCGGGTGCTCCGGCTCGCCGGCGGGGGCCGGCATCGGGAACGCCGCATGCTTGATCACCGGGTAGTTGTGCACCCGTTCCAGGTCGTTGTCGGTGCCGAAGCCGAAATACCGGTTGGCCAGCTTCGACGACGTGTACACCCAGCGCCGCTGGTCCCGGCTGAAGGGCCGCTCGGCGTCATTGTCAGTGACGATGTACTGGCGCAGCTCCGGGCCCACGGCCTCCAGCAGGAACCGCAGGTGGCCGACGATCGGATAGTTGCGCAGAATGGTGTGCCGTCGCTGCCACAGGTCCCAGCCCGCCACGGCGGTGAGGCCCCCGCCGACGACGCCGCCGACGATGGCGGCCGGGGGCGGCTTTCTGCGGCGCTTCACGCCACCCATGTTCACCAGAACTTCGCCGACCCTTCTAGTGACCTCGGTCCTCAATTAAGTCCCAATAGGTCCTGGGGTCGGCGACTTCCGGCCCTAGCCCGTCCGACGAGGGCGCGCCAGGCTGACTGACACGCCGAAAGGGAATGGTGTGGGCGGTAAGCGTTTTGTCATCCGGGGGTTGGTCGAGCCGGTCCTCGTCGCGGTGACCGCCGGCGCGTTGGCCGCGGGCGGCATCGCCTGGCTGGCCGGCTCGCGACGGGTGGCTGACTGGTGCTGGATCGCGGGCACGATGGTGGCCGTGGCGCCCGCCGTCGTGTGGGTGCTGAAGGCCCTACGTCGGGGCCGGGTCGGCGTCGACGTGATCGCGGTGCTGTCGCTGGTCGGGACGTTGCTGGTCGGGGAATACCTCGCCGGCGCGCTGATCGCGGTGATGCTGGCCGGCGGGCGGGCACTCGAGGCGGCGGCCGAACGCCGCGCGTCCCACGACCTGCGGGCGCTGCTGGAACACGCGCCGCGCTTCGCCCGCCGCCGGGTCGGCGCGGCGGTCGGCGTGATCGCGCTGAACGACGTGGCGGTCGGGGACCAGCTGGTCGTCGGGCCGGGCGAGGTGGTGCCCGTGGACGGGCGCGTCACCGGCCCGGTCGCGGTGCTCGACGAGTCCGTCCTGACCGGCGAGCCGCTGCAGGTCGAGCGGGACGTCGGCGAACCGGTGCGCAGCGGGGTGGTCAACGCGGGCGGCGCCTTCGAGATCGAGGCCACCGCCACCGCCGCCGACAGCACCTACGCGCACATCGTCCGCCTCGCCGAGCAGGCCGGGGCCGAGAACGCGCCGGTGGTCCGGCTGGCCGACCGGTACGCCGCCTGGTTCCTACCGCTGACGCTGCTGATCGCGGCCGGCGCTTGGCTGGCCAGTGGTTCCGCGGTGCGCGCGGTCGCGGTGCTGGTGGTGGCGACCCCGTGCCCGCTGCTGCTGGCCGCGCCGGTGGCCATCGTGTCCGGCCTCTCCCGCGCCTCCCGTCAGGGCGTGGTGATCCGCAACGGGGCCGCGCTGGAAACCCTCGGCCGAGCGACCACGTTGGCGATGGACAAGACCGGCACGGTGACGACGGGGCGGCCCGTCGTGATCGACGTCGCGGCCGCCCCCGGGCGCGACGCGATCGAGATACTGCGGCTGGCGGCCTCCGTGGATCAGTTGTCGCCCCACGTGCTGGCCGAGGCGATCGTCACCGAGGCCCGCGCCCGCGGCCTGGGCCTGGCCCTGCCCAGCGCGGTGGTCGAGGAACCCGGGCACGGGGTCACCGGCACCGTCGACGGCCGGCGCGTGCAGGTCGGCAAGGACGCCGGGGAGACGGGGTCGGCGGCGTGGGCGCGCACGGCCCTGAACCGCGCCCTGCTGGACAGCGCCGCGATCGCATGGGTCCGGATCGACGGGCGACCGGCCGGCGCGGTGCTGTTGCGCGACCCGCTGCGCCGGCACGCGCCGCGAACCGTGCGCCGGTTGCGTTCCGCCGGCCTGAACCGGTTGGTGATGCTCACCGGCGACCGCGCGGAGCCGGCCCGGGAAGTGGGCGCCGTGCTGGGCCTCGACGAGGTGTACGCCGGGCAGACCCCGGCCGACAAGGTCGCCGCCGTGCGCGCCGAGAAGGACCGCGCCGTCACCGTGATGGTCGGCGACGGCGTCAACGACGCGCCCGCCCTGGCGGCGGCCAGCGTCGGCGTCGCGATGGGCGCCCGCGGCACGACCGCGTCGTCGGAGGCGGCCGACATCGTGCTGACCACCGACCGGCTGGAGCGCCTCGCCGACGCGATGGACATTGCCCGCTGGTCGCGTCGCATCGCCGTGCAGAGCGCGGTCGTCGGCATGGGGCTCTCGCTGGCGGCGATGGCCGTCGCCGCGCTCGGGTGGCTGCCGCCTGCCGTGGGCGCGCTGCTGCAGGAGGGCATCGACGTCGCGGTGATCGGCAACGCGTTGCGGGCGCTGCGCGGCAACCCGGCCGTCGAGGTCGACCTGCCGCCGCGCACGGAGGAGATGTTGCGGCGCTTCGACGCCGAGCACGACGAACTGCGGGACGCCGTCGGAGTGCTGCGGGACGCCGCCGACCGCCTGGCGGCCGAGCCGGACGGAACGGCCCTGCAGGCGATCACGCGGGCGTACGCGCTGCTGACCGAGCGGATCCTGCCCCACGAACGCGCCGAGGAGACCCAGCTCTACCCGGCGCTGGCCCATCCCCTGGGCACGGGCGAGGCCACGGCGACGATGAGCCGCACCCACGCCGAGATACAACGGCTGTCGGACCGGGTAGGCGCCCACCTGACGCTGGCCCGCGACGGCGGCGCGATCGCGCCCGATCAGGTCGACGACCTGCTCGCCTGCCTGTACGGCCTGTACGCGCTGCTGCGGCTGCACTTCGTGCAGGAGGAGGAGAACTACTTCACCCTCGCCGGGGACGAGCACGGGGCCGCCGCCCCCAAGATCGAAGCCGGGTAGCTCACCCGGCCGACGGCGGCCGGTGCATCACCGTCCCCTTGAGTTCCAGCCCGAGCTCGATGTCGTCGTAGTCGCGGCCCTCACGCTTGCGCTTGGCCGCCGACATCGGCGGCATCCGGAAGGGGGGCATCTGGATCTCGGGCAGCCCGAATTCGCTCGTCGGCAGCGGGGACACCGCCGACGCCAGCTGCACCTGCGGGCCGGGGACCACGCCGACCACGGACGGCGGCATCATCAGCTTGCCCACCAGCACGCCGACGCCCGTGGCGGCGGTGGGCGCCGATCCGATCGCGCGCGCCGCGCCCGTCAGGCCGCTGGCGACCGCGCCCAGCGCACTCTCGCCCTCCCCCAGGCCCTGGACGATATCGCTCCCCACGTTCTGCAGGGTCTGCGACGAGCCGAGCTGGGCCAGGTAGCTGAGCAGGTTGATCGGAATCCCGCCGGCGATGAACTGGTTGGCGTAGGCGTTGAGCAGCCCGAACCAGCCCTTCTGGGGGTTGAACCCCAGCGGCGTGCTCAGCAGCGAGGTCAGCAGCTCGCCCAGCGGCGTCTGCGCCGGGGCGGCGGCGGCCTGCGCGGCGGTTGCGGTCGTCTGGGCGGCGGCCATCGCCGGGTTGACGATCGCGGGCGGCGACGAGAACTGCGGCAGGTCGAGCGCCTGCGCCGAGGCCGCCTCGTAGCGGTACATCGCCGCCGAGTTCCGCACCCACATGCCCTCGTACTGGGCCTCCGTCTCGGCGATCGGCACGAGGTTCGTCCCGAGCCAATTGGTGGCCAGCAGCTGCGCCAGCCGGGCGCGGTTGGCAGCGACCTCCGCTGGCAGGGCGATCGAGCCCCGGGCCGCCTCGAACGCCGCCGCGGCGGCCTGCAGCGAGGCGCCGACCTGCTCACACTGCTGGGCCGTGGCGCGCAACCACGCGAGGTAGGGCTCCACGGCCTGGCCCATCGCCGCCGCGGACGGCCCGCGCCAGGCCTCGCCCAGTGACCACAGCTCGGCGGCGTAACGCGGGAGGGTGTCCTCGACGTCGATGGCCAGCGCCAGCCACACCCCGGCGGCCTCGACCAGTGACCCCGCACCAGGTCCGGAGTGAATCAGCGCCGAGGTGATTTCGGGGGGCATCATCCCAAAATCCATGACGCCCTACCCCGAGTTCGAGAACGGTGGCTGCCTCATGCGACGAGGCATTTCGGTTTCCCCCGCACGGCGATCAGCCCTCATCCCGCCGACGGCGATCGGGGCATGAAGCTGCCCTTGAGTTCCTTACCGACCGCAAGATCCTCGTATTTCTGCTGTTTTCTCTTGCGCCAGCCGCTGCCGGCCGAGATCGGCGGCGGCATCAACGGGGGCAGCATGGGGAAGCCGGCGTCCCCGGCGTCGAGCGGGGACGCCGCGGACGCGAGTTGCACGGGTGCCTGCGACGCGGGCAGCAGCCCGACCACCGCGGGCGGCGCGCTCAGCTTGCCCACCGTGACCGCCACGCCCATGGCGGCCGTGGGCGACGCGGTGGCCCCGACGGTGCGGATCGCGCTCGACAGGTCGCTGGCCGCCGCGCCCAGCGCCCCCTCGCCCTCCGTCAGGCCCTGCCCGACCTCGCCGCCCACCGCCTGGATCGCCTGCACCGAGTTGGCCTGCGCCACGTAGCTGAGCATGTTGATCGGGAAGCCGGACGAGATGAACTGGTTGGCGTAGGTGTTGGCCAGTCCGAACCAGCCCGCGTTGGGGTCGAACCCGAAGGGGGTGCTGAGGATCGACGTCAGGAAGTCCCCGATCGAGTTCGCCGGCGTGGCGGCGGCGGTGGTGGCCGCGGAGGTGGCGGTGGCCTGCGCCGCGGTGCCGGTGTCACTGGTGATCGCCGGCGGCGCCGAGAACTGGGGCAGGTCCAGGGCCTGGGTGGAGGCCGCCTCGTAGCGCGACATGGCGGCGGAGTTGTTGACCCACATGGTCTGGTACTGGGATTCGGTCTCGGCGATGGCGGCGAGGTTGCGGCCCAGCCGGTCGGTGGCGATCAGCTGCACCAGCCGCGTCCGGTTGGCGGCGACCTGCGCCGGCGTGACCACCGAGGCCACCGTCGCGCTGAAGGCCGCCGCGGCGGCGTTCGCCGAGGACGCCACCTGTTCGCACTGCTGCGCGGTGGTGCGCACCCAGGTGAGGAACGGCGCGACGGCCTCGCTCATCGCCGCCGAGGACGGCCCCTGCCAGGCCTGGGTGAGCTCCGAAACCGCCTCGGTATACAGCGGTGCGGTCTCCTCCAGGCCGACGCCCAGGTTGTGCCACGCGTTCGCCGCTTCGATCAGCGATTCAGCCCCGGGCCCGGCGTGGATCATGGCCGAGGTGATCTCGGGGGGCAGCGATATGAAGTCCATGACTGTCACACTCTCCGACGGCGGAAATCCGGTGAAAACTCTCGATGTCTACGGCACGAATAGCCCAAAAACATTGCGCTTCGACGCCTTAGCTGCGGTCGAAAATTTCGCAATTGACGCTAGCACTTGCCGTGCCCGACGTGCGCTTTTCCCCTCAGCGGGTGACGTGAGGATCGGCACGCGCAGCGCCCACCTTCAGACCGCGAGCGTGCGTGTCTGTACGCCGACACGCCGCTGCGAGTGGCATTCCGCGCACCCTCGCGAGGAGGTCAGGCGGGCGCTAGGGTGCCGTCCGGCGGCTGACGAACTCGCGGCGCGCACCGGTCAGCGGGTCGGTGAACGCGACGCGCTGGGCCAGGAGCCGCAGCGGCGCGCTGAAATCGTCGGCCGGCACGTCGATCACGTTGGGGTACAGCGGATCCCCGTCAATCGGCAGCCCGAGCGAGGCCATGTGCACCCGCAGCTGGTGGGTGCGGCCCGTGCGCGGAGTCAGCCGGTACAGGCCCTCGCCGGCGCGTTCCACCAGCGTCTCGGCATTCGCCGGCCCCGGCTCGCAGACCGCCTGCAGGTGTCCCCGGCGCTTGACGATGCGGTTGCGCACCACGCACGGCAGCGCGACGGACGGCGCGCCGGCGGCCCGCGCCAGGTACGTCTTGGCCACCAGCGCCTGGGCGAACAGCGTCTGGTAGGCGCCGCGCACCTCGCGGCGCGCGGTGAAGACCAGCACGCCCGCGGTCAGCCGGTCGAGCCGGTGCGCCGGGGCCAGCTCGGGCAGGCCCAGGTCGCGGCGCAACCGGACTAGCGCGGTCTGCACGACGTGCCGGCCCCGCGGCATGGTGGCCAGGAAGTGCGGCTTATCGACGACCACGATGGACGCATCCCGGTAGAGCACCGGCACGTCGAAGGGCACCGGAACCTCAGCGGGCAGCTCCCGATAGAGATAGACGTGCGCCCCGGCGGGCCGCACCGTCGCCTCGTCGACCGCCACCCCGTCGGCGTCGACCACCTCCCCCGCCAACACCTTCGACCGGGCCGCCGCGCCGAACCGGGCGGTCAGCTCCGCCAGCACCGGCCCGCCGCGCAGCCGCACCCGCGCCGGGCCGAGGCCGTCGCGAACCGGAAGCGGCGCGGCCCTCAATTGAGCGGCACCGGCTCGAGGATCTCGGCGCGCGCCTCCGGCGCGCTGGCCCGCAGCTCATCGGCCGACACGTCGTCGGGCTGGGCCTGCGACAGGACCTCGGCCTCCACGCGCGCGGTGTAGTTGGCCACCTCGCGCTCCACGTCGCCGGCGCTCCACCCCAGCACCGGCGCCACCACGTCGGCCACCTCCCGGGCGCAGGCGACGCCGCGGTGCGAGTACTCGATCGAGATCCGCATCCGGCGGGCCAGGATGTCCTCCAGGTGCAGCGCCCCCTCGGCGGTGACGGCGTACAGGGCCTCCACCTTCAGGTAACCCGGCGCCTCCTTGAACGGGCGCAGCAGGTCGGGGTCCCCGGCCGCGAGGGCCAGCACGTCGCCGATCAAGGACCCGTAGCGGTCCAGCAGGTGACGCACCCGATACGGGTGCAAGCCGTGGGGCGCCGCGACGTGCTCGGCCTGGTTGACCAGCGCGAAGTAGCCGTCGGCGCCCAGCAGGCTCACCTTCTCGGTGATCGACGGCGCCACCCGGGCCGGGACGAACTGGACCGCGGCGTCGATCGCGTCGGCGGCCATCACCCGGTAGGTGGTGTACTTGCCGCCGGCGATGGCGACCAGCCCCGGCGCCGGCACCGCGACGGCGTGCTCGCGGGAGAGCTTCGAGGTCTCCTCGCTCTCGCCGGCCAGCAGCGGCCGCAGCCCCGCGTAGACGCCGTCGATATCGGCGTGGGTCAGCGGGGTGGCCAGCACCGTGTTGACGGTGCGCAGGATGTAATCGATGTCGGCCTTGGTGGCGGCGGGGTGGGCCAGGTCGAGGTTCCAGTCGGTGTCGGTGGTGCCGATGATCCAGTGGCTGCCCCACGGTATGACGAACATCACGGACTTCTCGGTGCGCAGGATGATCGCGACGTCGCTGACGATCCGGTCGCGTGGCACCACCACGTGCACGCCCTTGGACGCGCGCACCTGGAACCGCCCGCGCTGCTTGGACAGCGCCTGGATCTCGTCGGTCCACACGCCCGTGGCGTTGACGACGACGTGGCCGCGGACGTCGGTGATCGAGCCGTCCTCGGAGTCGCGCACCCGCACGCCAGTGACGCGGTCGCCCTCCCGCAGCAGCGCCACCACCTGCGTCGACGACCGCACCACCGCGCCGTAGTGCGCGGCCGTGCGTGCGACGGTCATGGTGTGGCGGGCGTCGTCGACGACGGTGTCGTAGTAGCGGATGCCGCCGATCAGCGAGCTGCGCTTGAGGCCCGGGCTCAGCCGCAGCGCCCCCGCGCGGGTCAGGTGCTTCTGCGCGGGAACGGATTTCGCGCCACCGAGCTGGTCGTAGAGGAAAATCCCGGCGGCGATGTACGGCCGTTCCCACCCGCGATGGGTCAGGGGAAACAGGAAGGGCATCGGCTTGACAAGGTGGGGCGCCAGCGTGGTCAGCGACAGCTCCCGCTCGTAGAGCGCCTCGCGCACGAGGCCGAATTCCAGTTGCTCGAGGTAACGCAGGCCGCCGTGGAACATCTTCGACGAGCGGCTCGAGGTGCCCGAGGCGAAGTCGCGCGCCTCCACCAGGGCCACCCTGAGCCCGCGGGTGGCGGCATCAAGCGCGCACCCGGAGCCCACCACGCCGCCGCCGATGACCACCACGTCGAACTGCTCGGCGCCGAGCCGGTCCCAGGCGTCCCGGCGTTGCTGCGGTCCCAGCACGGACGCCGGCGAGCTCTGCCCGCTCGGTGCGTGAATCGGGTCGCTCACTGGGGAAACTCCTGTCGGTTACTCGTCAGTAGGACTCGTGCACCACCAAGGCTACGGCTTCTCCCCTGGCGTTTCAGTCCAGATCGTCGTGGGCCATCAGCCGCCGGGCCGCCTCGGTGATCGACCCGGACAACGAGGGGTAAACGGCGAGCGTCTGCGCCAGCTCGTTGACGGTGATGCGATTCTGGACGGCCACCGCGATCGGCAGGATCAGTTCCGAGGCGATCGGGGCCACCACCACGCCGCCGATCACCACGCCGGTGGATTTGCGGCAGAACATCTTCACGAAGCCCTGCTGCAGGCCCGACATCTTGGCCCGCGCGTTGGTGCGCAGCGGGAGCATGATCGTGCGGGCCGACACCGAACCGTCGTCGATCATCGCCTGCGGCACGCCGACGGCCGCGATCTCGGGCCGGGTGAACACCGTGGCCGCGACCGTGCGCAGCCGGATCGGGCTGACGCCCTCGCCCAGCGCGTGATACATCGCGATGCGGCCCTGCATGGCGGCGACCGACGCCAGCGGCAGCAGGCCGGTGCAGTCACCGGCGGCGTAGATCCCGGCCACCGAGGTCCGCGACACCCGGTCCACGGTCAGGTAGCCGCCGCGGCCCAACTCGATGCCGACGCGGTCCAGGCCCAGGCCGCCGGTGTTGGGCACCGACCCGATCGTCATCAGGGCGTGGCTGCCCTCCACGGTGCGCCCGTCGGCCAACGTGACCAGCACGCCGTCGTCCGTGCGGGTGACCGACTGGGCCCGGGCGTTCTTGACCAGCTGCACGCCGCGCTCGGAGAACGCCTCCTCCAAAACCAGGGCGGCGTCGGCGTCCTCGTAGGGCAGCACCCGGTCGCGGCTGGCTACCACCGTCACCGGAACGCCCAGCTCGGTGTAGGCGTGCACGAACTCGGCGCCGGTGACGCCGGAGCCGACGACGACGAGGTGCTCGGGCAGCGCCTCGAGGTTGTACAGCTGCCGCCAGGTCAGGATCCGCTCGCCGTCGGGCTGGGCGGACGGCAAGACGCGAGGGCTGGCGCCCGTCGCGATCAGCACCACGTCGGCTTCGAACTCCGTGGTGGTGCCGTCCGGGGCGGTCGCCTTGATGCGGTGGCAGGCCAGCCCCGGCGTGGGGTCGACCAGCTCGCCGTGGCCGGCGACCACGTGCACGCCCACGGCGAGCAACTGTTCGGTGACATCGGCCGACTGCTCCTTGGCGAGCCGCCTGACCCGGGCGTGGATCGCCGGCAGCGAGATCTTGGCGTCGTCGATGTCGATGTCGAACCCAAGCCGCGGCGCCCGGCGCAGCTCGGTGCGTAACCACGTGGAGGCGATGAAGGTCTTGGACGGCACGCAGTCGTCGAGCACCGCCGCGCCGCCGACGCCGTCCGAGTCGATGACGGTGACGTGAGTGGTGTCGGGGTGGGAGGTAGCGGCGACCAGCGCGGCTTCGTAACCGGCCGGGCCTCCGCCGAGGATCACGATGCGGGTCGCCACGGTTCAAACCTAGCGGCAGGCCGGGCGAAGCGCTCAGGTGAGCACCGCGCGGCGCGATGCCGTTTAAGCTTGCCCCGTGCCGCTCTACGCCGCCTACGGGTCGAACATGGATCCCGAGCAGATGCTGAAGCGCGCACCGCACTCCCCGATGGCCGGAACCGGCTGGTTGCACGGCTGGAGGTTGACCTTCGGCGGCGAGGACATCGGCTGGGAAGGCGCCCTGGCCACCATCGTGGAGGATCCCGATTCGAAGGTGTTCGTCGTCCTGTACGACATGACGCCGGCGGACGAGAACAACCTGGATCAGTGGGAGGGCTCGGAGTTCGGTGTGCACAAGAAGATCCGGTGCCGGGTGGAGCGGATCTCGTCGGACACCAACACCGATCCGGTGCTGGCGTGGCTGTACGTGCTGGACGCCTGGGAAGGCGGCCTGCCGTCCGCGCGGTACCTGGGCGTGATGGCCGACGCCGCCGAGATCGCCGGCGCGCCGGCCGACTACGTGCACGACCTGCGGACCCGTCCGGCCAGCAACATCGGCCCGGGGACGGGTTGACTTTCCGCGGCGCGCCTCGCCTTTTTTTGGCGAGCGTGCGTGTTTGCACACCGACACGCCGTCGTGGACGGCATTCCGCGCACGCTCACGCCGCCCGCTCGCAGCGCCGCGCGATCCGCGCCACGAGTTCGCGAGGCCGAAGCCTGACATCCTCGGCAACGATGGGCACGACGACCCAGCCGAGGTCCTGGAGCGCGGCGGCGCGGCGCCGATCACGCAGGAAAGCGCGCGGCCCGGTGTGCCAGTCAACGCCGTCATACTCGGCGGCGACGCGGTGCTCGGGCCAGGCGAAGTCCAGGCGCCAGATGTTGCCCTCCAGGTCCACGACCTCGTGCTGCAGCACCGGGTCGGGCAGCCCGCCGTCGATCATGACGAGCCGCACCTCGCTCTCCATCGGTGACTCGGCGAGCGGGGAGGCCAGCGCAGCAGCGCACGCACGTTGACCACGCCGCGACGCCCGGACTGCAGCCGCAGCGCCCGCGTCAACTCGCCACGGCCGCACCGCCCGCTGCGCAACGCGGCGTCCAGCGTGGCCAGAGCCCGGGGCCGGCGAAGCCCTCGGGCGACCTCGATCGCCGTCCACGCGGGCGCTGTGGCCGGCCGCCCCGCGACCACGGTCAGCGGCGCACCCTCGCGCCGATGCACGACGAGGCCGTCGGCCGACCGCAATTGCCCACCCGGCGGACTGAGGACGTGCAGGTCCGCGCCACTCTCGGTGTTGAAGCCGTACGCGGCCGCGGCCGTGCTCAGGCACACCGCCACCCTGCGACCGCAGGCCAGGTCCAGCCCCTTGAGCCGCAATGCGTCGGTTACCTCGCCTTGCCCATAGATCCCATACCAAATCCGTTGCAGCTCACGCTCCAATCGGCGACGGGGCAAGTACGTCAGCGCCTGAGCGGATGTGACGACTCCGCCTTGAGCGTCGAGCAACCGGCCGAGCTCTGGGTGCATGCCAGCAATCGTGGGAGTCCCCGGTTATGCCGACAATTCACCCTGGCGAGCGTGCTGGCGAGCGTGCGCAGAATGCCGCCAGCAGCGGCGTGTCGGCGTGCAAACACGCACGCTCGCGGTCCTTAGAAGGTGGCTGCCTGCTCGATGATGTTGACCATTACGCGCACGCCGATCGCCAGGGCGCGCTCGTCCAGGTCGAAGTTCGGCTGGTGCAGGTCGAGCTGCGGGCCGTCCCCCGGCCACACGCCCAGGCGCGCCATCGCGCCGGGGATCTCCTCGAGGTACCAGGAGAAGTCCTCGCCGCCGCCCGACTGCCGGGTGTCGGCCAGCGCGTCGGGACCGGAAGCCTCGATCGCGTGGGTGAGGATGCGCGTCGACACGTCCTCGTTGACCACCGGCGGCACGCCGCGGTGGTACTGCAGCGTGTGCTCGATGTTCAGCGGCGACAGCAGGGCGGAGACGGACTCCCGGATCAGGCCCTCCAGCTCGAGCCAGGTGTGCCGGCTGGCCGTGCGCACGGTGCCGCACAGGACGCCGGTCTGCGGGATCGCGTTGGCAGCGACGCCCGCGTTGACCGCCCCCCAGACCAGGACGGTGCCGTTGCGGGGGTCGAGGCGGCGCGACAGCACCCCAGGCAGCCCGGTGATCAGGGCGCCCAGCCCGTAGACCAGGTCGGCGGTCAGGTGCGGGCGCGACGTGTGGCCGCCCGGCGAGTACAGCCGGATCTCGATCGAATCGGCGGCCGAGGTGATGGGTCCGTGCCGGACCGCGACCTTGCCGACCTCGAGCCGGGGGTCGCAGTGCAGGGCGAAGATTCGCGACACCCCGGTGATCGCCCCGGCGGCGATGGCGTCGATCGCCCCACCGGGCATCAGCTCCTCGGCGGCCTGAAAAAGCAGCCGCACCCCGACCGGCAGCTCAGGCACCGACGCCAGCGCCATCGCGGTACCGAGCAGGATCGCCGTGTGCGCGTCGTGGCCGCAGGCGTGCGTGACGTTGGGCATGGTCGACGCGTAGGGCGCGCCGGTCCGCTCGGCCATGGGCAGGGCGTCGATGTCGGCCCGCAGCGCGATCCTCGGCTCCCCCTCCGGGCCGAGGTCGCAGACGAGACCCGTGCCGCCGGGCAGCACCTTGGGGTTCAGGCCCGCGTCGGCCAGGCGCTCAGCGACGAACTGGGTCGTGGCGTATTCCTGCCGGCCCAGCTCGGGGTAGCGGTGGATGTGCCGGCGCCACTCGACCAGGTCGTCGGCGTGGGCGGCCAACCACGATTCGGCGGCTTCGGCGAGGCTCATGCGTGTGCCCGGCGTTCGTGGGCCGCCAGCACGCGGTCGCGTTCGGCGGGGTTCTGGGCGAGGTGGATCACTGTGCGCGCCAGCATGATCGCCCCCTCGACGACGGCCCGGTCGGCGCTGGGCCCGGCGGCGGCAGCAGCGAAGGCACGCTGGTGGACCATGGCGCCGCCGGCGTCGACCCCGATGACGGGGTGAATTCCCGGCAGCACCTGCGTCACGTTGCCCATGTCGGTGCTGCCCATGGGCAGCGCCGATTCGTACTCGGGAGCAACCGGCTCACGCCCCAGCCGGCGCATCTCCTCCCGGAAGACCCCGGCCAGCCACGGATCGGGCTTGAGCTCGTCGTACGGCGGTGCGGGGTTGGCGATCTCGTATTCGCAGCCGGTGGCCAGGGCACCCGCGGCGAAACACGCGTACATCCGCCCCTCCAGTTCCCGCAGCGACTCCGCCTCGACCGCCCGCATCGCGTACTGCAGGCTCGCGTGCCCAGGGATGACGTTGACCGCCTGTCCGCCGTCGGTGACGATGCCGTGCACCATCTGCCCCGGGGCGAGCTGCTGCCGCAGCAACCCGATGGCCACCTGGGCCACCGTGACGGCGTCGGCGGCGTTGACGCCCTGGTGCGGCGCGACGGCGGCGTGCGACTCCTTGCCACGGTAATCGACGTCGGCTTCCGACAGCGCCAGCGAGCGGGCCGCGGCGATGTCGGCCGGCCCCGGGTGCACCATGACCGCCGCCACGACGTCGTCGAACACCCCGGCGTCCAGCAGCAGCGCCTTGCCTCCACCGGCCTCCTCGGCGGGGGTTCCGATCAGCGCGACGCGCAGGCCAAGCTGGTCGGCCACCTCCGCCAGCGCCAGGGCCGCGCCCACCGCCGACGCGGCGATGATGTTGTGGCCGCAGGCATGCCCGATCTCGGGCAGCGCGTCGTACTCGGCGCACACCCCGACGACCAGGGGTCCGCCACCGAAGTCGGCGCGGAACGCGGTGTCCAGGCCACCGGCGGGCGCGGTGACCTCGAAGCCGCGTTCCGCGACGAGCGCCCGTGTCTTGGCGCAGCTGCGGTGCTCGGCGAACGCGAGCTCCGGTTCGGCATGGATGGCGTGGGACAACTCGACGAGGTCGCCACCGCGTCGCCGCACCACGTCTTCGGCGCTGTCCAGGGGGGTGGCTGTGGGCATCCTTGCAGTATCCCACCCAGCGGTCTCCCGGCCTTCTCCCCCGGCGTCCCCGTCCGAGGCGGCCTACACCAGTCCGGCGATGAAGGATGCCGCCTGGCCCGGGTAGGGCGGATCCCCGTAGTCGTGATGCGCGTCGCGGTCGCGACCGCCGACGACGCAGATGGGGTCGCCCGGGCTGCAGATGTCGATGGCACGGCCGGCGAACAGCCCGGTCGACGAGAGCGGGGTGTTGAAGCGATTCCCGGGGTTGCCGAAGACCGCGACCGCCGCGACCTTGCCGGCCAGGCCGGGATCCAGCGGCGGCGCCGAGCCGAAGTTGCCGATGGTGTTGCCCAGCGGCGGCACGTCGGCCAGCATCGAGACGGCCGCGGCGCCCTGCGAGAAGCCGCCGAGCACCAGTCGCGTCGACGGGCACTGGTCGACCATTTGCGCGATGTGGTCACGCGCGTCGTTGGCCGCGTCGGCGGTCGTCAGGAAGTTGTAGCTGGCCGGGTAGTTCACCGGATAGGCCTCAACCGTGTGCCCGCCGAGGGACCGCTGCATCGCGGCGAACAGCGCGTCGCCCTCGGCCCCCAGGCCCGGCGGCTCGGCGGTGCCGCGGGCGAAGATGAGTTGGACATTGGGGCAGTCCGCCCGCGCCGCCGGCGCCGGACCGCCGGCAAGCGCGAGCAGTGAAACCGCCACGGCGGCGACCAGGCCGGCAACCGGCCAGCTCCGAAATCCCATGCGGCAGATCCTCACATATCCCGGACGGCAGCGCGGGTCGAGTCCCGGCGAAAGGACCAGCCGGCGGGTGGGGGGGGCAGCGCCTCCCCGCGGCCCGCCCCGTCGCCGGGCTAGATTGACCGGTGTGAGCGACCCCTTGGACCTCGCGCGGCGGTCGGCGGACGTCATCGCCGAACGTACCGGGGTCGACGAGCACGACGTCGCCGTGGTCCTGGGCTCGGGATGGTCGCCGGCGGTGACGGCGCTGGGCTCCCCGACCGCCGCCCTCCCGCAGGCCGAGCTGCCCGGGTTCGCGCCGCCCACGGCAGTCGGGCACACCGGTGAGCTGTTGTCGACGCGCCTGGCCGGGCACCGGGTGCTGGTGCTGGTCGGCCGGGTGCACGCCTACGAGGGGCACGACCTGGGCCACGTCGTGCATCCGGTGCGGGCGGCGTGCGCGGCCGGCGCCCGCGTGGTGGTGCTCACCAACGCGGCCGGTGGGCTGCGCCCGGACATGGCGGTCGGTCAGCCGGTGCTCATCAGCGACCACCTCAACCTCACCGCCCGATCGCCGCTGGTAGGCCCGCAGTTCGTCGACCTGACCGACGCCTACGCCCCGCGGCTGCGCCGGCTCGCCCTCGATGCGGAGCCCGGCCTGGCCGAAGGGGTTTACGCCGGGCTGCCCGGCCCGCACTACGAGACGCCGGCCGAAGTCAGGATGCTGCGGACGCTGGGCGCCGACCTGGTCGGGATGTCGACGGTGCACGAGACGATCGCGGCGCGGGCGGCGGGCGCCGAGGTGCTCGGGGTCTCGCTGGTGACCAACCTGGCCGCCGGGATCACCGGCCAGCCGCTGAGCCACGCCGAGGTGCTGGCGGCCGGGGCCGCCTCGGCCACCCGGATGGGCACCCTGCTGGCCGACGTCATCGCCCGGCTCTGACCCGGATGACGCCCGAGGAGTGGATCGCGCACGATCCCGACCCGGTGACGGCGGCCGAGCTTGCCGCGTGCACGCCGGCCGAACGCGCGGCGCGGTTCGCCCACCCGCTCGCCTTCGGCACCGCGGGCTTGCGCGGCCCGGTGCGCGGCGGTCCCGACGCCATGAACCTCGCCGTCGTCCTGCGCGCGACGTGGGCGGTCGCGCGGGTGCTCAGCGATCGCGCCGGCGCGGTAGTCGGCGGCGACGCCCGGCACGGCTCGGCGGCCTTCGCCGCCGCGGCAGCCGAAGTCCTTGCTGCTGAGGGTTTTTCGGTGCTGGCGCTACCCCTACCGGTGCCCACCCCGGTGGTGGCGTTCGCGGTGCGGCGCACCGGCGCCGCCGTCGGCATCCAGATCACCGCATCACACAACCCGCCCGCCGACAACGGCTACAAGGTGTACTTCGAGGGCGGCATCCAGATCGTCCCTCCCAGCGACCGCCGGATCGAGGCCGCCATGGCCGACGCTCCCCCGGCCGACGAAATCGCCCGCACGCCGGTGGCATTCGCCGGCACGGATCTGCTCGAGCGCTACGTCGAGCGGGCCGCCGGGGTGCGGCGCGGCGCGGGATCCGTGCGGGTGGCGCTCACACCGCTGCACGGGGTGGGCGGCGCGGTTGCGCTGGAGGCGCTGCGCCGCGCGGGCTTTGCCGACGTACACACCGTCGGGGCGCAGTTCGCGCCCGACCCCGACTTCCCCACCGTCGCCTTCCCGAATCCGGAGGAGCCCGGCGCCACCGACGTGCTGCTCGCCCTCGCCGCCGATGTCGGCGCCGACGTCGCGATCGCCCTGGACCCCGACGCCGACCGGTGCGCGGTGGGCGTGCCGGCGACCGGGGGCTGGCGGATGCTGTCGGGCGACGAAACCGGCTGGCTCCTAGGCGATTACCTGCTGTCGCACGCAACGCCCGGCCGGCACAACGTGGTGGCCAGCACGGTGGTGTCGTCGCGGATGCTGGCGGCGATCGCCGCGCACCACGGCGCGACGCACGTCGAAACGCTCACCGGCTTCAAGTGGTTGGCACGCGCGGACTCCGCCGGCGGCCGGCTGGTGTACGCCTACGAGGAGGCGATCGGGCACTGCGTCGACCCGGACGCCGTGCGCGACAAGGACGGCATCAGCGCCGCGGTCCTGGTCTGCGACCTGGCCGCTTCGCTGAAAAGCCGGGGCCTTTCGGCGCTCGACGCGCTCGACGACCTCGCCCGCCGGTATGGTGTGCACGACGTGGCGGCCGTGTCGAAGCGGGTCGCCGACACCGACGAGGCGGCCGGACTCATGCGCCGGCTGCGCGCGGCGCCGCCGGACCGGTTGGCGGGTTTCGACGCGACGACGACCGACATCGGTGACGCGCTGATCTTCACCGGCGGCGAGCCGGCGAGCCGAGGCGCGTGGGTGCGGGTGGTGGTGCGCCCCTCGGGCACCGAGCCCAAGCTGAAGTGCTACATCGAAATTGGCTGCCCGGTGACCGGCGAACTCGATGCCGCCCGGCAACGGGCCCGCGCCCTGCGCGACGACGTGATCGCTGCCGTCGGCGGCCTGTTCGGCTAGCGCGGCCCGTACTGGCGGTCGCCCGCGTCACCGAGGCCCGGGACGATGTAGGCGATCTCGTTGAGTCCGTCGTCGACGGCCGCGGTGTAAAGCCGTGCGCCCGGCGCCGAATCCCCCAGCGCCGCAATGCCTTCGGGCGCGGCCACGGCGCACACCACGGTGATGTCCGCCGCGCCCCGGGCGGTCAGCAGGCCGACCGCGTGGATCAGCGATCCCCCGGTGGCCAGCATCGGGTCGAGGACCATGACGCCGACGCCGGTCAGGTCGTCGGGCAGCGACTCGAAATATCCCGTCGCCCGGTGCGTTTGCTCGTCGCGCGCCACGCCGACGAAGCCCACCCGCGCGCCGGGCAGCAGCGCGAGCGCCTGGTCGACCATGCCGAGCCCGGCGCGCAGCACGGGAACCAGCAGCGGCGGGTTGGCCAACCGCACCCCGAGGGTGCCGGTCAACGGCGTGCGGATCGGGAACGACTCCGTCGCGGCGTCGCGGGTGGCCTCGTAGACGAGCATCGCGGTCAGGTCGCCCAGCGCCGCGCGGAAGCCGGCATTGTCCGTGCGTTCGTCGCGCATCGCGGTCAGCCGGGCCTGTGCCAGCGGGTGGTCAACGACGCGTACGTCCACGGGCTTTGACCTTATATAACAATCCGATCCAAGTCGGTTGACACGCTTGCGCGCGTGCGGTTCGGCGGCCGCGGCCGACCATATACTCCCCGCGTGCGGCGCCCACGACGACAATTCACAACGGCCCGACGAACGGCCCGACGAACGGCCCGGCTGCTCGCCGCGGCGGTGGTCGCCGGGGTGGCGGCCACCCCGCTCGCCCCACGGGTCGAGCTCACGGCCGCCGCGGTCCCCCAGCCCGCCCACGTGGTGATCGTCATCGAGGAAAACCGCTCGCAGAACAACATCATCGGCAACAAGTCGGCGCCCTTCCTCAACGCGCTGGCCGCCCGCGGCGCGCTGATGACGCAGTCGTTCGCCGAGACCCACCCCAGCGAGCCGAACTACCTCGCGCTGTTCGCGGGCAGCACCATGGGCGTGACCAAGGACAGCTGCCCGGTCGACGGCGGCGCCACACCCAACCTGGCCTCCGAGCTGCTGGCGGCCGGTTACACGTTCGTCGGGTTCGCCGAGGGCCTACCCGCCGTTGGCTCCACGGTGTGCAGCGCGGGAAAATACGCGCGCAAGCACGTGCCCTGGGCCAACTTCACCAACGTGCCGCCGGGGGACTCGTTGCCGTTCTCGGCGTTCCCGATGGGCAACTACGCCAGCCTGCCGACCGTCTCGTTCGTCATCCCCAACAACGACGACAACATGCACGACGGCTCGATCCCCCAGGGGGACGCCTGGCTGAACCAGGAGTTGTCGGGGTACGCGAACTGGGCGGTGGCCAACAACAGCCTGCTGATCGTGACGTGGGACGAGGACGACAACTCGACGACCCGCAATCAGATCCCGACGGTGTTCTACGGCGCGCACGTGCGGCCGGGCGCCTACCCCGAACAGATCAGCCACTACAACGTGCTGTCCACCCTGGAGCAGATGTACGGCCTGCCCAAGATCGGTTTGGCGGCCAACGCGCCCGCCATCACCGACATCTGGGGCGGGTAGGCGCGCCGCGCCACATCGCCGGCCGTCGCTATTGTGTGCCGCATGGCTGCTGACCTCGTGCCCATCCGCCTGAGCCTGCCCGACGGCGACCGCTACACCGTCTGGGCACCCCGCTGGCGTGATGCCGGCGACGAGTGGGAGGCCTTCCTGGGCAAGGACGAGGACCTGTACGTCTTCGAGACCGTCGCCGACCTGGTCGCGTTCGTGCGCTCCGACACCGACAACGACCTCGCCGACCACCCGGCGTGGAAGGACCTGACCGGGGTGCACGCGCACAGGTTCGAGCCCGCCGACGACAAGCGCTTCGACCTCGTCGCGGTCGAGGAGCTGGTGTCGGAGAAGCCGACCGAGGAATCGGTGACCGCGCTGGCCGGGGTGCTGACGATCGTGTCGTCCGTCGGTTCGGTGTGCGAGCTGACCGCGGTGTCGAAGTTATTCAACGGCAACCCCGCCCTGGGCACGGTCTTCGGTGGCATCGAAAACTTCACCGGCAGGGCGGGCCAGAAGCGGTGGACTGCGATCGCCGAGATCGTCAACCGCAGCTGGGACGACGTGCTCGCCGCGATCGAAGGCATCGTCAGCACCCCCCAGGTCGACGAGGCCCTGTCGGAGAAGGCCGCCGAGGAGCTGGCCGAAGAGCCCGAAGGCACGGAAGAGGCCGACGACGAACTCGAAGACACCGAAGACGCCGAAGACACGGAAGACACGGAAGACACGGAAGACACGGAAGACACGGAAGACACGGAAGACACCGAAGACTCCGAAGAGAGCGACGACGCCGAGGAGGTGCCCCGCGCGTCCGGCGACACGGTGGTGCTGGGAAGCGACGAGGACTTCTGGCTGAAGGTGGGCATCGACCCGATCCGGATCATGACCAGTTCGGGCACCTTCTACACGCTGCGGTGCTACCTCGACGACGAGCCGATCTTCCTGGGCCGCAATGGCCGCATCAGCGTGTTCACCTCGGAGCGGGCGCTGGCCCGATACCTGGCCGACGAGCACGACCACGACCTGGCGGACCTGGCCACCTACGACGACATTCGCACCGCCGCGACCGACGGCTCGCTGGTCGTCGAGGTCACCGACGACAACATCTACGTGCTGTCCGGGCTGGCCGACGACTTCGCCGACGGACCCGACGCAGTGGACCGCGACCAGCTGGACCTGGCCGTCGAGCTGCTCCGTGACATCGGCGATTACTCCGAGGAGGGCACGGTCGACAAGGCGCTCGAGACGAGTCGGCCGCTGGGGAAGCTGATCGGGTACGTGCTCGAGCCGGATTCGGTCGCCAAGCCCAACCCGCCGTACGCGGCGGCGGTCCGGGAATGGGAACGGCTGGAGCAGTTCGTCGACGGGCGGCTCCGGCGCGAATAGGGCGCGCACGAGCGGGAACGGCCGGGAATTCAGTGCGTTTGACGGGCCGTCGAGTCTCCTCTTTACTGGCGGCAGCATCCGCCGTCGGTCGAGGGGGCGGCTCGGGCGGGCCTGGACGGGAGGGTGAGTCACGTGTCGCTTCCCGGCGTCGGTCCCCTGCCGCTGTACGGATTCCAGCGCCCGGCGATGCTGCTGTTCGCCCTGGTCCCGCTGGCCCTGCTGGGCCTCTACGTCGTCGTCCAGGCCCGCCGCCGACGCCGGCTGCACCGGTATACCGACGCGCGGGTGCCGCAATCGGTGTGGCGGCACCTCCCCCTCGCGGTGGCCCTGCTCAGCCTGATCCTGCTGACGATCGCGCTGGCCACCCCCACCCATGACATGCGCATCCCGCGCAACCGCGCGGTCATCATGCTGGTGATCGACATGTCGCAGTCCATGCGGGCCACCGACGTCGAACCCAACCGGCTCAAGTCGGCCGAACAGGCGGCCAGCCAGTTCGCCGGTCAGCTGACCCCGGGCATCAACCTCGGGCTGGTCGCGTTCGCCGGGACGCCCTACCTGCTGGTGCCGCCGACCCCGCAGCACCAGGCCACCGTCGACGCGCTCAAGAAGCTGGACTTCGCCGACAGCACCGCGACCGGCGAGGCGATCTTCGCCGCCCTGCACGCGATCGGGGCCTCGGCGATCACCGGCGGCGACCATCCCCCGCCGGCCCGCATCGTGCTGCTCTCGGACGGCGGCGAGAACCGGCCGTCGGATCCCAACGACCCGCACGACGGGGCCTACACCGCGGCGCGGCTGGCCAAGGACCAGGGGGTGCCGATCTCGACGATCTCGTTCGGCACGAAGACGGGCGAGATCGAGATGGACCGGCAGCGGATCGCGGTCCCGGTGTCGACGGACCAGATGAAGACCATCGCCCGGCTGTCCGGCGGCCAGACCTACACCGCCACCAATCTCAGCGAGCTCGAGAAGGACTACGACGCCATCGAGCGTGAGATCGGCTACCGGATCGTCCCCGGCCCCGGCAGTGCGGGGTGGCTGCGCCTGGGGGTGATCGCCGCGCTGGTGGCGGCGGCGCTGGGGCTGCTGATCAACCGGCGGCTCCCGGTCTGACCGCGCTCAGGCGGGCAGCCTGCGGTTCAGCAGCAGGCCGGCCAGCAGGGCGCCGGCCAGCACCACCGCCCCCAGCAGCATCCAGGCGAGGCTGGCGTCCCCCTTGACGGTCTCGTAGCCGATCTGATGCTGCAGGGTCGTGTAGACCTCCTTGAGCGACTCCAGGCTGTCGGCGTGGAACGACTGGCCGTCGGTGATCTCGCAGATCTTCTGCAGCGTCTGGTCATCGACGGGGACGGGGATGGTGGCGCCCTGGTATTCGACGGTCCCGTAGGGGGTGCCGAACGAGATCGTCGAGATCTGGATGCCCTGCGCCTTGGCGGCCCGGGCCGCGGTGAAGGCGCCCTGGGGGGCGTTCGGGTCCAGTGGGACGTTCTCGGCGCCGTCGGACTCCAGCACGATCCGCGCGGGCGGCGGGCCGTCGCCGCCGCCCAGCACCGAGCCGACGGTCGCGATCGCCTGCATCGCCGTGAAGATGCCCTCGCCGGTCGCGGTCTTCGGCGCGGGCTTGAGGCTGTCGATCGCGGCCTTGACGGCGTCCCGGTTCGTCGTCGGCGCCACCAGCAGCGAGGCGTTGGCCGCGAATTCCACCAGGCCCAGGTTGATGGCCGGCGTCAGCTCGTCGGCGAACTGCTTGCCGGCCACTTTGGCGGCGGTCAACCGGTCGGGTGCGACGTCGGTCGCGGCCATCGATTCCGACACGTCGATCACCAGCATGACCACGGCGCGGTTGAGGGGGATCCGGACGTCGGACGTCGGGCCGGCCATCGCCGTGGTCAACAGGACCAGCGACGCGGCGAGTAGCACCGTCGGCAGGTGGCGCCAGCGGCTCGGGCGCGGCGGCGCGACGCGCTCCAAGACCTCCATGTTGGCGAACCGGAGCGCGCGACGGCGGCGCCTGAAGAGTAGGGCGGCGTAAACGCCCACCACCAGCAGCACCGCCAGCAGGAACAGGAAGAACCAGGCGTGCTGGAAGCCGGTGAGCGACACGGGGCCCAGCAGAGGCAGCTTCATGTCCAGCCACACTATTCGTCGACTCCCGACGCTGCAGGACCCCGTGGCCCCCGGTCACACGCGCATCAACCGACGACGAGGTCGTGGCTCTTGCTGAACCTGATGTCGAGGCTGCGCAGGTGGGTCTGCAGGCCGGCGTCCTGGATGGGGATCAGGTGGGCGGGCCGGTCGGTCTCGTTGTAGTGCGCGTGCCACATGCCCGGCGGCGTGGTGAAGGCCCCGCCGGCCCGCCACTCGACCCGCGTCGGGTTGACGATGTCGCCGTTGGCGTCGAGTTCGGTGCCGAGCAGCGTGTAGCAGCCGTGCTCGGGCGCGTCGAGGATCAGGTCCAGGGCGACCGACTGGTGCCGGTGGGCGCGCTGCACCTGGTTGGGCGGCAGCACCCCGAACATCGCCCACAGCACGTCGGTGATGGTCAGCGTCTGCTCCTGGTTGGCGTTGGCCAGCAGCACGCTGACGCGGCTCTTGTCGTTGGCGCCGGGCTGGGCGGCGATCTCCTCCAGCTTGGCCACGGCGTCCGTGCGCCGGAACTTGGTGGCGCGGAACCGCGGCTGGGTGGCCTCGGCGCCGAGGTAGCGCAGCAGGGGCTCGTCGTGCACCCAGTACATCGCCGTCTCGTCGTCGGCGTAGAAGACCGAGTGGGTGCCGGCCGGCAGGGTCAGGAAGTCGCCCTTCTCCCACTTGACGAGCTGACCGTTGATGGCCGCGATCCCGCGCCCGTAGAGGACGTAGTAGAGCTGCGAGGTGGCGTTCGGGCTGGCGTCGACCTGCTCGCCGGTGCGGATGCGCACGAAGTTGGCGAGCAGCGCGGGGCTGGTGGCCTCGCCGGTCGTGAGCCCGAGCTCCTTGGAGAGATCCAAAGGGAAGATTCCCGTCGGCTGATCGACGTAGATACCCGGGTCAAACCGGGTAATCGGCACCTGCGGGGCGTCTCCCGAGCCGATCGGGTTGGCGGCCTGCGAGTACTCGTAGAAGCGGGCGTCGTCGGCCCACTCCGCGAAGCGGCCCTCGAAGCCGTACTCGGCGACGTTCACCATCGGGGCCGGGACGGTGGGGTCGAGGTTGGGAACCACGGACTGGTTCGTTTCCAGGGTCGTCATAAGGCATCCTTTGGGCTGGACTTGACTTACATCCCTAACGTATCTCACTTGTATCTCAGCGTCAACGCGCCGGCGACGGCCGTCGACCGGTGTACCGTTCAAAGACGCTTTTGAGATACGACTGAGCTACAAGAAAGGCTGGAGGTGGCCACCAGACCCAGTGACGCGCGGCCGGCCACGGCCAAGGACCGCGCCCTCGAGTACGTCAAGACCCAGGTGCTCACCGGAGCGTTCCCCGGCGGCGAGTTGATCAGCGAGGGTGACGTCGCCGGCGAACTAGGCATGTCCCGTACGCCGGTGCGCGAGGCGTTCCTGCGCCTCGAGGCCGAGGGGCTGCTGCGGCTCTATCCGCAACGCGGCGCCCTGGTCGTCCCGGTGTCACCCGAGGAGGTGCGCGCCGTCATCGAGGCGCGGTCGGTGCTGGAAAGGTTCGCCGCGACCACGGTGATCAATCGCGGCCCCGCCGCCTGCGCCGCGCTTTTCGAGCGGTTGTCGGGTCAGCTGCAGCGACAGAGCGAGGCGGCCGCCGCGGCCGACTGGCGCCAGTTCCTCGACGCCGACCGCGCCTTTCACGCCGCCACACTCGACGAGTCGGGCAACGCCATCCTGGCCGGTTTCTATTCGTCGCTGCGGGACCGGCAAATGCGGATGATCGGCGAATCGGCACTGCGCGAACCCAGCCGGGTGGCGACCATCCTGGACGAGCACCGCGCCATCGCCGAGGCCCTGCGCGACGGCGACCTGCCCCGCGCGCAGCGCGCCGTGCAGGCCCACCTCGCCAGCACGGTGCGGGCCATGGGCGTCGCGGTCGACCACATTTGAGAGTGCCGTCCCGGCCGAACTGTGTTACGAGACGCCGATTCCGGGGAACTCCTGTCCAAGATGGCGCCCACCCCGGGAGCCGTTACGAACAGGAGCGGAAATGATCGGATCGATAGTCCTCGCCATCGTGGTGGGCGCGATCATCGGTTTGGTGGCGCGTCTCGTGATGCCGGGTAAGCAGAACGTGGGCATGCTCATGACGGTTGCCATCGGCGCCGTCGGTGGCCTGGTCGGCTCGGCGCTCGCGAGCCAGTTCGGCTACCACAATGCCAACGGAGGAGTCGCATGGATTCCGTTCTTCATCGGAGTCGGCGTCGCCATCGTTCTCATCGCCCTCTACGAGACCCTGACGGGTCGCCGCACCGGCACCAGGCTGCCCCGCTAAGCGGCCAGCCCTCGCAAACGCCGCTCGCCCGGTCGCCGGGCGGGCGGCGTTCGCCGCCTCAGCCGATCAGCACCGCGTACCGCGGCTTGATCACCTCGTCGATGATGGCCAGCCGCTCGTCGAACGGGATGAACGCGGACTTCATCGCGTTGATGGTGAACCGCTCCAGGTCGCTCCACCCATAACCGAAAGCGTCCACCAGGCGCGACATCTCGAGGCTCATCGAGGTGTCGCTCATCAGCCGGTTGTCGGTGTTGACCGTGACCCGGAACCGGGTGCGTGCCAGCAGGTCGAACGGGTGGTCGGCGATGCTGCGCACCGCGCCGGTCTGCACGTTGGAGCTGGGGCACAGCTCCAGCGGAATCCGCTTGTCCCGCAAGATGGATGCGAGGCGGCCAAGCCGGACGCCCCCGTCGGCAAGCACGTCGATGTCATCGACGATGCGCACCCCGTGGCCCAGCCGGTCGGCACCGCAGAACGCGATGGCCTCGTGGATCGACGGCAGCCCGAACGCCTCGCCGGCGTGAATCGTGAAGCGCGCGTTGTTGTCCCGCATGTACTCGAAGGCGTCCAGGTGTCGCGTCGGGGGGTTGCCGGCCTCGGCGCCGGCGATGTCGAATCCGACCACGCCCCTGTCGCGCCAGCGGATCGCCAGCTCGGCGATCTCCCGGGACACCGCGGCATGTCGCATCGCGGTGACCAACAGCCGCACCACGATCGGCCGTCCCGCTGCGGCGCAGGTCTTCTCGCCGTCGGTGAAGCCGGCCAGCACGGCGTCGACGATCTCGTCGAACGACAGCCCGCGGTCGATGTGCAGCTCCGGGGCGAACCGGACCTCGGCGTAGGCCACCGAGTCGGCGGCCAGGTCTTCCACGCACTCGAACGCCACGCGGTGCAGCGAGTCCGCCGTTTGCATCACCGCCACCGTGTGCGAGAAGGGCTCGAGGTAGCGCTCCAGCGAGCCGCTGTGCGACCGCGTGCGGAACCACTTCGCCAGCGCGTCGACATCGGTGGCGGGCAACCCGTCATAGCCGGTGCGGCCGGCGATGTCGACCACCGTCGACGGGCGCAGGCCCCCGTCGAGGTGGTCGTGCAGCAGGGCCTTGGGCGCCCTCTGGATCTGCTCGAAGGTCAGGGGGGTGGTCATGTGAGGATCCGATCGATGACGAGCGGCCGGCCCGCGGGTGCGGTATCACCCACGCTGTAGCCGCCGGCCAGCTCGGCCATCGCGGCGGCGAAGCGGTCCGGGGTGTCGGTGTAGAGCGTGAACAACGCCTCGCCGGCCGCTACCGGCTCCCCCGGCCGGCGGTGGATCCGCACGCCCGCACCCGACTGCACGGCACCACCCGGCCGGGCTCGTCCCGCGCCGAGCCGCCAAGCCGCCAGCCCCACTGCCATCGCGTCGATATCGCCCATTGTGCCGCCCCGGGCCGCGGTCACGGTCTCGGTATGCGCACCGATCGGCAACGGGACCGACAAGTCGCCGCCCTGGGCGGCGATCAGGCGCCGGAAGCGGTCCATGGCGGAGCCGTCCCGCAGGGCGTCGGCGGGGTCGCGGTCACCGATCCCGGCGAGCTCGAGCATCTCACGGGCGAGTCGCAGCGTCAGCTCGACGACGTCCGGCGGGCCGCCGCCGGACAGCACCTCCAGCGATTCGGCGACCTCGAGCGCGTTGCCCACCGTCTTGCCTAGCGGGCAGTTCATGTCCGTCAGCAGCGCGCGGGTCGGCACGCCGTAGGACGCGCCCAGCTCGACCATGGTGCGCGCCAGGTCGCGGCATTGCGCCTCGGAGGCCATCAGCGCCCCCGACCCCACCTTTACGTCGAGCACCAGCGCGCCCGTGCCCTCGGCCAGCTTCTTGCTCATCACCGAGCTGGCGATCAGCGGCAGCGACTCGACGGTGCCGGTCACGTCGCGCAGCGCGTACAGCTTGGCGTCGGCCGGGGCCAGCTCGCCGGCGGCGAAGATGGCCGCGCCCACGCCGCGCAGCTGCTCGCGCACCCGGCCGCTGGGCAGGTCGGCGGTGAACCCGGCGATGGACTCCAGCTTGTCCAGGGTGCCGCCGGTGTGACCGAGCCCGCGGCCCGAGGCCTGCGGCACCGCCGCACCGCAGGCTGCGACGACGGGCACCAGCGGCAGGGTGATCTTGTCCCCCACCCCTCCGGTGGAATGCTTGTCCACGGTCGGCAGCGGCAGGTCACCGAAATCCAGGCGCGGCCCGGACGCCACCATCGCCGCCGTCCAGCGCGCCAGCTCGCCGCGGTCCATGCCGCGAAAGACGATCGCCATCAGCAGGGCCGCCATCTGCTCCTCGGCGACGACACCGGCGGTGTAGGCGCCGATCACCCAGTCGATGGCGGCGTCGGACAACCGGCCGCCGTCCCGCTTCGTCTTGATCAGCGTCGGCGCGTCGAACGGGAGGCTCACGCCAGATCCTCGGGCCCGAACGCGTCGGGCAACAAGTCGCCGAGGCGGCGCGGCCCGGCCGGATGGTCCACCAGCAACTCGGGGCCGCCATGCTCCAGCAGCACCTGGCGGCAGCGTCCACAGGGCATCAGCGCCGAGCCACCCGCGTCCACGCACGCCAGGGCGACCAGCCGCCCACCCCCCGTTGCGTGCAGGGCGCAGACCACCCCGCATTCGGCACAGAGACCAAGGCCATATGAGACGTTCTCCACATTGCACCCGGTGACGACGCGGCCGTCGTCGACCAACGCGGCGGCGCCGACCCGAAATCGCGAGTAGGGCGCATACGCACCCGTCGATGCCTGAGTTGCCTTGTCGCGCAAGTGATCCCAGTCGATTCCCGGCGTGTTCAACCCGCTACCTCCGAAGGGCCGTGTCCCCAGGTCACCCTAGACCCAAACCCCATTTCGCCTGGCGGTGAGTTCGGCGCCGCGGGCTAACTCGCCGGGTTAGGCTGGACTGCCCGGCTTGGCTGTGGGCGAGTGCCCGGGAAGGGCGGTGAGGACAGGGGTGAGTACACAGGCGACGACCGCGGAGGCGGCTGACGCGGGGTTACCGAAGGCGCCGTCGCGCAAGCGGCGGCCACCGCGCACCCTCTACCGGGGTGACCCTGGGATGTGGTCCTGGGTGCTCCACCGCATCAGCGGCGCGACCATCTTCTTCTTCCTGTTCGTCCACGTGCTGGATGCGGCGATGCTGCGGGTGAGCCCGCAGACCTACAACGCGGTGCTGGCGGACTACAAGACGCCGATCGTCGGGCTGATGGAGTACGGCCTGGTCGCGGCGGTGCTGTTCCACGCGTTGAACGGGATCCGGGTGATCCTCATCGACTTCTGGTCCGAGGGGACCCGATACCAGAAGCTGATGCTGTGGATCGTCGCCGTCGTCTTCCTGTTGCTGATGGTCCCGGCGGCCGTGGTGACCGGCATCCACATGTGGGAGCACTTCCGATGAGCAGCCCCGACCTTCAGCTCGGCCCTCAATTTCAAAGAGGCCAGCCCGCGCCGGTGCGGCAGCGCAGCCACGACCGCCCCGCCAGCCTGGACAACCCGCGCTCGCCGCGGCGCCGCGCGGGCATCCCCAACTTCGAGAAGTTCGCGTGGCTGTTCATGCGGTTCTCCGGGGTGGCGCTGGTGGCCCTGGCGATCGGGCACCTGTTCATCACGCTGATGTGGGACAACGGCGTCTACCGCCTGGACTTCAACTTCGTGGCCCAGCGCTGGGCGTCGCCGTTCTGGCAGTTCTGGGACCTGGCGCTGCTGTGGCTGGCCCAGCTGCACGGCGGCAACGGCCTGCGCACCATCATCGACGACTACAGCCGCAAGGACGTCACCCGCTTCTGGCTCAACAGCATCCTGCTGCTGTCGATGGGCTTCACGCTGGTGCTGGGCACCTACGTGATCCTGACGTTCGACCCCAACATTTCCTGATGGAGGCGATCCGCAGTTGATCCAGCAACACCGATACGACGTGGTGATCGTCGGCGCGGGCGGTGCCGGCATGCGGGCCGCCGTCGAGGCCGGACCCCGGGTGCGGACCGCGGTGCTCACCAAGCTCTACCCCACCCGCAGCCACACCGGCGCCGCCCAGGGCGGCATGTGCGCGGCGCTGGCCAACGTCGAGGACGACAACTGGGAATGGCACACGTTCGACACCGTCAAGGGCGGCGACTACCTCGCCGACCAGGACGCCGTGGAGATCATGTGCAAGGAAGCGATCGACGCGGTGCTCGATCTGGAAAAGATGGGGATGCCGTTCAACCGCACCCCCGAGGGCCGCATCGACCAGCGCCGGTTCGGCGGGCACACGCGCGACCACGGCAAGGCCCCGGTGCGCCGCGCGTGCTACGCCGCCGACCGCACCGGCCACATGATTCTGCAGACCCTCTACCAGAACTGCGTCAAGCACGACGTGCAGTTCTTTAACGAGTTCTACGCCCTGGACCTGGTTTTGACGCAGACCCCGAGCGGCCCGGTGGCCACCGGCGTGGTGGCTTACGAGCTGGCCACCGGCGAGATTCACGTGTTTCACGCCAAGGCCGTGGTGCTCGCCACCGGCGGCTCGGGCCGAATGTACAAGACGACCTCCAACGCGCACACGCTCACCGGGGACGGCATCGGCATCGTCTTCCGCAAGGGGCTCCCGCTGGAGGACATGGAGTTCCACCAATTCCACCCGACCGGCCTGGCCGGCCTGGGCATCCTGATCTCCGAGGCGGTGCGCGGCGAGGGCGGCCGGCTGCTCAACGGCGAGGGTGAGCGATTCATGGAGCGCTACGCCCCGACGATCGTCGACCTGGCCCCGCGCGACATCGTGGCCCGCTCAATGGTTTTGGAAGTCCTCGAGGGCCGCGGCGCAGGTCCGCACAAGGACTACGTCTACATCGACGTGCGCCACCTGGGCGAGGACGTGCTGGAGTCCAAGCTGCCCGACATCACCGAATTCGCCCGCACCTATCTGGGCGTGGACCCGGTGCACGAGCTGGTCCCGGTGTACCCGACGTGCCACTACGTGATGGGCGGCATCCCGACCACGGTGACGGGACAGGTGTTGCGGGACAACACCTCCACCGTGCCGGGCCTGTACGCGGCGGGTGAGTGCGCGTGCGTGTCGGTGCACGGCGCCAACCGGCTGGGCACCAACTCCCTGCTGGACATCAACGTCTTCGGCCGCCGCGCCGGCATCGCGGCCGCCGACTACGCCGACGGGCACGACTTCGTCGGCATGCCGCCCAACCCGGAGGCGATGGTGGTCGGCTGGGTGGGCGACATCCTCTCCGAGCACGGCAACGAGCGCGTCGCCGACATCCGCGGCGCGCTGCAACAGTCGATGGACAACAACGCCGCCGTCTTCCGCACCGAGGAGACGCTGAAGCAGGCCCTGACGGACATTCATGCGCTCAAGGAGCGCTACTCCCGGATCACGGTGCACGACAAGGGAAGGCGATACAACAGCGACCTGCTCGAGGCGATCGAGCTCGGCTTCCTGCTGGAGCTGGCCGAGGTGACCGTGGTGGGCGCGCTGAACCGCAAGGAATCGCGGGGCGGGCACGCCCGCGAGGACTACCCGAACCGCGACGACGTCAACTACATGCGCCACACGATGGCCTACAAGCAGGGCACCGACCTGCTCAGCGACATCGCCCTGGACTTCAAGCCCGTCGTGCAGACCCGCTACGAACCGAAGGAACGGAAGTACTGATGACCGCGGACGTGGAGCCGACCTCAGCGCCGACCTCGGCGCCGGAGCCACCAGCAGAACGGCCGTTGCCCCCGATCCCCGAGGGCGCGGTGATGGTGACGCTCAAGATCGCCCGGTTCAATCCGGATCAGCCCGAAGCGTTCACCGAAACCGGTGGCTGGCAGAGCTTCCGGGTGCCCTGCCTGCCGAGCGACCGGCTGCTCAACCTGCTGATCTATGTGAAGAGCTACCTCGACGGGACGCTGACCTTCCGGCGGTCCTGCGCCCACGGGGTGTGCGGGTCGGACGCCATGCGCATCAACGGCGTCAACCGGCTGGCGTGCAAGGTACTGATGCGCGACCTGTTGCCCGCCAAGCCCAAGCCCGGCAAGACGCTGACCATCACGGTCGAACCGATCCGCGGACTGCCCGTGGAAAAGGACCTGGTGGTCGACATGGAACCGTTCTTCGACGCCTACCGCGCGGTGAAGCCGTACCTGGTCACCACCGGGAACCCGCCGACGCGCGAACGCATCCAGAGCCCCACCGACCGCGCGCGTTACGACGACACCACCAAGTGCATCCTGTGCGCGGCCTGCACGACCAGCTGCCCGATCTTCTGGAACGAGGGCACCTACTACGGCCCGGCGGCGATCGTCAACGCGCACCGGTTCATCTTCGACAGCCGCGACGAGGCCGCGGCCGAGCGCCTCGACATCCTCAACGAGGTGGACGGGGTGTGGCGGTGCCGGACCACGTTCAACTGCACCGAGGCGTGCCCGCGCGGCATCCAGGTCACCAAGGCGATCCAGGAAGTCAAGCGCGCGTTGATGTTCACGCGCTGATCACCTGGGGCGGTCACACGGCTTGTGATGGCTGCTCCGGTTGCCGCCCATCCGCTTGGCCTGGTACATGGCCGCGTCGGCGGCGGTGATCAACTCCGCCAGAACCGATTGCGGTTCGGACGCGGTGTCGTCGAGGTCGGCGCACGCGGTGCCGATGCTGGCGGTCACTCCGGCGGTCGACGCCGCGATCGCCCAGCATATCCTCGCGGCCAACGGCTCGGCGTTGCAGCTCGAGGACGTGGCCGCCAAGAGGAACTCCTCACCACCGCTGCGCGCCACCACCGAGTCGTCGGAAGCGGCCGACAGCGCTTGGGCAACTTGAACCAGCGCGCGGTCCCCCGCGGCGTGACCAAGCCGGTCGTTGATCGCCTTGAAGTGGTCGAGGTCGATCAGCATGACCACGAGGTGGGAGTCGATGCCGCGTCGGGCCAAGATCATCCCCAACGCTTCGTGCTGAAATGTGCGCCTGTTCAGCAGGCCGGTCAGGGGATCTCGGTCGGCCTGCAGCAAATCCCCCGTCAAGGCGCGCATCAAGATTCGAATGGCGAGCGGTAGCGCGATGTTCACTTCGATCACCAACCACAGATCCACCCCGCCGAGGCTGAGATGGCCGGATCGGGCCAGCGAAAACGCCTCCCAAGCGCCGACGGCGGCGGCGACGGCAAAGTTGTACAGCACGAATCCGGTGGTGTGAAAGAACGCCATGTAAGCGCCGAAGGTTGCGAAGGCGATGCAGCCGATCAGCGCGGCCAGCGGGTTCGGATGCGCCAGGCATGCCAACGCGACGGCGGTGTTGCACGTCAGGGCGAACACGATGGACTGCCTGCGCGTCGGCCAGCGCCACGCCCACAGCAGCACGCCCGCCACCCCACCGGCGACGGCCACCCACATCATCGCCACCGGTACCGATCCGCGGGGACCGTCCGAGCTGGCCAGCAAGGCGACAAGGCATAACGCCATCGATCCCGAAATGAGCGCCATCACCGCCCGAGTGGCACCGCCGATGCCCCGCGAAGCAAGGTAGCCGGAGAGCCAGTCGTACTGATCGGCCCGCCGGCTAGACACCGCGGGCATCGTTGACTAGCAATCACACCGCCGTTCATCAATTCGAAAAGGCTAGCCGCATGCTACGGATATCCCGCTGCTCTCGGGGCGGATTGCCGCCGCCGCGCGTACGGCCGTCACACTTTCGCGGCCCATCCCGTCTTCAAGGTCATGACGCAGAAAACCCGCATCGAACCCCTGTCCCCCGAACGTGCCGGGCTGTTGACCCGCGCCATGTACCGGATCGCCAGGCGGCGCTACGGCCAGGTGCCCGAGCCCTTCACCGTCGCCGCCCACCATCGCGGCCTGATGCTCGCCGGAGCCGTGCACGAGACGATGGTCGAGCGGGCGTCGCGCATGCTGCCGGTCAGCGTCCGGGAACTGGCGGTGTACTGGACGGCGCGCACCGTCGGCTGCTCCTGGTGTGTCGACTTCGGATCCATGCTGCAGCGCCTGGACGGCCTTGACGTCGCCCGCCTGCAGGAAATCGACCGGTACACGACCTCTTCCGCCTTCACCCATGACGAACGCGCCGCCATCGCCTACGCCGACGCGATGACGACCGACCCGCACACCGTCACCGACGAGCAGGTCGCCGACCTGCGTGCCCGCTTCGGCGACGGGGGCGTGATCGAGCTGACCTATCAGATCGGCCTAGAGAACATGCGCGCTCGCGTCAACTCCGCGCTCGGCATCACCGAGCAGGGCTTCAGTTCCGGTGCGGCGTGCCGGATTCCGTGGGGCGACCGGCAGCCCCCAGCCCAGAGCCGGTGAACTTGTCGGGATTGGCGATATCCCACAGCGCGCAGACCTTGCCGTCGCGCACGGTGAACGCCGTGATCCGCGGCAGCATGCCCCGGTGGCCGTCGTCACCGGGGGTGCCCGCGGTGTAGGCGCCGAGCTCGCCGTTCACCCGGGCGAGCTGCTGGGCGGTGAAAAACGCCGGGCCATAGCGGTGGGCCAGTCCGAGCATGAACCGCACCACCTTGTCACGCCCGTGGATGACCTGAACGGCCGTCGGCGCCTTGCCGTTTGAGTCGCCGGTGAAGATCACGTCCGGGTGCAGCAGTGCCACCACCTCGTCCACGTCGCCGGCGGCCATGGCCGCCATGAGGCGGCCGACGACCTCGTCGTGCGAGGGATCGGGCTTCGGCGGCGGTTGCGCGGCGACCGCCTTGCGCGCCCTCGATGCCAGCTGCCGGGCGGCGGCCGCGGTGGTGCCGAGCACCCGCGCCACCTCGGCGAACGGCACGGCGAACCCGTCGTGCAGCACGAACGCCACCCGCTGATCCGGCGACAGCCGCTCCAGCACCACCATCGCCGCGAACCGGGCATCCTCGTGGGCCACCACGGCGGCCAGCGGGTCGGCCTCCTGGGACAACGGGGTGACGACGGGTTCGGGCAGCCAGTTGCCGGTGTAGGTCTCGCGGCGGTGCGCGGCCGACCGCAGCTTGTCCAGGCCGAGCCGGCTGACCACCGTCGTCAGCCACGCACGCAGATCGGCGATGTCAGAGTCCTGCCGGTCCCAGCGCAAAAAGGCGTCCTGCACGATGTCCTCGGCGTCGGCCACCGTGCCCGTCAACCGGTAGGCGACGGCCATGAGATGCGGTCGCAGCGACTCGAATTGGGCGACCTCCTGCGCTGAGGTCATGTCATGAACCTACCCGAGCCCATCGTCGGCGAGGAGTGCCGGCGCCCGCCGGGGGCAAGGCCGGAAGCAACTTGCGTCCCAGCAGTCACAGCGCGGCTCCCCGGAATCGGGGCGCGGATCGCCTAGTCTGCACACACAATGAACTTCCTGCGCTCCGCATCATGCCTGGCAGCGGCGGCTTTCCTGACGGCGGCCCCGGTGCTGTTCGCGGCGACCGGCGCCCTCCCGAAGGCGACCGCCGAGCCGAACCCCGGCCCCAGCGCGGCACCGGCGAATTGCCCCTTCAAGGTCAACACGCCTCCGGCGGTCGACTCGTCGGAGGCGCCGCAAGCCGGCGACCCACCGATCCCGTTGGCGGTTCCGGCCAAGCCGATCGGCGGCGAGGCGCTGGGCGACTGCGGCATCGTCACGGCGCCGGACACGCCGCCGCTGCCGACCGACGTGTCGGCCGACGCGTGGCTGGTGGCCGACCTCGACAGCGGGGCCGTCGTCGCCGCCAAGGACCCCCATGGCCGGCACCGGCCCGCCAGCATCATCAAGGTGCTCGTCGCGATGGCGTCGATCAACGCATTCAACCTCAACAAGTCGGTGCCGGGCACCGCCGAGGACGCCGCCGCCGAGGGCACCAAGGTGGGCGTCGACGAGGGCGGGATGTTCACGATCAACCAGTTGCTGCACGGCCTGCTGATGCATTCCGGCAACGACGCCGCCCACGCACTGGCCATGCAGCTCGGCGGAATGCAGCAGGCGGTGGAGAAGATCAACGTGCTGGCCGCCAAGCTCGGCGGCCGCGACACCCGGGTGGCGACGCCGTCCGGCCTGGACGGCCCGGGCATGAGCACGTCGGCCTACGACATCGGGCTGTTCTACCGCTACGCCTGGCAGAACCCGACTTTCGCCGACATCGTCGCCACTCGCTCGTTCGACTTTCCCGGCCACGGCGACCACCCCGGATACGAGCTGGAGAACGACAACCAGCTGCTCTACAAGTATCCCGGCGCGCTGGGCGGCAAGACCGGATACACCGACGACGCCGGCCAGACGTTCGTGGGCGCGGCCAACCGCAACGGGCGGCGGCTGATGGCGGTGCTGCTGCACGGGACGCGGGTGCCGATCGCCCCCTGGGAACAGGCGGCGCACCTGCTCGACTACGGCTTTGCCACCCCGCAGGGCACCCAGGTCGGATCGCTGGTCGAGCCCGACCCCTCGGTGCTGGCGAAGCACGACAGCGCCACGGACCGGCAGACCGGCGCCCAGGCGGCGGGCCTCATCCCGTCGGCGGACGCGATGCCCGTGCGGGTGGGCGTCGTCGTCGTCGGCACCATCGTCGTGTTTAGCTTGATCATGGTCGCACGCTCGATGAACCGCCGACCCCAACACCGTTGACCGCGCGGGCCGCCCGGCTGCGCGGCGCGCTGGTCGGGCTCACGGCCGCCAGCGTCGGTCTCATCTACGGCTACGACCTGTCCATCATCGCCGGAGCCCAGCTCTTCGTCACCGACGATTTCGGGCTCACCACCCGGCAGCAGGAGCTGCTGACGACGATGGTGGTGCTCGGCCAGATCCCCGGCGCGCTCGGCGCCGGCGTGCTCGCCAATAGGATCGGCCGCAAGAGATCCGTCGTGTTGATCCTGGTCGCCTACGCGGCGTTCGCGTTGCTGGACGCGTTCTCGGTGTCGCTGCCGATGCTCCTGGCAGCACGGTTACTGGTGGGCCTGACCATCGGGGTGTCGGTGGTGGTCATTCCGGTGTATGTCGCCGAATCGGCCCCCGCGGCGGTGCGCGGCTCGCTGCTGACGGCCTATCAGCTCGCCGTGGTCAGCGGCCTCATCGTCGGCTACCTGACGGGCTACCTGCTGGCCGGAACGCACAGCTGGAGGTGGATGCTGGGTCTGGCCGCCGTGCCCGCAATCCTGTTGTTGCCCTTGGTTGCCCGGATGCCCGACACCGCCCGTTGGTACCTGCTGCGAGGCCGGGACGACGACGCCCGCGCCGCGCTACTGCGCGTGGAGCCCGCCCTCGACGCCGACGCCGTCGACGCCGAGCTGGCCGAGATCGGCCGCGCGCTCGGTGAGGGGGGCGGCGGGGCGGCCGAGATGCTGCGACCGCCGTACGCGCGGGCCACCGCCTTCGTCATCACGCTCGGCTTCCTCATCCAGATCACCGGCATCAACGCGATCATCTACTACAGCCCAAGGATATTCGCGGCGATGGGCTTCACCGGCGACTTCGCCCTGCTGGCGCTGCCGGCGCTGGTGCAGGTCGCCGGCCTGGCGGCGGTGGGCATCGCGCTGCTGCTCGTCGACAGGGTCGGGCGACGGCCGATCCTGTTGTGTGGCATCGCGATGATGATCGCCGCCGACGTCGTCCTGCTGATCGTGTTCGGCCGGGGCGCCGGCGGGGTGATCCTCGGGTTCGCCGGCGTGCTGCTGTTCATCGTCGGCTACACCATGGGTTTCGGCTCGCTGGGCTGGGTCTACGCCAGCGAAAGCTTCCCCACCCGGCTGCGTTCCATCGGGTCGAGCGTGATGCTGACCTCCAATCTGGTGGCCAACGCGATTGTCGCCGCCGTCTTCCTGACCATGCTCCATTCGCTCGGCGGCGCGGGCACCTTCGCGGTGTTCGCGGCCCTCGCGGTGTTCGCGCTGGGCTTCGTCTACCGGTATGCGCCCGAGACCAAGGGTCGCCCGCTCGAGGACATACGCCACTTCTGGGAAAACGGCGGCCGCTGGGAGAACGGGTGACACTGCTGCGCGCCGGGGCGATGGTCCTCGACGGGGACCTCGCCCGGCCGGGGTGGCTGGAGACCTCCGGCGGCCGGATCCTGGCCTGCGGCGCCGGCCCCGCGCCCCGGCCGGCCGACCACGACTTCCCGGATTGCACCGTGGTGCCAGGCTTCGTCGACATGCACGTGCACGGCGGCGGCGGCGCGTCCTACACCGATCCCACCGCCATCACAACGGCGGCCAGCTTCCATCTGCGCCACGGCACCACCACCACGCTCGCGAGCCTGGTCACCGCACCGCCCGCCGTGCTCCTCGCCGGCGTCCGCGCCCTCGCCGGGGCCACCCATGAGGGCACGGTCGCCGGCATCCACCTGGAGGGGCCGTGGCTGAGCCGTGCGCGCTGTGGGGCACACGACGCCGCCCAGACGCGTCCCCCGGAACCCGCCGAGGTCGACGCCGTGCTGACGGCCGGTGGCGACGCCATCCGGATGGTCACGCTGGCCCCGGAACTGCCCGGCGCCGGCGCGGCGATCCGACGCTTCCTGGACGCGGGAGTCGTTGTGGCCGTTGGCCATACCGATGCTACCTACGAGCAGGCCGAGCGGGCCGTCACCGCCGGTGCCACGGTCGCCACCCACCTATTCAACGCGATGCCGCCGCTGCACCACCGCGAGCCGGGGCCGGCGCTGGCGCTGCTGCAGGACTCGCGGGTGACGTGCGAGCTCATCGCCGACGGCGTGCACGTGCACCCGGCCGTGCTCCGCGCCGCGATCCGGGCGGCGGGACCCGGCCGCGTCGCGCTGGTCACCGACGCCATCGCCGCGGCCGGATGCGGCGACGGCGCATACACACTCGGCGCCGTGCCAATCGACGTGGAGTCCGGCGTCGCGCGGGTGCGCGGCGGGTCGACGGTCGCGGGCAGCACCGCCACCATGGCTCAGATCTTCCGGGCCGCCGCCACACTCGCGGGGGTGCCCGCCGCCGCCCGGATGACCGCCGCCACGCCGGCGCGGGCCCTGGGCCTCGATCGGGTGGGACACCTGCGCGCGGGTTACGACGCGAACCTCGTCGCGCTGGACGAGGACCTCGGCGTCCGGGCGGTGATGGTGCGCGGCGAGTGGCGGGTCGCCACAGACTAACGCCGGCCTAACGCCGGCCTAGCGCTGCCAGCGGGTCAGGCGCGAAAAGGCCAGCGCCACAACTGCTCCCAGTCCCATCGCGGTCAGCGTCTGGCGCGCGCTGAGGCCCTCGTCCAGCTGCACCCGGGGGGCGATGATGGCCGGGGGCGGTGGCTCGACGGGGCGACGGCGCGCATCGGTCGAGGTGGTCGCCGCCCAGGCGGTGCAGAACAGCACGAGATAGGCGGTGATGTAGGCGAACACCATCAGGCCCAGCACCGGCCCGAACGTGGCACCCGCCGGGCTGCGCGACACCACCCGCAGGTAGATCGATGCCACCTGCTTGAAGATCTCGAAGCCGACCGCCGCCATCAGCCCGGCCCGCATCGAGTCGACCAGGCTGACCCTCTCCCGGGGCAGCCTGGCGATCATCCAGGTGAACAGCAGCCAGGACACCAGCGCCGACACCGCGATCGAGATGCCCCGGAAGAGCCAGTCGAACACCGAAAACTCCGGTATGCCAGCCCATCTCAGCACCGCGGCCATCGGCTGCTCGTGGCCCAGCGTGGTCAGCGCGATGGTCGCCACCGTCACCGCGAACGTCCCGAGCATCGCCACCAGGTCGGAGACCTTGTTGCGCACGAAACCCGGCGAGTCCACGGAGTGCTCCCACCACATCTCGGTGAGGGCCTGCCGCAGGTGCGAAATCCAGCTCAGGCCGCCCCAGGCGGCCGTCGCCAGGCCGATCACGCCGACCGATGCCCGGGCGTCGATCGCCGAGTCGATCAGTTCCAGCAGCTGGTCCCCGAGCGGGCCCGACACCTGTGCCCGGATGTGATCGTCGATCGTGGCCAGCAGCCGGGGGCGGGTCGCGAGCAGGAAGCCGAAGACCGCGAACCCGACCATCAGCAAAGGGAACAGCGCGAAGATCGTGTAATAGGTGAGCCCGGCCGCGAAGAATCCACCGTTGCGGTCGTCGAAGCGCTGGTAGGCGCGCACGGCGTGGTCCAGCCAGTCGTACCGGGCCCGCAAACGGTCCAAAATCCCCGGCTTGGCCGGCTCGTTCATGTGTGAAACCTATTCCCGCTGCGGGAGGAAGCCCAGCCGATCGTAGACCCGACGCACGGTCTTGCCGGCCACGTCCTCGGCGCGGGCCGCGCCGGCGCCCAGCACCGACTCCAATTCGGCACGGTCGGACATCAGTTCGTCGACGCGCGCCTTGATGGGGCCGACATACTCGACGACCGCCTCGGCGGTCTCCTTCTTCAGGTCGCCGTAGCCGCGCCCGGCGTAGCCCTCGACGAGCTTGTCGATCCCCACCCCCGTGACGGCCGACTGGATGCTCAGCAGGTTCGAAACGCCCGGCTTGGCTTCGAGGTCGTACCGGATCTCGCGTTCGCTGTCGGTGACCGCCGAGCGAATCTTCTTGGCGGACACCGCCGGATCGTCGAGCAGGTTGATCAGCCCGGCGTCCGAGGACGCCGACTTGCTCATCTTCGACGTCGGGTCGGCCAGGTCGTAGATCTTCGCGGTGACCTTGGGGATGAGCACGTCGGGAACCACGAACGTGTCCGGGAACCGGCTGTTGAAGCGCTGCGCGACGTCGCGCGCGAGCTCCAGGTGCTGGCGCTGGTCCTCGCCCACGGGCACCAGGTCGCTGTCGTAGGCCAGGACGTCGGCGGCCTGCAGCACCGGATAGGTGAACAGCCCGACGGTGGTCGAGTCGCTGCCCTGCTTCGTCGACTTGTCCTTGAATTGCGTCATGCGCGACGCCTGACCGAAGCCGGTGAAGCAGCCCAGCACCCACGCCAGCTGGGTGTGCGCCGGCACGTGGCTCTGCACGAAGACGGTGCTGCGGCCGGGGTCGATGCCCAGCGCCAGGTACTGCGCCGCCGTCACCAGCGTCCGGTGCCGCAGCGCCGCCGGGTCTTGCGCGATCGTGATCGCGTGCAGGTCGACCACGCAGAAGAACGAGTCATGCTCGTCCTGCAGCGCGACCCACTGGGTGATGGCTCCCAGCGCGTTGCCGAGGTGAAGCGAGTCAGAGGTGGGCTGCACGCCGGAGAAGATCCGGCGGGGTTCGGTCGGGGTGTTCATGATGCCTCGATCTTTTCACGAGCGTCTTTCCTTGCATTCCCGCGCCTGCCCGCGCCTGCCCGGCCAGTCCCGTCGCCGACACCTGCCCGACCAGTCCCGTCGCCGAGTGCCCGGCCAGCCGGGGGCCAGCCTTCCAGAGCCCGGCCGGCAGGGCGCTCGCTTGCGGTACCGGCGGTACCGCATTTACTGTCACGGATATGGGGAACCGTCCACCGATCCACATCGGCTCCGGGGAGCCGGTCCTGCTGTTGCACCCGTTCCTGCTGTCCCAGGGGGTATGGGAGGGCGTGGCCCGGCGGCTGGCCGACACCGGCCGCTACGAGGTCTTCGCCCCGACGATGGCCGGCCACAACGGCGGCCCGCGCGCCGGCACCTGGTTCTTGTCCTCGGCGGTGCTCGCCGACCACGTCGAGCGCCAGATGGACGAGCTGGGCTGGGACACCGCCCACATCGTGGGGAACTCCCTGGGCGGCTGGGTGGCATTCGAGCTGGAGCGGCGCGGGCGGGCCCGCAGCGTCACCGGCATCGCGCCCGCGGGCGGCTGGACGCGGTGGAGCCCGCACAAGTTCGAGGTGATCTTCAAGTTCATCCTGGGCATCCCGTTGCTGCTGCTGGCCTGGGCGTTCGGGCCGCGCGTCATGCGCCTGCCGTTCAGCCGTCAACTGGCGACGTACGCGATCAGCGGATCGCCGGACGCGGTCAGCGACGCGGACATCCTGAGCTGCATCGACGACGTGGCGCACTGCCCCGCCTACTTCCAGCTCCTCGTCAAGGCGACGCTGCTGCACGGCCTGCGGGAGCTCGCCGACAACGCGGTTCCCGCGCACCTGGTGGTGTGCGGGAAGGACCGCGTGATCCCGGCGCCCAAATTCAGCCGGCACTTCACCAACCACCTGCCGGACCACCAGGTCACCGAGCTCGAAGGCGTGGGGCACGTCCCGATGTTCGAGGCGCCCGACCGGGTCACCGAAGTGATCAGCGGTTTCATCGACGGGTGCACCCGCGAGACGCGCGACAGCCAGCAGCCGGCGGGCTAGTCGACCACTCAGCCCTCGCCGGCCCCGTCCCACCGGTGGACGGGAGCCCGTTGGTGTCGCAGCCGACCGGCCCCCACCCTGTCGAGGCTTACGTCGACGCGTGCGCTCCTTCGGCGCCCCTCAAACACGTTGACCGCAAACGCATTGGTTGGAGACCTGGACCGAGCGCCGCGAGCGAGGGGTGATGGCGCCGGGACATCACGGTCGATATTCAACGAATCGCGCGGCCCGGCTGAATTCCGCCGGCGCCCTCAGCCTCGATCGACCGATCGGCCCGTCCGCTCCGCAGGTGGAGCCCGTCAAGGTCGTTTGACCGGCGCAACGAGCTTGTCGACAGTCCGCTGCGCGGCGGCGATCACCGCCGCTTGCGAGGCGGCGTCAGACATGGCGCGCGAGATTGAGACGGCACCCACGATGAGCGAGACGATGCTCCACGCTCGACGCTCACGGTCGGCTCGGGCACCGTCGAGCAGGTCCGCCACCCGACCGGCCATCGCGGTGATCTTGCGTTCGTATGCGAGTCGCGCCGCCGTTCCCGCCCGGCCGACGTCTGCGCTGAGCGCGGGCATAACGCAACCCTCGGCCGGATCGGACACGTGGTCGGCATTGAGATACTCCGCGAGAAACTTCTTCAACTGCGCGCGCCGCTCGGCCTTGCTGCCGGATTCGGTGTCGGACAGCAGCGGCTCACCGACACCGGCCTCGACGATCGCCTCGAGCATCGCTTCCTTATTAGGGAAGTTCGAGTAAAACGCTCCTGAGGTCACGTCCGCCGCGGCGGCAAGTCCGTCGACCCCCACCCCGTTGAAGCCATTGACCTTCATCGATCGCATGCCGGCTTGCAGCAGCGCAGCGCGCGCCTTCTGCTTGTGATCCGGTGGATATCTCATCTCGCCCTCGCCAGCCGCATCCTTCATGCGCTCCCGACGACTCTACACCCATTGCGTAATGGTCGATATCACAAAACCATTCCGGGCGGCCGGTCGCCCCACCCGGAGCCGAAGGGCGTTGACGCGATACGCATTCGGAACCTTGGCCCAGGCTCTGGGACAGCCCAATCGGCACGTAGCCCGCATCCCCAGGGCCCGAGACACCGCGGGTTTTGGGCAGGTTTTGGGCCCAGGGGAGGCACCATTGAACCGGAGCCGGAAAAGGCCCGCCAGGCGCCGGCGTTCGCCACCCGCAACGAACGCAGCGCCTACAACGCCGCCCCCGTGGCATCACTAGGGTAGATCCCCCATGAAAGCCTCTTGACCACAAGCCGTTCCGTGACGGTTTGCCCTACCTAGTCCTCGCGGCGCGCTCGTCGCCGACCAGACCACCAACTCGCCGACTGCCCAACACATTTGGCCGAACGGCCGGGGGTCGGAGCGCCCCTGGGGACGGCGACTGAAGCGCTCTAGACGACGCGCGCGAGGCGCTGGAGGGCGAGACCAGCAGGGCGATACTGCGCTCGGCCGCCGATGAACCGGAGGTCTCGAGCCGGCTTGGCTCGCGCGGCGACGATGATCGGTGTTTCACGCAGCTACGTCTTCGACACGCTCGGAGAAATGTTCGCAACGATAGCAGCGGGAGACGAGCCGTTTCTTGACCAGCTGCGCGGTGGGCATGATCGCTCAGCACGGGCTCGCGCAGGAACGCGGGTGGGAGTGGTCTGGAGCGCTGCATTTCGGCACGCAACCCCGGATCGCGGCATACTGACCGGTCGGCGGCCGCGGCATGACCGCGGGTACCGGCGCGGGACACCGCCCGCCGGACTTCAGCCGGCCAAAGCCTTCTCGAGGTTCTCGGCGATCGAGTTGAGGAACTGCTCGCTCTGCTGCCACTCCTGATCCGGACCGATGAGGATGGCGAGATCCTTGGTCATCTTGCCGCTCTCGACGGTCGCGATGACCACGCTTTCCAGCGTCTGGGCGAAACCGATCACTTCCGGCGTGTTGTCGAGTTTGCCGCGGTGCTGCAACCCGCGCGTCCAGGCGAAGATCGAGGCGATCGGGTTGGTCGACGTCGGCTTGCCCGCCTGGTACTGCCGGAAGTGCCGGGTGACGGTGCCGTGCGCGGCCTCGGCCTCGACGGTCTTGCCGTCGGCCGTCATCAGCACCGACGTCATCAGACCCAGCGAGCCGTAGCCCTGCGCGACGAGGTCCGACTGGACGTCGCCGTCGTAGTTCTTGCAGGCCCACACGTAGCCGCCCTCCCACTTCAGGCAGGCGGCCACCATGTCGTCGATCAGCCGGTGCTCGTAGGTGAGCCCCTCGGCCTCGAACTTGTCCTTGAACTCTTCCTCGTAGATGCGCTGGAACTCGTCCTTGAACATGCCGTCGTAGGCCTTGAGGATGGTGTTCTTGGTGGACAGGTACACCGGCCACCCGGCGTTGAGGCCGTACGCCAGCGAGGCGCGCGCGAAGTCCCGGACGGATTCCTTGAAGTTGTACATCCCCATCACGACGCCGCCGCCCTCCGGGATGGAGACCACCTCATGCACGATCGGCTCGCTGCCGTCCGACGGGGTGAAGGTGATCGACACGGCGCCCGGCTTGTCCACCTTGAAGTTGGTCGCCCGGTACTGATCGCCGAACGCGTGCCGGCCGATGACGATCGGCTTGGTCCAGCCCGGAACCAGCCGGGGGACGTTCGAGATCACGATGGGCTCACGAAAAATTGTGCCGCCCAGGATGTTCCGGATCGTGCCATTGGGCGACAGCCACATCTTCTTGAGGTTGAACTCGGCGACGCGGGCCTCGTCGGGGGTGATGGTGGCGCACTTGACGCCCACCCCGTGCCGCTTGATGGCATACGCGGCGTCGATCGTCACCTGGTCATTGGTTCGATCGCGGTTCTCGATGCCGAGGTCGTAGTACTCGAGGTTGATGTCGAGGTGCGGCAGGATCAGCAGGTCCTTGATGAACTTCCAGATGACGCGGGTCATCTCGTCACCGTCGAGCTCGACGACGGGGCCCTTGACCTTGACTTTGCCTCCGTCGGACATCTCGAGTCGACCCCCTCCTCGCTGCCCCTAGGCTTGCGAGCGTGCCAGCGCTTCGTTGAACGTTTTGCTCGGCCGCATGACCGCCGTCGTCTTCTCGTCGTCCGGTCGATAGTAGCCACCGATGTCAACGGCCTCGCCCTGCGCTGCGGCGAGCTCGGCCACGATCGTGGCCTCGTTTTTGCTCAGCGCGTCAGCCAGGGCGGCGAAGTGCACACGTAGCTCCTCGTCGTCGGACTGCGCGGCGAGCTGCTCGGCCCAGTACAGCGCGAGGTAGAACTGGCTGCCGCGGTTGTCAAGTTCGCCCGTCTTGCGGGACGGGCTCTTGTTGTTGTCCAGTAGCTTGCCGATCGCGGCGTCCAGCGTCTTGCCCAGGATCTTGGCGCGCTCTTTGCCGGTCTTGATCCCGATGTCCTCGAAACATGCTCCCAGCGCGAGGAACTCTCCGAGGGAGTCCCAGCGCAGGTGGTTCTCCTCCACGAGCTGGTGGACGTGCTTGGGCGCCGACCCGCCCGCCCCGGTCTCGTACATTCCGCCGCCGGCCATCAACGGCACGATGGACAACATCTTGGCGCTGGTGCCGAGCTCCAGGATGGGGAACAGGTCGGTGAGGTAGTCGCGCAGGATGTTTCCGGTGGCGGCGATGGTGTCCTGCCCGCGCACCGCGCGCTCGATCGTGTACCTCATCGCCCACACCTGCGGCATGATCTGGATTTCCAGGCCCTCGGTGTCGTGCTCCTTAAGGTACCGCTTCACCTTGTTGCGCAGCTCGACCTCGTGCGGCCGCTCGGTGTCCAGCCAGAACACCACAGTCATGCCCGAGTTGCGGGCCCGGGTGACGGCCAGCTTGACCCAGTCGCGGATTGCGGCGTCGGTGACGACGGGCATGCGCCAGATGTCGCCCTCCTCCACGTTCTGGGTGAGCAGGACTTCCCCGGTGTCGAGGTCGACGATATTGGCGACCCCGTCCTGGGGAATCTCGAACGTCTTGTCGTGCGAGCCGTACTCCTCGGCCTGCTGCGCCATCAGGCCTACGTTCGGCACGGTGCCCATCGTGGTCGGATCGAACTGCCCGTTGGTCTTGCAGAAGTTGATCATCTCTTGGTAGATGCGGGAAAACGTCGACTCGGGATTGACGGCCTTGGTGTCCTTCTGACGCCCGTCGGCGCCGTACATCTTGCCGCCGGCCCGGATCATCGCCGGCATCGACGCGTCCACGATCACGTCACTCGGCGAGTGGAAGTTCGTGATGCCCTTGGCCGAATCGACCATCGCCAGCTCGGGGCGGTGTTCGTGGCAGGCGTGCAGGTCGCGGATGATCTCCTCGTGCAGCGACCTGGGCAGCGACTCGATCTTGTTGTACAGATCGACCAGCCCGTTGTTGACGTTGACGCCGAGCTCGTCGAACAGTTCCTGGTGCTTGGCGAAGGCGTCCTTGTAGAAGATCTTCACCGCGTGACCGAAGACGATCGGGTGAGAGACCTTCATCATCGTCGCCTTGACGTGCAGCGAGAACATCACGCCGGTCTCGTAGGCGTCCTCCATCTGCTCCTCGTAGAACTCGCAGAGCGCCTTTTTGCTCATGAACATGGAGTCGATGACGTCGCCCTCGCGCAGCTCGACTCTGGGCTTGAGCTCGAGGGTCTCGCCGCCCTTGGTCTCCAGCACCATCTTCACGTTGCGCGCCCGGTCCAGCGTCATCGACTTCTCACCGTGGTAGAAGTCGCCGTGCCGCATGGTCGCGACGTGCGTGCGCGACGCCGGTGACCACGCGCCCATGCTGTGCGGGTGCTTGCGCGCGTATTCCTTGACGGCCTTGGGCGCGCGCCGGTCCGAGTTGCCCTCGCGAAGCACGGGATTCACCGCGCTGCCAAGGCATTTGGCGTAGCGGTCGCGAATCTCCTTGTCCTCGTCAGTCTTCGGGCTCTGCGGAAAGTCCGGGATCTTGAATCCCTTGCCCTGCAGCTCCTTGATCGCGGCGACCAACTGGGGCACCGACGCGCTGACGTTCGGCAGCTTGATGATGTTGGTATCGGCCAGCTTCGTCAGGCGGCTGAGCTCACCCAGGTTGTCCGGCACCCGCTGTTCCTCGGTCAGGTGCTCGGGGAACTCGGCCAGGATCCGGGCGGCCACCGAGATGTCGCTGGTCTGGATCGTGATGCCCGCCGGCTCCGCGAAGGCGCGCACGATCGGCAGGAAGGCGTAGGTCGCCAGCAGGGGCGCCTCGTCGGTCAGGGTGTAGATGACGGTCGGCTGTTCGGCGCTCATGGTCCCTCTCCCGGCGTCAATATCTTCACTATCGGTCAGATCTCTGGGGGGTCCAGCGTTCTGCCTGTCACGTTAGCAAGGGCGTTTAGGCAGGTGTAGACCTGCCATTGGCACGGAGTCGGCACCGTAAGATAGTCTTCGTATTGGTCATGAGCGCCAGCATCAAGCCCCGGCTTGCTGGCCGGCAACCCTCCAACCGCGGTGGGGTGCCCCGGGTGATGACCAGGTCTAGTAGCCAGTAGCCGGCTGCACGGCAAGCGCGGGTCCGCCATGACGGACCCCTGACTAGAGGGGAAACGTGATGTGCCTCCATTCACCCTGTCCGGGTTCGCTGATGCGCCTAGTTGCGTGCCGCTGTTAACCGGCTGCCGGCATCGCATCCTTTCTTCGCACCAGAGCACCTTCAGCAGAAAGTAACCATTCATGAGCTCGGAAAACACGACCGACCCGGACCCCGCGGCGCGCTGGTCCTTCGAGACCAAGCAGGTCCACGCCGGGCAGCAGCCCGACCCGACCACCCGCGCCCGCGCGCTGCCGATCTACCAGACCACGTCGTATGTGTTCGACGACACCACGCACGCCGCGGCCCTGTTCGGGCTCGAGGTTCCGGGCAACATTTACACCCGGATCGGCAATCCCACCATCGATGTCGTCGAGCAGCGCATCGCCGCGCTGGAGGGCGGGGTGGCCGCGCTGTTCCTCAGCTCGGGGCAGGCGGCTGAGACGTTCGCCATACTGAACCTCGCATGTGCCGGGGATCACATCGTCTCCAGCCCGCGGCTGTACGGCGGCACCTACAACTTGTTCCACTACTCGCTGGCGAAGCTGGGTATCGAGGTCACCTTCGTCGAGGACCCGGACGACCTGGACTCCTGGCAGGCCGCGGTGCGCCCGAACACCAAGGCGTTCTTCGCCGAGACCATCTCGAACCCGAAGATCGACGTGCTCGACATTCCCGGGGTGTCCGGCGTCGCCCACGCCAACGGCGTGCCGCTGATCGTGGACAACACTATCGCGACGCCGTACCTGATCCAGCCGTTCTCCCACGGCGCCGACATCGTGGTGCACTCGGCGACCAAGTACCTGGGCGGGCACGGCACCGCGATCGCCGGCGTCGTCGTCGACGGCGGCACCTTCGACTGGACGCAGGGCCGCTTCCCCGGTTTCACCGAGCCGGACCCGAGCTACCACGGGGTGGTGTTCGCCGAGCTGGGCCCGCCGGCCTACGCGCTTAAGGCGCGGGTGCAGTTGCTGCGCGACCTCGGTTCGGCCGCGTCGCCGTTCAACGCCTTCCTGGTGGCCCAGGGCTTGGAGACGCTGAGCCTGCGGATCGAGCGGCACGTCGCCAACGCCCAGCGGGTCGCCGAATTCCTCGCCGGCCATGACGGCGTGGTGTCGGTCAACTACGCCGGGCTGCCCAGTTCGCCGTGGCACGAACGAGCAAAGAAGCTGGCGCCCAAGGGAACCGGGGCGGTGCTGTCGTTCGAGCTGGCCGGGGGCGTCGAGGCGGGCCGGGCGTTCGTGAACGCGCTGAAGTTGCACAGTCACGTCGCCAACATCGGGGACGTGCGCTCGCTGGTGATTCACCCGGCGTCGACCACCCACGCCCAGCTGAGCCCGGAGGAGCAGCTCACCACCGGTGTCAGCCCCGGGCTGGTGCGGCTGGCGGTCGGCATCGAGGGCATCGACGACATCCTGGCCGACCTGGAGCTGGGCTTCGCCGCGGCCCGCAAGCACGCGGCGAGCTCCGACCCACAGGCTGTGGCGGCGTTCTAGGGGTTTCCGACGTGACAATCTCCGACATGCCGACTCAAACGCTGCCCGCCGAGGGGGAACTCGGCTTCGTCGACATCGGCTCGCTCACCACCGAGAGCGGCGCGGTCATCGACGACGTGTGCATCGCGGTCCAACGCTGGGGCGAGCTGTCGCCGACGGGGGACAACGTGGTGGTGGTGCTGCATGCGCTCACCGGTGACTCGCACATCACCGGGCCCGCCGGACCGGGGCATCCCACGGCCGGCTGGTGGGACGGGATCGCCGGTCCCGGCGCGCCGATCGACACCAACCGCTGGTGCGCGGTGGCGACCAACGTCCTGGGCGGTTGCCGCGGTTCCACCGGCCCCAGTTCCCGCGCCCGCGACGGAAAGCCCTGGGGTTCAAGGTTTCCGCTGATCACGGTGCGTGACCAGGTGGCGGCGGACGTTGCCGCGCTGTCCGCGCTCGGCATCGACCGGGTCGCCGCCGTCGTCGGCGGATCCATGGGCGGCGCAAGGGCTTTGGAATGGATGGTCGGCCACCCCGACCGGGTCCGGGCCGGGCTGCTGCTGGCGGTCGGGGCGCGTGCCACCGCCGATCAGATCGGCACACAGACAACGCAGATCGCGGCCATCAAGGCTGACCCGAACTGGCACGGCGGCGACTATCACGAGACTGGGCGCAGGCCGGACGCCGGCCTGGCGATCGCGCGTCGCTTCGCGCACCTCACCTATCGCGGCGAGGTCGAGCTCGACACCCGTTTCGCGAATGACGCGCAGGGTGACGAGGACCGCGCGAACGGCGGCCGGTACGCGGTGCAGAGTTACCTGGAACACCAGGGCGACAAACTGCTGGCCCGGTTCGACGCCGGCAGCTACGTTGCGCTGACCGAGGCGCTGAACAGCCACGACGTGGGCCGTGGCCGCGGCGGGGTCGAGAAAGCCCTGCGGGGCTGCCCGGTCCCGGCCGTGGTAGGCGGCATCACCTCCGACCGGCTTTACCCGCTGCGCCTGCAGGACGAGCTGGCCGAACTGCTGCCCGGCTGCGCGGAGCTGCAGGTAGTGGACTCGATCTGCGGGCACGACGGCTTCCTGGTGGAAACCGAGGCCGTCGGGGGCTTGGTGCGCAAGACGCTCGGCCTGGCCCTCGCGGCCGGGGACACGGACGGGACCGAAGTCGCGTGCCGGCGGTGACGCGTTCCAGCCACGAGCGCTCCCTGTCGTTCGGCTCGGCGGCCGCCGCCTATGAGCGCGGCCGCCCGTCCTACCCGCCGGAGGCGATCGACTGGCTGCTGCCGCGGGGCGCCCGCCAGGTGCTCGACCTCGGGGCCGGCACCGGGAAGCTGACCACCCGGCTGGTGGAACGGGGCCTGGAGGTGGTGGCCGTCGACCCGATCCCCGACATGCTCGAGGTGTTGCGCGCCTCCCTGCCGGAGACCAACGCGCTGCTGGGAACCGCCGAGGAGATCCCGTTGCCGGACGACAGCGTCGACGCCGTGCTGGTGGCCCAGGCCTGGCATTGGGTGGATCCCGAGCGGGCCATTCCCGAGGTCGCCCGCGTGCTGCGGCCGGGCGGCAGGCTCGGGCTGGTGTGGAACACGCGCGACGAACGGCTCGGCTGGGTGCGCGAGCTCGGCCAGATCATCGGATCCGACGGCGACGGAGGCCGATTCGACGTGGACCTGAGCGCGGCCTTCGGGCCGCCCGAGCGGCATCACGTCGAGTGGACGAATTACCTTACGCCGCAGGCCTTGATCGATCTGGTCGCATCGCGCAGTTACTGCATCACCTCGCCGACCGAGGTGCGCAGCAAGACGCTGGGCCAGGTGCGCGAGCTGTTGGCCACCCATCCGGCGCTGGCCAATGCGACGGGCTTGGCGCTGCCGTATGTCACGGTGTGCATCCGGGCGACGCTCGCCGCCTGACCGCAGGGCAGTTGGGTGAACCACCTGTCGAGCGCATCCGGTAATCCCGCGGTTGAGCCGTCCGCCACCCAGGCGACGTAGCCATCAGGCCGGATGAGCACTGCATCCGGAGCACTAACCTCGCCGATGACCGGAAGCTCCCACGCGCCCTTGTAGTTCACGTCGAACGTCGACACTTGGTCCTTCCAGCGCGTGATGTCGAAGTCCCATGGTTGGCCAACGAAGTTCAGGAGGACGCCATGGGCCTGGTGTAGGAGCGTGAAGACCCGAGTGGGGCTGGAGGGAGTCTGCAGGTCGAGGTCTGGCATGCGGCGGCCGAGCAGTGGGTGCCCGTCGCCGAGGTCGTAGTGGATGTCCAGGCCACACATCATGGCGGCGATCCGCGTGCGGGGTTCGCGCAGGGTGAGGATCTCGGCGACGGTGTCCCGTAGGGCATCGATGCGTTTCCCAGGTCCATTGAGCGCGGTTTGGGCCATGGTGTTGTGCAGCACGCGGGCGGCGACGGGATGCCGTTCAGCGTGATAGCTGTCGAGGAGGTCCTCACCGGATACGCCGCGCACGACCTGTGCCAGTTTCCAGCCCAGGTTCACTGCGTCCTGGATCCCGGTGTTGAGACCTTGCCCGCCGATCGGGAAGTGGATGTGCGCGGCGTCGCCGGCCAACAGTACGCGACCGGCTCGGTAGTTCACGGCTTGGCGAGTGGCGTCGGTGAACCGGGAAATCCATGTGGCGCTACGTATTCCATAGTCGGTTCCGCAGACGGCAATAAGTGCTTCAGTGAGATCGGCCAGAGTTGGTTCGGTTGTATTTCCGACCTGCGGCTCAGCCACCATCACCCGCACGGTGTCCTCGCCGTCGAAGGTGAAGAACGAGTGGAACCCGCCGTATCGATGCAAACCCCAGGGCGGCTCGTCGGTCATGTGGACGTCTGCGACCAGGCAACTAATTGATGGCTCCCATCCGGGGAAGCCGATACCAGCCTTTCTCCGGACAACGCTGCGGCCCCCGTCGCACCCGACCAGGTATCCGCAGCGCAGCGTCGTCCCATCTGACATCGCGGTATCGACGCCAGAGTCGTCTCGGGTGAAGTCCGTGATTCCACGGCCGTAGTGAACGGGCACGCCCAGTTCGGCGATCCAGTTCGCCAGGATTGTCTCGACGCGGTACTGCAGCAGTCCGAGCCCATAGTTGTGACGGGTCGGCAGATCGGACACGTCGAAGAACAGCCCTGCGTAGTGGCCGTTTTGGCCGATGGTGCCCTGGGCGAGGAATCGATCGGCAATGCCGCGCTGATCGAGCACCTCTATCGTGCGGGGTGTCATGCCACCTGCACGCGATCCCACCAGGTCACAACCGGTTCGACGCTCTATCACGGCAACGTCAGCTCCGGCCAGCGCCAGTTCGCCGGCCAGCATCAATCCCGTCGGGCCCGCACCTGCGATCACTACCTGGTGCTCTGTCGTCCCCATCCCACTCCCCACTTGGTAAACATTGTTCACTACGGAAGTCTGGGGTGGCGCGGCCGCTCTGTCAACAACGCCCGCTCTACGCTGGCCTGCGATGGTCAAGCGTGGATTAACCCGTGACGCGTTGGTGGCAATCGCTCACGAATACGTGGGCGCCAACGGGTTGGACGCGCTGACGATGCGCCGACTGGCAGCCGCTGCCGACGTCACTCCGGGAGCGCTGTACAAGCATTTTCGGGATCGCAAAGACCTGCAGCGCGCAATGGCCGACGCGATCTACGCCACGATCGACCTCTCTGACATCGACACCTCCGACCCATCAGTCCAGCAGGTGAAGACCTGCTGCGAGCGGATGCGCCACGCGATGCTGGCATTCCGCGACGGCGGCCGCATCATCGCCGGCACCTACGCCCCCTTGGCCGCGACGCTCAACCTGTCGGCAACGCTGATGGCGCTGCTGCAGGCGGTCACCGCACCCGAACACAGTCCAGGCCAGCTCGCAGCCCTATTACGCTCCTACACAACCGGATTCGTGATCGATGAACAGGCCTTCCTTGAGCTCAAAGGCACAGACGAGTGGGACGCGTTGGTACAACAGATAGCCGACAGCGGCCACCATCGACCCGTCGAGGCCAATGACCTCATTGCAATACTGACCGGCGACCGCGACCGACGATTCGATACCGGACTAGACATGATCCTCACCGGACTCGTCCGAGCCGGCGTGGCCCCGCCAAACTAACCGACGCTGTCCGATTGGCCAGCAACAATTAGTTCCCGCGTTCCTCGTCGTCACCGTCACAGTCCCCGCCTTTTTCGGTGTGGAGGAGTTTTTCGGGGTGCCAGTAGGGGTTGGTACGGGGTTGGCCGCGGTCGAGGTGGGGTGGGGGGATCCATTCGGTGTCGCCTCGAGGGCTGGTGCGGGTGGTCCAGCCGCCGGGTTGCAGCAGCCGGTGGTGGGGGCCGCAGGCGAAGGTGAGGCCATCGATGTCGGTGCGCCGGCATTTTGCGTAGTCGGTGACGTGATGGACTTCGGAGTAGTAGCCGGGCACCGTGCAGCCCGGCGCCGAACACCCACGGTCCTTGGCGTAGAGCACGATCCGCTGCCCCGGTGAGGCCAGCCGCTTGGCGTGGTAGAGCGCCAGGGCTTTGCCCTTGTCGAAGATCGCCAAGTAATGGTGCGCATGGCGGGCCAGACGGATCACGTCGCTCATCGGCAGCCGAGTCCCGCCGCCGGTGCGGCCGACCCCGGCGGCGGCTTCGAGTTCGGCCAGCGTGGTGGTGACGATGATGGATGCCGGCAACCCGTTGTGCTGGCCCAGCTTTCCCGAGGCCAGCAACGCCCGCAGCCCCGCGAGCAGCCCGTCGTGCTGGCGTTGGGCGGCGCCGCGGGCATCGCCGTCGATCGCCTCCTGCGACGGGGTGCCCTCCACACACGGGGCCTCGTCGAGGGGATTGCACATGCCCGGCGCGGCCAGCTTGGCCAGCACCGCCTCCACGGTGGCGCGAGCCTCCGGGGTCAACCGCCCCCGCAACTCCGACATGCCGTCAGCGCCCTGCGGCCCCACCGTCAGCCCGCGACGCCGCGCGCGGTCGCTGTCGGTGTAGCTGCCGTCGGGGTTGAGGCAATCGGCGAGCACCGCGGCCAACTCGGCCAGCTGCTCAGGGCGATAGCGGGCGCCCTCGGCGGCCAGCCGGGCCTCGACCCGCTCGCGGGTCTGCTCATCGACGCAGCCGGGCAGGTGGCCGAAGAACTTCCGAATCACGCGCACTTGCCCGGGCCCCAGCACACCGGCGCGCTGAGCCGCCGCGGTCGCCGACAACACCGGCGCGATCGGCTCCCCGGTCAACCCGTGGCGCGGACCCAGCTCGACCGCGTCGTCGACCCGCCGCGACGCCTCGGCCCGGCTGATCCTCGCCGCCTCGGCGATCGCGTGCGATAGCTTGCCGCCAAGCTCTTCCGGAGTGGCCTGGCGGCCCAGCAGATTGATCAGCGGATGCTCCAACGCCGGGAGCCGGCGGCGCACCCGCTCGGAACGCTCCAAGAACTCCAACGCCTCGTCCGGCGAGAACGCATCGCAGTCGACCCCCACCGCCTTGTCGATCGCGGCGTCGATGGTGTCGAAGGCGGCCGCCAACGCCTCCCGACTCATCCCACCGCTCGACACCATGACACGAATCTAAAGACGGCCTCTGACATTTAGCCCCGGCCAAAGCGACCTGGATGCACACTCGACAAAATACTTACAGCCGGGCGTACGTACGTGCCCTAAAACCGCGGCCGCCCAAACGATCTGCCGCCCGTCAGTCACCCACCATGCTGGACAGCGGCGCCTCACGCTCGACGTCGCGCGTCGCGACCTCGAGATCGGCGGGGGCGACGCGCGCTATTCGCGACTCGATGTCGTACGGCACGATGATGGCGGTAGCCCCGCGAACGCGGCTGACGGCGCGGGCCATCTTGTCGGCAGTCCGGTCGTGCAGCAAGCGACCCAGCAGCGGCGAGTAGGTCCTTCGCGGCAGCAGCACAGTCACTTTGGTGTCCGCATGGTCGTTGAGAACCCGCATTACCAGCTCGTGCGAGGCTCGGCCGAGGTGGCGATCCGGACAGTTGATCAACCACAGCGGCGTGTCGTGCTCGAAGACACTCCAACGTTCCCGCAGCGCCATCGCGTGATCGACGTCGATCACGAAGTGCACCGCCGTGAGCTCGTCGGCGTGCAACCCGTAGCCGAGGCGCAACGCCTCGATCTCCGCGAGATCGATCGAGTCCACGAAGACCAGCACCTGCAGTCGCGGATGCCGGTTGAGGTCAAGGTGTTCGGCGCGCGACATCTCCAGCACGGAGGCCTCGTCGCGGTATTTCCGGTTCAGGCGCATCAGCGCCAGCACCAGCAGCGGGAAGATGACGACGATCAGCCAGGCCCCCTCGGTGAACTTGGCCACCACGAAGATGCCCACCACGACCGTCGACATGATGCCGGCCGAAAGGTTCACCGCCACGTTGAATCGCCAGCCGCGCTCGCGCCGGGTCAGGTGATGCTTCGCCATGCCGTAACCCGCCATCGCGAAAGCGGTGAACACCCCGATCGCGAAGAACGGCACCAGCGCGCTGACCTTGGCTTCGGTGATGACAAGCAGCATCATGGCAAGCGCAGTCAACACGAAGATGCCGTTCGAGAAGACCAGGCGGTGGCCGCGTTTCGTCAGCGGGCGCGGCAGGAAGCGGTCCTCGGCAACGAAACTGGCCAGCGCGGGAAAGCCATTGAAGCTGGTGTTGCATCCCGTGAACAGAATGGCCGCGGTCGACGCCTGCACCAGGAAGTACAAGATGTTGCCGACCGCCCCGTGGCCGAAGACCGCCCGCGCGATTTCGGACAACATCGACGGGTATTCGTCGAGGTAGGGCGTGGCGTGGGTGACGTGCGTCAGCCACGCCACGCCCGCGAGCAGGAAGCCGAGTATGCAGGCCATCCACGTCAGCACGCGACGGGCGTTGGGGCCCTGCGGCTTTTGCAGGACGTTGACGGTGTTCGACACCGCCTCGACCCCCGTCAAGGACGTACCGCCATTGGCGAACGCGCGCAACACGATCAGGAGGGACGCGCCCATCACGAGCCCGCCGCCCTGATGAACCGGTACCGCCCCCACGATGTGCTGCGGATCGTATTTAGGCAACCCCCAGAGCATTTCGCGGACGAATCCCGTGACGATGGTCAGGGTGATCATTCCGACGAAGGCGTAGGTCGTCATCGCGAAGGTGCGGCCCGATCGCCGCAACCCGCGCAGGTTGGCCAGGCAGATCAGGACCACCGCGGCCAGCGTGATCTCCAGGTGGTAGTGCCGCAGCGGCGGAATCGCCGAGACCACCGCCACCGTTGCGGCCGCGGGCTGCACCGCCACGGTGACCACGTAATCGATGAGCAGTGCCGCGGCGGCCACCTGCGCCACCCGCGGACCGAAGTTCTCCCGCGCGACGGTGTAGGACCCGCCGGCCCGGGTATAGGCCATGACGACCTGGCGGTAGGACACGGACACCAACGCAAGGACGACCAGGATGACCCCGGTGATCGGGAGCACCAGAGCAAACGCCGCCATCCCGGCCGCCGGCAGCAGTTCGATCATGATCTGCTCGGTGCCGTACGCGGTCGAGGAGATCGCGTCCGGGGAAAGCGCGCCCAGGGCAATATGATTCGGCAGCCGTTCGCCATCGAGCTGATCGGTGGTCAGCGGCTTGCCGAGGAACACTCGCTTGCATTTGTCAGTGAAAGAGAGCGGTAATCCACCACTCGGTTGCGTCACAATGCATCCCTTCCTCAAGGGTTCTCGATCGATTCGGTTCCGCGGCCGCACTGTTCCCCCGGCCGCCGTGATCATCCGGCGCGAGTGACCTCTGCGATACGCGACTCGATGTCATACGGGACGATCTGGGCGGCGGCTCCCGGAATGCGGCTGACGGCGCGGGCGATCTTGTCGGCGGTGCGGTCGTGCAGCAGCCGGCCGATGAGCGGCGAGTAGGTTCGACGCGGCAAGAGCACGGTCGCCTTGGTGTCGGGATGCTCGTTGAGCACTCCCAGGATCAACTCGTGCGCGGCCCGACTGAGGTGACGGTCCGGGCAGTCGACCAGTCGCAGCGGGGTCCCGTGTTCGAAGACCTCCCAGCGCTTCTCCAACCGGGCGGCGTGATCGGCGTCGATCACGAAGTGCACGACCGTGAGCTCGTCGGCGTGTAAGCCGTTGGCGTACCTCATGGCCTCGACCTCGGCAAGGTCGATCGCATCCACGAAGACGAAAACCCGGTGTCGGGTGTACCGGCTCAGGACTGGCGGTTCGGTGCGCGACATCTCCAAGACCGAGGCCTCGGCCCGGTACTGCCGGTTGAGGCGCATCAACGCCAGCACGAGCAAGGGGAACACGACGACAATGAGCCAGGCGCCCTCGGTGAACTTGGCAACCGCGAAGATGCCCACCACGATCGTCGACAGGATGCCCGCCGACATATTGATCAGCACCTTGCGACGCCAGCCCGACCCGCGTTGCGCAAGATAGTGTTTGGTCATGCCGTAACCGGCCATCGAGAACCCGGTGAACACCCCGATGGCGTAGAACGGCACCAGCGCGTCGACCGAGCCGCCGGTGATGACGAGCAGTGCGATCGACAGGGCGGTCAGGGCAATGATGCCGTTGGAGAACACCAGGCGGTGTCCGCGTTTCATCAGCGGTCGCGGCAGAAAGCGGTCTCCCGCAACGAAACTGGCCAACGCCGGAAATCCGTTGAAGCTGGTGTTCCCGCCGGTGTAGAGGATCGCCGCGGTCGACGCCTGAACCAGGATGTACAGGACGTTACCGATCACCCCGTGGCCGAACACCGCCCGCGCGATCTCGGACAACATGGAGGGGTATCCGTCGGTGTAGGGCACTGCGTGGGTGACGTGCGTCAGCCACGCCACGCCCGCGAGCAAGAACGCCAGGATGCAGGCCATGATCGTCATCACCCGGCGCGCGTTGATGCCCTCCGGCTTCCGAAAGGTGGTGACCGTGTTGGAGATGGCCTCGACTCCGGTCAGCGACGATCCCCCGTTGGCGAACGCGCGCAACACAACCAGAATCGTCGCGCCCATGATGAGGCCGCTGCCGTGATGGACCGGCACCGCCCCGACGACGCGTTCGGCATCGTAGACCGGCAGGGTGCCGCACACCTCGCGGACGACCCCGACGACGATCGTCAGTGACACCATGGCGACGAAGGCATAGGTCGGTACCGCGAACCGGGCGCCGGCCTCACGCAAACCACGAAGGTTCGCGAAGCACATGAGCAGCACCATTCCGACGGTGATCTCCAGACTGTATGGGCCCAACGCGGGCAGCGCCGAGGCGACCGCGACCGTGCCGGCCGCGCATTGGACGGCGACGGTGACCACGTAGTCGATCAGCAGGGCGGCCGCGGCGACCTGCGCCACTCGGGGCCCGAAGTTTTCGCGGGCGACCACGTACGATCCGCCGGATCGGGTGTAAACCATGACGACCTGGCGGTACGACGCCGCCACCAGCACCAGAATCACCAGGATCACACCGGTGATCGGCAGTAGCAGGGCGAACGCCGCCATTCCGGCCGCCGGAAGCAGTTCGATCATGATCTGCTCGGAGCCGTAGGCGGTCGAGGAGATCGCATCCGGCGACAACACGCCCAGCGCGACCGGGTTCGACAATTTTTCGTGATCGAGCTGGGAGTTGATCAAGGGCTTGCCCAGGACGCCGCGCTTGCACGTGTCGCCGAAGGACGACCACGCCTTGTGCTCGCCGGCGCGCCCGTTGGCCCCCGCTCCCCCTTTAGCCAATGACGTTGCCAAAAGCCATATCCCTTCCCCCATACCTCACAGCCCGCCCCCGTGGGCCGTGATACCCCCGGAAGCGTAGCGGCCACAGTGCGGATGTCCCATCCCCATCCGCCTCCAGCAACCACAACCACAGGACTTCCTCAGCAGATTTGCCAGCACATTCCCAGATCCGTGACCCGGAGGTAACAAATCGCCGGGCGCCGGAAATAGATCTCCGCGGGGTGGTCGAGTTGACACATCTCGTGATACCGACGCGAAACATGCTGCGAATCACAGATCTTCGACGTCGCCGACGAAACCTTGGCCGCCCGCCAAGAATGCCCGAGTAGGTGTGACCATCAAACATGTTGCCCGGCAATTGGTCTGATCGCCATCGATCGACCGTCATTCGTACATTTCTCACAACACCAGGTTAGAGAAATTTAAATACGTTGCGGCGCAGACGTTTTTAGACTGTCAGCGACGAGGAGTTCACGTGGCTGCGTTATCGAACCGACGCCCTAAAACTAGCCACCCGGCGAATCTGCCTGTTAGCATCGGGTTAGATCTCCATTTCCTTGGAGCAGCACGCGACACACGTCAGCAAAGTATGCGCTCACGCCAGAGCACGCGGCTGCCCCGCCGGAGTCGTGGAGCAACCAATCCAGGTCATCCTGATTCAACGTTCGGCGGAGGGGTGGAATGTCCATCGGAGGGAAGCGGTCTCATGAGCCAACGTGTCATCGTCAGCGGTGACGACGCACTGGCGTCGACCATCGTCGATGAGTTGAAGAGGGCGGGCGCAAGCGTGGCCAGACTTCTCGACTCCGACCTCGCCAGCACCCGCGTCAAGACCGAGCTCACCAGGGCGGGAGTCACCGAGGCGGTGGCGGTCGTCTGTGCCGGCAATGACGACGCGACGAACCTCGAGATCGCGCTCCTGGCCCGGCGCGCCAATCCGGACATTCGTGTGGTCGCGCGGCTGGCCAATGACGTACTGCGCGAGGCGGTCGCCGCCGACGACGGGCCCAGCACGATCCTCGGCGTCGCAGACATCGCCGCGCCCGCCGTGGTCGAGGCGAGCCTGGCGCGCACCACGCATCCCTTCGAGGTGGCCGGCATCGACTTCGTCGTCTTTGGCGCCGAGGCGCCATTCGACGCGTCGCTTCGGGAGATCTACGGCGACCTCGCGCCGGTTGCAGTGGTGCACAACGACGACGCCGCGAACGCGGGCGAGGTGCTCGTGTGCCCCGGGCGGGACATGCGCGTCAGCGCCGGGGACTGGACGGCGATGATCGGCACCTCCGAGGAGGTGGCGGCGTGCGGTATCAAGGTTCCCGGGCAGGTCAAGGGTGGGCGGTCGCAGCTCTCGCGACTGCGCCGGTTCATCTACGCGGCGCGCGCCCTGCCCACTGAGGTCAACCCCGCGTTCTATCCCGTGATCGCCGCCTTGACCATATTGATCATCGTCTCGACGACGTTGCTGCACTTCTCCTACATCCATCCGGGAATGTCCTGGACCGACGCCTTCTACTTCACCAACGAGACGATCACGACGACGGGCTACGGGGACTTCAGCTTCGCCAAACAGCCGACGTGGCTGCGGTTGTACGCCGCCCTGCTGATGCTGGGGGGCGTCACCACCACCGCCCTGCTGGTCGCGTTCGTCGCGGACGTCCTGCTGTCTCGGCGTTTCCTGTTGTCCTCCGCGCGCCCGCGAGCGCGCCACCTGCGCAACCACGTCATCGTGGTTGGCCTCAGCGCCCTCGGGGTACGCGTCGTCACCGACCTGACCGAGGCCGGATACGACGTCGCCGTCATCGAGCGCGACCAGAACAACCCCTTCTTGGCCACGGCGGCCGAGCTCGACGTGCCGGTCATCTTCGGAGACGCGACGTTACGGCCGACCATGGAGGCGGCCCGGGTCGACACCGCGCGCGCGGTCGCGGTGCTGACCCGCGACGACATGGTCAACATCGAGACGGGGATCGTCGTCCGCGAGATGCTGGGATCCCAACCCGCGCCCGTGGGAAATCGCTGGGGGCAAGTGCCGCTGGTGCTGCGTGTCTACGATCACGACCTGGCGTCCGCGGTCGCGCAGCGATTCGGATTCGAAAACGTCCGTTCCACAGTCGAACTCGCCGCACCATGGTTCATCGGCGCGGCGATGGGCCTGCAGGTGCTGGGCACGTTCTCGGTCGGGAACCGATCGTTTCTGATTGGCGGCATGTACGTGCAGGCCGGCAGCGAGCTGGACGGGCTGCAAATGTTCGAAGTCTCGACCCAGACCAGGGTCATCGCCGTGACGCGCGAGGACGCGCCGGTTCGGCTGCACCCACGCCGCGACTCGCGGCTCAGTGCGGGCGACACCGTCTACCTGGTCGGGCCGTATCGAGAACTGCTGGCCACCCTGGCGAAGGGGCGGCCGGCACCGCGCTCGGCTCCGGAACAAGAGCTGGCGCGGGCAACGTCCGACGGCTCCACCCGCTCGGGGAGGGGCGCGGCGTAGCCAATCATCGACCCGACACCGGTCCGGCCGCCGGTTCGCCACAAGCCATTCGAGGGGGAAGGCTTTGTCGTCCACGACCGCTCAATCGAACGTGACCGCCCACGGCTCATGCGGCCGCGCACTCGGCGCGCGCCGGAGATAGGGCGTTGCAATGGATTACGCGACGCTCCCACCGGAGATCAACTCTAGCCTGATGTATGCCGGCCCGGGCGCCGCGCCGATGCTCGCCGCCGCGGCCGCGTGGGAATCATTGGCCGCCGACCTCTACGGAACGGCCAGTTCGTATCAGTCGGCCGTCGCGGGACTCACCGCCGGGCCGTGGCTGGGGCCGTCGTCGATGATCATGGCGGCCGCCGCCTCGTCCTACACGGCGTGGATCAGCGACACCGCGGCGCGGGCCGAGGAGACCGCCGGCCAGGCCAAAGCGGCCGCCGCGGCCTACGAGACGGCCTTCGCGGCGACGGTGCCGCCGACCGAGGTTGCGGCCAATCGCAGCCTGCTGGCCGCGCTGGTCGCCACGAACCTGTTGGGGCAGAACACCGCTGCGATCGCGGCGACCGAGGCGCTGTACGGCGAGATGTGGGCACAGGACGCGGCGGCCATGTACGGCTACGCGGGATCCGCGGCGGCCGCCACGCAACTGACGCCGTTCAGCCCGCCACGGCAGAACACCGATGGCGTGGGCGCGCAGGCCGACGTGGTGGCGCAGGCCGCCGAGCTGCCGGGAGGCTCCGCGCAGGGCCTGTTGTCCGTGCTCACCCAGCCGATTTTGTCGGCGGCGCAGGCCCTCACCAGCGCGACGTCCCCACTCGGGGTGCAATCGCCGCTAGACCTCGTGAGCCTGGGCGCGGACGGCATCGCCTACGGGTTTGACGCCCCCATGTCGCCCCTGGGGGCCATCTCGCTTCCGATCGACCTCATCGGCGCCCAAACCGGTTTGCACACCGACGACATCGTCAGCGGCTGGGAGGCGCTGGGAGCACTGCCCGGGGAAGTAACGACCACCACGCCCGTGACGGCGGCGGCATCGGAGGCCGCCTCGAGCACCGTGTCGGCGGACGTCGGAAGCGCGGACGCGATCGGCGCGCTCTCGGTGCCGCCCTCCTGGACCGCGGCGGCGCCGGCGGTGCGCTCGATCGCGCTGGCGTTGCCCGCCGCCCCCGCGGGCCTCGGTGCGCAAACAGTGTCAGCCACCCTGGGGAACACGTTCGGCGAGATGGCACTGGCCGGCACGGCCGCCCGTGCTCTGCGCGACAGCATCGGCGTGCGCGGTCCCGACCCACGCGACAAGGAAGCCGCCCGATGTCCGGCGCCTGCCGGCGGGGACGCCGAGCCCGCCGGTGATGGCGCCGAGCCGAAAGACCCGGGACGGACCGTGGTCATGGGGCTCGCCGCGGAAGTACGCGAGTTCGCCAAATTACGCGATGAGGGCCTGATCACCCACGAGCAATTCATCGAGCATCGGGACCGTCTACTGGGGTGAGCCGCGCGCGGCCGTGATCAAAAGTCCAACCCCGAGAACATCACCCGGCTGGGGTCGTACTTCTGCCGGACCGCACTGAGCCGGGAGAGGTTCGGCCCGAAATAACGCGCGGCCGACGTATTGGCCTCCAGGTAGTTGACGTAGCCGCCCGCCGAAAATTGTTGCACCGCTTGATGCGCGGCGGCCACCCACTTGTTTGCGGCGGCCACCTCGTTGCTGGCCGGTTCGACATACCACTGCAATACGGCGGCCTGGGTCCGCCACGGGAAGGCGGTATCGGCGGTCGCAACGTCGCCGGCCGCGCCGCCGAGCGGGTCGACGATCACCGAAGCCTTGCCCGATCCGGACGCGGGCCACAGGCCGATCGCCGTCGCAATGGCGTGCGCGGCAGCGGAATTCACCGTGCCGATGACGTCGGACCCGGCGACGAAGGCCCGCGGCGGGCTGGTCGAACTACCGCCGGCCAGATACGTCATCAGGTCCAGGTAGCCGAAGGTCTTGTTCTGAACCGAGTTGGGCGCCAGCCCGATCGCCGACTTGAGTGCATTCGCCACACCCGATCCGGCGCCGGCGGGGCACGCGGCCAGCACGTGGCAGTTCGCTTGGGCCGACCCGACGGACAGGTCGACCAGCCCCCAGGTGTTCCGGTCGGCCGCCGACAACCAGGACTGCCAACCGGTGAGCACCTGCACCGCCGCGGACGGCGCGAACTCGAGCCGGACGAGGTCGCTGTCGGCGGTCGGGAACGTCGCGAACGTCATGGACGTCGTCACGCCGAAATTGCCACCGCCGCCGCCGCGGAGCGCCCAGAACAGGTCGGGATGGTCGTTGGCCGACGCGGTGACCACCTCGCCGCTGGGCAGCACCACCGTGGCCGACCGCAGCGCGTCACAGGTCAACCCGGTGTGCCGCGTGGCCGACCCCATCCCGCCCCCGAGGGCCAGGCCCGCGACGCCCACGGTCGGACAACTGCCCGTCGGCATCGCCCGCCCGGAGGCGGCCAAAGCCTGTTGTACCGCATACAGGTTGGTGGCCGGGGTGACCGTTACGTTGCCGCCGCCGTCGAGGTTCGCGCCACCGGGCAGCCCGCGCAGGTCGATCACCATCGTGCCGTTGGCGCTCGACGCGCCGACGTAGGAATGCCCACCGCCGCGCGGGGCGATCTTGAGATTGTTCGCCGCCGCGAACGCGACCGCCTTCTGGACGTCCGACTGCGACGAAACCGCAACCACCGCGGCCGGATTCGAACTGTCGTAGAAGGAGTTGAAGATCTGCTTGCCCGAGGCGAATTGAGCTCCACTGGCCGGCAACAGCACCCGTCCCCCGATCGAGGATGCCAGGCCGCCCCAACCTCCTGCCGGGTCCGCCGCGGCGCGGGACATCCCGAAAACGGCGCCGGTCGCCAGTACCGACACCGCACCACGAAGGAAGCTCTGACGCGAGATGCCCCGGGCAGGGTCCAGCGGACGGCCGTGAGTAGTCGTCATGGCCGGATTCTTTCCCATTTCCAACGCGAAGTCCGGCGTCGCCGCCCGTGTCGGGTAACTTTGTTGCGACGATCGTTGGGACGGCCCATAATCCACGCCTCGGGGACGCTACCCTCACGAAACGCTTATTGGGCAAAGCTTTATCGCACCGTGTTGCAAACGTGACACGGGTAGATCAGAGTTCCATAGGTGATTCGAGTGCGGCCGAGCACTCCACAAACGGATGGGGAGGCTGGCATGAGGGCATCACTGGCATCATTGGCATCGACACACCGGTGGATCTGGGATCTCCGTCACCAACCCCTCACCGTTCGCCTGCTGGCGGCGGCTGCCGGCCTGCTCACGGCGGCCGCCGCGTTCGCGGCGCCGGCCGGCGCGGACCCCGCCACCGACGACCACTTCATCGACGCGCTCAACCACGCCGGCATCGACTTCGGCGAACCCGGCAACGCGATGGCCGTTGGCCAGTCCATCTGCCCGATGCTCGTCGAGCCGGGCGGCAACTTCGCCGCCGCCGCGGCCAGCGTCTCCCACCGTGGCATGTCACCGCAGATGGCCCAGATGTTCACCAGCATTGCGATCCAGATGTACTGCCCGCAGGAGATGGCCAACATCGCCAGCGGCAACCTCGGCGCCGCCGTCCCACAGCTGCCGGGCATGCCCGGGCTTCCCGGAACGGGCGGGCTCCCGGGTGGTCTCCCCGGCGGGATCCCGGGGATCTAGCGCGTACCCAGCGGATCGATGGTCGACGCGATGTAAACCATCGCCGCCCCGACCGTCGCGGTCGTGATGAAGTCGGTGCCCTTGCTGCGCACGGCCAGCAGGCCGGCCCGGTCCTCGGACAACACCAGACGCAGCACCGCCGCCACCCCGACACCGATGCCGATCAGCAGGGAGCCGCGGCGCCAGAAGTTGGCGCCCGCGAGAATGAACGCCGTCGCAAAGATCAGGCCCACCAACAGGATCGGCCACTGGGCCTGCAGCACGGACCGCGCGGTCATTGCCCCTCGGCCAGCTCGACGACGTTGGTCAGCAGGAACGCCCGCGTCAACGGCCCGACCCCACCGGGATTCGGCGAGACGTGGCCGGCGACCTCCCAAACGTCCGGGTGCACGTCGCCGACCAGGCCGCTGTCCGTGCGGCTGACGCCAACGTCGACCACCGCGGCGCCGGGCCGGACCATGTCGGCGGTCAGCATGTGTGGCACGCCGACGGCCGCGACCACGATGTCGGCCCGTTTGGTGAAGGCGGCCAAGTCGCGAGTCCCGGTGTGGCACAAGGTCACGGTGGCGTTCTCGGAGCGGCGGGTGAGCAACAGCCCCAGCGGGCGGCCGACCGTCACACCCCGGCCGATCACGACCACGTGCGCCCCGGCGATCTCGATGTCGTAGCGCCGCAGCAGGTGCACGATACCGCGCGCGGTGCAGGGCAGCGGCGCCGGGACGCTCAGCACCAGGCGACCCAGGTTGGTGGGGTGCAGCCCGTCGGCGTCCTTGTTCGGGTCCACGAGCTCGAGCGCCGCGTTCTCGTCCAGGTGCTTGGGCAGCGGCAGCTGCACGATATACCCGGTGCAGTCCGGGTTCGCGTTGAGCTCGGCGATGGTGTCGTGCAGCGTGGCGCTGCTGATGTCGGCGGGCAGGTCCCGGCGGATCGACGTGATCCCGACCTTCGCGCAGTCGGCGTGCTTGCCACGGACGTACGCCTGCGAACCGGGGTCGTCGCCCACCAGGATGGTGCCCAGCCCGGGCGCGCGGCCGGACGCGGTGAGCGCCGCCACCCGTTCCTTCAGGTCGACGAAGATCTCGTCGCGGGTGGCCTTGCCGTCCAGTGTAATTGCGCCCACGCCAGACAGTCTGGCACGCTCCGAAGATGTCTACCCCCCCGGACGTGCTGGCCCCCGCGAAACTGGGCCCCGTCACGCTGCGCAACCGCACCATCAAGGCCGCAACGTTCGAGGCGCGCACGCCGGATGCGCTGGTGACCGACGACCTCATCGAGTACCACCGGGCGCCCGCCGCGGGCGGGGTCGGCATGACCACCGTGGCCTACTGCGCCGTCTCCCCCGGCGGCCGCACCGAGGGCAACGGAATCTGGATGCGTCCGGAGGCCGTGCCCGGGTTCCGCCGGCTCACCGACGCGATCCACGCGGAAGGCGCGGCGGTGAGCGCGCAGATCGGGCACGCCGGCCCGGTGGCCAACGCCAAGTCCAATAAGGCCAGGGCGCTCGCACCGGTGCGATTCTTCAACCCGATCGGAATGCGGTTCGCCAAGAAGGCGACCCGCGACGACATCGACGACGTGGTCGCGGCGCACGCAGGAGCCGCGTTGCTCGCCATCGACGCCGGCTTCGACGCCGTCGAAATCCATCTGGGGCACAACTACTTGGCCAGCGCGTTCCTGTCGCCACTGATCAACCGTCGCGACGACGAGTTCGGCGGGTCGCTGGAGAACCGCGCTAAGGTGGCGCGGGCGCTGGTGATGGCGGTGCGCCGCGCGGTGGACATGCAGGGCGCGGGTCGGATCGCGGTCACCGCGAAGCTCAACATGACCGACGGCATCCGCGGCGGCATCAACATCGACGAGGCGCTGACGACGGCCAAGTGGTTGCAGGAGGACGGCGGGCTGGACGCGATCGAGCTCACCGCGGGCAGCTCGCTCGTCAACCCGATGTACCTCTTCCACGGCGACGCCCCGATCAAGGAATTCGCCGGCGCCTTCAAGCCGCCGCTGAGTTGGGGCATGCGCGCGACCGGCAAGAAATTCCTCCGCGAATACCCCTACCGCGAGGCCTACTTGTTGCGCCACGCCAAGCTCTTCCGGGCTGAGCTGACGATGCCCCTGATCCTGCTCGGCGGCGTCACCAACCGGGAGACGATGGACCTGGCGATGGCCGAGGGCTTCCAGTTCGTCGCGATGGGCCGGGCCCTGCTCGCCGAGCCCGACCTGATCAATCGGATCGCGGCCGACGGCGCCGCGCACACTGTGCATTCGGCCTGCACGCACTGCAACAAATGCATGGCGACGATCTACACGCGCACCTTCTGCGTGGTGACAGGCGCGCCCGACGTCACCGGGTGACAGGCGGCCCACAAGCTACAGTTGGTTTCGATGACCGCAGCAGCCCCACCTGTGTTGACCGTCCGCTTCGACGGCTCGGAACGCACCTTCGCAGCGGGCCACGACGTGGTGATCGGCCGCGACCTTCGCGCTGACATGCGCATCACCCACCCGCTGATCTCACGCGCCCACCTGCTCCTGCGATTCGACCAGGGACGCTGGCTGGCAATCGACAACGGTTCGCTCAACGGCACTTTCGTCAACGGCCGGCGCGTGCCGGTGGTCGACATCCACGACGGCGCCACCCTCAACATCGGAAATCCCGACGGGCCGCTGCTGAAGTTCGAGGTCGGCCGGCACCAGGGCATGGTCGGGCGACCGCCCGAGACCGAGTCGATGCGCCTGCCGGCCGGGGCGACCCAGTCGGCCGGCGGCGCCTGGTCGGCCGCCCCCGCGCCCGCGCCGGCACCCCCCGCTCCTGTTCCCGGCCGACCGCAAGGGCGCGTCGCGCCGCCGCCGCTGCGGCCGCACCCGGGACCCCCGCCGCCCCCGCACGGGCAGCCGATGTACCCGCCCGCCGGCGGGCGGCACTCGGCCTACGCGCCCGGCGCGGCCCACCCGCCCAGCGCGCCACCACCCCCGCCGCCCAACTTCCATCCGCACCCGCCGCTGGCGGGCGGCGGCGCCCTGCCCGCGGCGCCGCAGACCCAGCTGTCGCCGGTCGTCGAGAAGCCACCCGAAGTGGGGAACCTGGCGACCAAGATGTTCAACGCGCTGATGCCGTCCCGGTCCGGGGCGTTCCAGAAGCCGGTCGGGGCGCAGACCATCGGGCGCGCCACCGACAACGACATCGTCATCCAGGACGTCCTGGCGTCGCGCCACCACGCGTTCATGACGCAGACCCCGCTGGGCACCGAGATCCGCGATGCGCACAGCGTCAACGGCACCTTCGTCAACGGGGTCCGGGTCGGGTCCGCGCTGCTGACCGAGGGCGACGTGGTGACCATCGGCAACGTCGACCTGGTCTTCACCCGCGACACCCTGGTCCGTCGCACCGAGGCCGCCACCCGCTCCGGCGGCCTGGAGGTCAACTCGGTCTGCTACACCGTCGACCACGGCAAGCAGCTGCTCGACCACGTCTCGCTCACCGCCCGGCCCGGGACGCTGACGGCCATCATCGGCGGCTCCGGCGCCGGCAAGACCACGCTCTCGCGCCTGATCGTCGGCTACACGAACCCCACGTCCGGTTCGGTGACGTTCGAGGGCCACGACATCCACAGCGAATACGCTTCGATGCGCAGCCGGATCGGCATGGTCCCCCAGGACGACGTCGTGCACCGCCAGCTGACGGTCAACCAGGCCCTCAACTACGCCGCGGAACTGCGGCTGCCGCCCGACACCAGCAAGCAGGAACGCGCGCAGATCGTCGCCCAGGTGCTCGAAGAGCTCGACATGACCCGGCACGCCGACACCCGCGTCGACAATCTCTCCGGCGGTCAGCGCAAACGCGCCTCGGTCGCGCTCGAGCTGCTGACCCAGCCGTCACTGCTGCTGCTCGACGAGCCGACCTCGGGACTGGACCCGGCCCTGGACCGCCAGGTCATGCTGATGATGCGGCAGCTCGCCGACGCCGGCCGGGTGGTGCTGGTGGTCACCCACTCCGTGTCCTACCTGGACGTCTGCGACCAGATCCTGCTGATCGCGCCCGGCGGTAAGACGGCGTTCTGCGGGCCGCCGGACCAGGTCGAGGCCGCGATGGGCACCCGCAACTGGGCCGACATCTTCGCCAAGGTGGGCGCCGACCCGGACGAGGCCAACCGCCGCTTCAAGGAACGCAACCAGCAGTCGGAGCAGGCCCCGTCGCCGCAGAGCCCGGCCGACCTGGGCGAACCACCGAAGACAGACCTGTGGCGGCAGCTGTCCACCGTCGCCCGCCGGCAGATCCGGCTGGTCATTTCGGACCGCGGCTACACGATCTTCCTGGCGGTGTTGCCGTTCCTCATCGGAGCGCTGTCCCTGACCGTGAAGGGCCCCACGCCGGGTCTCGGTCCCGCCGACCCGCTCGGCCCCGCGCCCACGCAGCCGCAGTACATCATGGTGCTGCTCAACATCGGCGCCGTCTTCATGGGCACCGCGCTGACCATTCGCGACCTCATCGGGGAGCGACCGATCTTCCGCAGGGAGCAAGCCGTCGGCCTGTCGACGACCGCCTATCTGCTGGCCAAGATCGCGGTGTTCTGCGTCTTCGCCACGGCCCAGGCCGCGGTGGCCACGTTCATCGTGCGGCTCGGCAAGGGCGCGCCGACGGCGCATCCGCCGCTGTTCGGCAACTCGACCTTCGCGCTGTTCATCACCGTCGCGGGCACCTGTGTGGCCTCGGCGATGCTGGGGCTGCTGCTGTCGGCCGTCGCGCAGTCCAACGAGCAGATCATGCCGCTGTTGGTGGTCTCGATCATGTCGCAGCTGGTGTTCTCCAGCGGCATGATCCCGGTCTATCAGCGCTTCGGCCTCGAGGAGCTGGCGTGGCTGACGCCGGCGCGGTGGGGCTACGCGGCGGGCGCGTCCTCGATCGACTTCCCGTCGCTGGTGAAGGTCAAGCAGATCCCGACGAACGACCCGATCTGGCAGCACTCGGTCCACATCCTGCTGTTCGACCTGGGGATGCTCGCCCTGCTGTCGGTCGCCTACACGGGCTTCGTTCGCTGGCATATCCGGCTCAAACGGCACTGAGGTGGCTACTGAGGTGGCCCCGCCACCCGCTTTCGCCCCGAGGGACGGATGACTCGACCCGCTCAGCCCGTGCTGACGGTTGAATCCGGACGTTCTGAACTGAGCTTCGCGCCGGGGCGCGATGTCGTGGTGGGCAGCGACGTGCGCGCCGACCTGCGCGTGGCGCACCCGCTGGTCGCCCGGGCGCACCTGCTGTTGCGCTTCGATAACGGCCGGTGGGTCGCGGTCGACAACAACTCGCTGAACGGGGTGTTCCTCAACGGCCAGCGGGTGGCCACGGTGGACATCCGCGACGGGCAGGCCCTCAACGTCGGCAAGCCCGACGGGCCGCGGGTGACGTTCCGGGTCGGCCAGCACACCGGATCGGTTGGCTCCCTCCCGTTGACGACGGAGTCGATACCGGTGATCGCCCGGCCGGCGGCGGCGTCGGGACCCGTGTCGCGGCCCCAGCCGTCGACCGGCCGGCGGCCCCCTCCCCCCAGCCAGCCACCGCGGAAGGCCCCACCACGGCTGCACCGGCCCACCGACCCGCTCCGGACCACCGCCATCCCCATCGTGCCCCCGACCGCCGAGACGCAGGCGCTGCCGCAGGGCGCGCATCCTTCGGACCCGTCGTCGGAGGCCAACCCGCCGACCCAGATCGGCGTGAGCGGCGAGGTGGCCGAGTTCCCGACCACCCGGGTGAAGGTGCCCGGGGCCGAGGACCTGCGCGAGCCCGTGACCGGCACGGCGTGGATCGGCCGCTCCCTCGACAACGACATCGTCATCCACGACGTGCTGGCCTCGCGCCACCACGCCTTCCTCACCGCGAAGCCGATCGGCATCGAGATCCGCGACGCACAGAGCATCAACGGGACCTTCGTCAACGGGATCCGGGTCGGGTCCGCGGTGCTCGCCGAGGGCGACGTGGTGACCATCGGCAACATCGACCTCGTCTTCACCGCGGGCGCGCTGGTACGTCGCGGCGAGGCGGCGACCCGCACGGGCGGCCTGGAGGTGCGCGACGTCAACTTCACCATCGAGGGGAAGAACCTGCTCCAGCGGATCTCCCTGACGGCGCGCCCGGGCACGCTGACCGCGATCATCGGCGGGTCGGGCGCGGGCAAGACCACGCTGTCGCGACTGATCGCCGGGTATGCCACCCCGACCTCCGGGCTGGTCACCTTCGAGGGCCACGACATCCACACCGAGTACGCGTCGTTGCGGACCCGGATCGGCATGGTCCCCCAGGACGACGTCGTGCACCGCCAGCTGACAGTCAACCAGGCGCTCGGCTATGCCGCCGAGCTGCGCCTGCCGCCGGACACCAGCAAGGCCGACCGGGAGCAGGTGGTCGCGCAGGTGCTCGACGAGCTGGGTCTCACCAAGCACGCCGACACCCGGGTCGACAAGCTGTCCGGCGGCCAGCGCAAGAGGGCGTCGGTCGCGCTGGAGCTGCTGACCGGGCCGTCGCTGCTCATCCTCGACGAGCCCACGTCGGGCCTCGACCCGGCGCTCGACCTGCAGGTCATGTCGATGCTTCGGCAGCTGGCCGACGCCGGCCGCGTGGTGCTGGTGGTCACCCATTCGCTGACCTATCTCGACGTCTGCGACCAGGTGCTGCTGATGGCGCCCGGCGGCAAGACCGCCTACCTGGGGCCGCCCGGGCAGATCGGTGACGCGATGGGCACGACCAACTGGGCGCACATCTTCGCGAAGGTGGGCGCCGATCCCGACGAGGCAAATCGCCGCTTCGAGGCACAGAACAAGCCCCCGCCCGCCCCGCGGACGGAAGATGCGCCCTCTTCTGGAGCCGACCTGGGCGCCCCGGCGCACACGAGCATGCGCCGGCAGTTCTCCACGATCGCCCGCCGCCAGGTCCGGCTGGTGGTGTCCGACCGGGCGTACTTCGTGTTCCTGGCGCTGCTGCCGTTCGTGCTCGGGGCGCTGTCGCTGACCGTGCCGGGCAACACCGGCTTCGGCGTCGCCCAGCCGACCAGCGAGACCCCCGACGAGTCGGCGCAGATCCTCATCCTGCTGACCATCGCGGCGGTCTTCATGGGCACGGCGCTGACCATCCGCGACCTCATCGGCGAGCGCGCCATCTTCCGGCGCGAGCAGGCGGTGGGCCTGTCGACCGGGGCTTACCTGACCGCCAAGATCACGGTGTTCTGCGCGTTCGCGATCGTGCAGGGGGCGATCGCAACGGGCATCGTGCTGGTGGGCAAGGGCACGCCCAGCCAGCCGGCGGTGCTGCTCGGCTCCTCCAGATACGCCGCCAGCCTGGAGCTGTTCATCGCCGTGGCCGCGACCTGCGTGGCTTCGGCGATCTTCGGGATGATGCTGTCGTCCATCGCCCGCTCCAACGAGCAGATCATGCCGCTGCTGGTGGTGTCGCTCATGCTGCAGCTGGTGCTGGCGGGCGGCATGGTGCCGGTCACCGCCCGCGTCTTCCTCGACCAGCTGTCCTGGACGGTGCCGTCGCGCTGGGGGTATGCGGCGTCGGCGTCGACCGTCGACCTGTGGAAGCTGGTGCCGGGCACGCTGAGCCCCAAGGACAGCCACTGGAAGCACACCCCCGCCGCATGGCTGCTCGACATGGGGATGCTCGGCGCCCTGTCGGTCGTCTACGCCGTCGTCGTGCGGTGGCGCATCCGGCTCAAGCGCTGACGCGTCACGCGTCCGGCGCCCCGTCCAGCCGGAGCCCGTGGGCCAGCGCGAACGCCACGGCCTGGCCGACGTCGACGCGGGCGTCCGCCAGCTTCGCGGTTCGCCACAGCGCGGGGTCGACGATGGCGCCGCGCAGGTCGGCGTCGTCCAGCCGGGTGCCGGTGGTGCGGGCGCCGCCGAGGTCCGCGCCGCGCAGCACGGCCTTGCGCAGGTCGGTTTCCACGAGGCTCGCCTCACGCAGCCGGCAGCCGCTCAGGTCGACGCCGCGCAGGTCGTTGCCGCCCAGCACCGCCAGCGTGAAGTCCACCTCGTCGAACGCGATGGGCCGCAGCCGGCAGTGCACGAACACCGAGCCGAGGAGGCTGCACTGCGCGAACGAGCTGTGCCACAGCGTGGTGCGTTCGAACCGGCAGTTGCGAAACGCCGACCCGCGGTGCTGCGACTCGGCCAGGTTGGCGCCGCTGAAATTGCAGTCGCTGAACACGACCCGCTCGGTGCGAAGCCGGCTCAGGTCCTCGTCGAGGAAGTCGTGGCCGTCAAACTCCCGGTCGGCCCACGCAAGCGCAGCGGTCAGCTCGCCGCCAGGCTCTGCAGCGCGTACTCGCTCACGGCGATCAGCGCGTCCGTAGCCGACCGGCGGTCCCGGGCGTCCACCGCGATCACCGGGATGTGCGCGGGCAGGGTGAGCGCCTCGCGCACCTCGGCGACCGGATACCGCGGCGCGCCGTCGAACTCGTTGACCGCGATCAGGAACGGCAGGTTGCGGTGCTCGAAGAAGTCGACGGCGGCGAAGCTGTCCTCCAGCCGTCGGCAGTCGACCAGGATGATGGCGCCGATCGCGCCGCGGACCAGGTCGTCCCACATGAACCAGAACCGCCGCTGGCCAGGGGTGCCGAACAGGTACAGCACCAGGTCCTCGTCCAGGGTGATCCGCCCGAAGTCCATCGCAACCGTCGTGGTCCGTTTCCCCGGGGTGGCCTCGAGCGCGTCCACGCCGGTCGAGGCGTCGGTCAGCATCGCCTCGGTGCGCAGCGGCATGATCTCCGATACCGCCCCCACGAACGTGGTTTTGCCGGCACCGAACCCGCCCGCGACGACGATCTTCGTCGACGCGTGGGCTCCCCCCTCGGGCTGCGCCTCAGAGTGCTTTGAGGCCACGCAGCGTCCTTCCTATGAGTTCGTAGCGCTCGTCCCTGGTCGAACGCTCGGTCAAGGTCCTATGCACCCGAAGGTAGCCGGACAGCACCAGATCGCCGACCAGGACGCGCGCGACACCGACGGGTAAATCCAGCCGCGCCGAGATTTCCGCCACGGATGGGCTGTCAACGCACAGGTGGATGATCTTGCCTCTCGCGTCGTCGGACGGCCAGCGGTGGACCAGCCCGGCCTGCAGGGTCTGGATGGGAGCTTCCAGCGGTAGGTCGACGTCGGTGTCGGTCCGGCCGGCCGTCAGCGTGTACGGACGAACCAGGTTTGCCTCGCGTCTGACCGCCCAGGGCTCCCGTTCGACCATCGAGGGCTCACGAGACGGTGGACCGGCGGGCCGATTGCACCACGCCGCCCACGCGCTCGACCAGGACGGCCATCTCGTAGCCGATCTGTCCGATGTCGCAGGACGTCGCGGCCAGCGTGGCGAGGTGTGAGCCGTCGCCGACCCGCATCAACAGCAGGTAGCCGTTCTCCATCTCGACGACCGACTGCAACACCTGTCCGCCCTCGAAAAGCTGCGCGGCGCCGGTCGCGAGGCTGGCTAGCCCGGAGGCCACCGCGGCCAGCTGGTCGGCCCGCTCACGTGGCAGGTGCTCGCTGGCGGCGATGGGCAGCCCGTCGACGGACACCAGCAGGGCATGCGCCACGCCGGGCACCTCGCGGGAGAACCGCGTGACCAGCCAGTCCAGGGAGTTATCCGGTGATGTCATTGCTGCCCAGGCCCTTGATCACGGGCGTGCGAACGGCCCGTGCGCACGCCGCCGAAATGATTACTGAAGGAGGCGCGAACGGCCTCGGGGTCGCGGGTGACGGCCGCGTGCTGGGGGTGCTTGCCATTGGTGCCCTGGTCGCCCCCGTCCTGCTCCGCGGAGTCAGTTTCGCTGGCCGTGCCGGGCACCAGCCGGGCGCCGGGAGTGCGGACCGGCAGCCCGTGGTCGGCGGTGCGCGCCTCGACGGGCTTGTCCTCGGCCTCGGCCGCCAGCGTCCAGCCGCGGTCCCAGACCGACTGCCAGTCCAGGTCCGGGCTGTTGACCAGGTCGTGCGGGTCGCCCAGCATCTCCGACAGCATCCTCCGGTAGATGACGTCATCGTCGGCCGGGGCCGCCGGCGCGGTCTTCGGGGCGGGCGGGGCCGCGGGCGCCTGGTCCCGCCCTTCGGTGGTTCGGGACCGCGCGCCGAAGAACGCAGCGGTGTTCGTCACCGCCGGGGTCGGCGCGGGGGCGGGCACGTCGCGTCGGGGCTGACGCTCCGATTCGTCGGGTGGCGCGGGATCCTCGGTGATGCCGCTGGAACCGGGATTGCGCCGCGGCAGCAGCGTGACCGACGGGGCGAACGCCGCGGCGCCGTTCGTGTTCGACCGCTCGCGGGCGCCGGCGGCGGCCGCGGGCGCGGCCACCGCTTCGGCGGGCGGTGCGGTCGGCGCCCGCACCGCCCGGATCTCGCGCGGCGCGGGCTCCGACCCGTCGAGGACGGCGGCCGGCAGGTAGATCTCGGCGGTCGTGCCGGTGCCGGTCTCGTCCGGCGCCGGGCCACGCAGCCCCACCCGGATGCCGTGCCGCGCGGCGATGCGGCCCACCACGAACAGGCCCATGTGGCGGGCGTTGTCGGGGGTGGGGTCGGGGGTGTCCTCCCCGCCGGCCTGCAGCCGCGTGTTCGCGATGCGCCGGTCGGCGTCGTTCATGCCCAAGCCCGAGTCAGAGACGCGCAGCAACACCCCGCCGTCGCCGCCGCGGGCGGCCGACACCCGCACGGCCGTCGTCGGCGGCGAGTAGCGCAGGGCGTTGTCAATCAGCTCGGCGAACAGGTGGATGACGCCGCCCGCGGCCGCGCCGACCAGCGCGCAGTCGGGCAACGCGACGATCTCCACCCGCCGGTAGTCCTCGACCTCGGACACGGCGGCGTTGATGACAGTCGCCAGGGGAACCGGGTCACGCTGGTCACGCGCGAGCTGCGCGCCGGCCAGCACCAGCAGGTTCGCGCTGTTGCGGCGCAGCCGGGCCGCAAGGTGGTCCAGCCGGAAAAGGTTGTTCAGGCGTTCGGGGTCCTCCTCGTTGCGCTCCAGCCGGTCGATGAGCTGTAGCTGCTGGTCGACCAGCGAGCGGCTGCGCCGGGACATGGTCTCGAACATGTCGTTGACCAGCAGGCGCAGGCGCGCCTCGTCGCCGGCCAGCAGCAGGGCCTGGGTGTGCAGCTCGTCGACGGCGTGCGCGACCTGACCGATCTCCTCGGTGGTGTAGACGGGGAGCGGCACGGGCGTCGGCGCCGCGCCACCGGCCTTGACCCGCGCGACCTCTTCCTCGAGGTCGGTGTGCGCGACCCTGAGGGCGCCGTCGCGCAGCATGCGCAGCGGCCGGACCAGCGCGCGGGCCACCAGCAGCACGACGGCCAGGGCGACGACGATGGCGGTCAGCACGACGACCGCGTCGAGGATGGCGGCGTCGCGCCGGTCGTTGGCCTGGGCGTGCACCGACTTGGTGACCGAGGCCGTGGTGTCCTGGATGACCTGTTCGGCGATGTCGTCGGTGGCCTGGATCGAGCGCAGCAGCTCGGGGTTGTCGACGAGCATCGCGGCCGGATCGGACATGATCGCCATCCGGGTCACCATCTGCTGCTGCAGCGTCTTGGCGTCGGACGAGCCGGCGCCGAGCACCTCGCTCATCCCGAACAGGGTCGACGGCTCGGTGCCGGCCAGGGTGATCATCGACGTCCGCAGCTGCGGCTCGGGCAGGTCCGCCCCTCGCGTGACCAGGATCTTCTGCATCGTCATCTGGCCGCGGGCGCCGACCGCCCGGCTCAGCCCCTGCGTCTGCGCCCGGGTCTGCCGGTTGTCGACCTCTACCGAGGCGTTGATGACGTCCTCGGCCGTCAGCAGGATGGGGGCGTAGGTGGTGACCCGGTCGCGCAGGCCCATGCTGTTGTCGGCCACCTTGTCCAGCAGCGCCTGACCGCCGCCCAGCAGTGTCGTCACCCCCGACCGAACGTCGGAAGTGACGTCGGTGTCCGCCAGCCGCTGCTGCAGCTCGCCCTTGCGGGCCTCGTAGTTCTTCTTCGCGCCCTCGACGTCACGGTCGGTGGAACTCGCCAGCAGCGCGACGTCCAGCGCCGACATGTACTTGGTGATCGCCGGCACCACGTCCGCACGGGCCGCCGCCAGCCGCAATCCGCTGGAGTTGGCCATGGCGCCCTGGATCCGCAGGGCACCGAACACCGTCGCCAGGACGAGTGGGACGAGGACGATCGCCAGAACCTTCCAGCCGACGGGCCAGTTGCTCAGCGACCACGTCGGCGGGCGCTTCCCCGGCGCCGGCGCGACCGTGGGGGCATCGGAGGGCCCGGTCGGAACCGCCTCGGCCGCGTGGGCCGGGCGGGCGAACATGGTCACGTCGCCGCGGCCGGCAGACCGGCCGCCACGCAGACCTTCAGCGCTGAACGAAACGAGAGGCTCATGAAACTTCCTGAGTTATTTCCACCCGCCGCGCGCAGATAGGCGCGAGCGGTGAACGTGGCAATTCGACGAGTATGACAGCCCACGCCGCAGGTCACCAGATTCTCACTGTGTACCGAGGGGCCCTACGCCGGCGGGCGACGCCGGCAAACCCCGCGGACCCGGCTTTGTCATGATCGGCAGATGTTCCGGCTCATGTTCGTGTCCCCTCGCATTCCCCCGAATACGGGCAACGCCATCCGGACGGCGGCCGCCACCGGCTGCGAACTGCACCTGGTCGAGCCGCTGGGATTCGACCTGTCCGAGCCCCAGTTGCGGCGGGCCGGCCTGGACTATCACGACCTGGCGTCGGTGACCGTTCACCCGTCGCTCGCGGCGGCGTGGGGGGCGCTCTCGCCGGCACGGGTGTTCGCCTTCACCTCGCACGCGACCACCCCGTTCGCCGACATCGACTACCGGCCCGGGGACGTGTTGATGTTCGGGCCGGAGCCCGACGGGCTGGACGCCGCAACGCTGGCCGACCCGCACGTCACCGGCCAGGTGCGCATCCCGATGCTGGCGGGCCGGCGTTCGCTGAACCTGTCCAACGCCGCCGCGATCGCCGCCTACGAGGCGTGGCGTCAGCACGGGTATGCGGGGGCCGTGCAGTCGCGGTGACTTCCAGCCCCGGCGCGGGTCAGTACTGCCATGGCGATGTTCATCACGATCGGTTACGGGGAAGAAGCGGGTTACGACCGTTTGAGCGACGAATGCAAGCGGGCCGCGCATGCGCGCGACGACGAGTTGCGCGCGGCGGGCGCCCTCGTCAGGATCGCGGGTCGGCCGGTTCGGGTACGCAATACCGAGGCCGCAGGGGTGCGGATCGAGCCCGGCGCCTACCTCGAGTCAGCCTTGCCGATCGCCGGGTTCGCGGTGTTGGAGGCCGAGGACCTGGAGGCAGCGATCGAGCGAGTGAGCCACACGCCGTGTGCGGTCGCGCACGGGGTGGTCGAGGTGTGGCCCCTGGCGACCTGACTACCAGGCGTTCCAGTGCGCCACCTGGTCGGCGGGCAGCCGCTTGGCGGGGCGGAAGTCGGTGCCCTTGGTGTAGGCGATCGGGAACAGCCCGGCCTGGCTGTACCGGTCGAACGGGATGCCGAGCACCTCGGCGGCCTGCCGCTCGCCGTCCTCGAGCAGGTGCAGCGTGGTCCAGCAGGTGCCCAGCCCGCGGGACCGCAGCGCCAGGCAAAAACTCCACACCGCCGGGAACAGCGACGCCCAGAAGGACACGCCGCCCAGCGGCGACTGGTCGTCCCGGCCCTGGATGCACGGGACCAGCAGGACCGGCGCCTCGTGCATGTGCTCGGCGAGGTAGGTGGCGGAGTCGCGCACCTTGCCCATCCGATCGCCGCGGGTGTCTCCCTCGGGGTAGTCGCGCGGCGGCGCGCTAAGGTAACCGCGCGCGTTGGCCAGATAGATGTCGCCGAGCGCCTTGCGCTTGTCGGCGTCCTCGACGAACACCCACTGCCAGCCCTGCGAGTTGGATCCGGTGGGCGCCTGCAGCGCCAGTTCGAGACACTCCATCAACACCCCACGGTCCACCGGCTTGTCGAAATCGAGGCGCTTGCGCACCGACCGAGTGGTGGTCAGGACTTCGTCGACGGACAGGTTGAGGGTCATAGACGCGAGACTATCCGTTCGCGCCGAACGTGCACCCACCGCGAATATTTTGCAGAAATTTCGCGGTGGGTGCACGTTCGGCGGGCGCTCAGCGGAAGTCGCGGGATTTCGAGCCGACCGCCAGCGTGATGCGGCCCAGCCGCTCGGCGACCACGGTGACTGCGCCGCTGGCGTTTTGGACCTGACCGCGCACCAGCATCGCCGGGGCGGTGTTGGCCAGCTTGCGGTGCCGCGCCCACACCGCGGGCGTGCAGAGCACGTTGACCATCCCCGTCTCGTCCTCAAGGTTGAGGAACGTGACCCCCTGGGCCGTGCCGGGCCGCTGCCGGTGGGTCACCGCGCCCGCGATCAGCACCCGGTCACCGTCGGGCACGCTGAGCAGCCGCCCGGCGGGCACCACGCCCAGCGCAGCCAGGTCTTCGCGCAGGAACTGCGTCGGATAACTGTCCGGGGAGACGCCGGTGGCCCACACGTCAGCGGCGGCCAGCTCCAGCTCGCTCATCCCGGGCAACTCCGGGATGTGCGACGACGACCCCACCCCCGGCAGCCGGTCCGGGCGTTGGGTGGCGGCCGCGCCGGCCGCCCACAGCCCCTCCCGCCGCGACATGCCGAAGCACGCGAAGGCCCCGGCCGTCGCCAGCGCCTCGGTCTGCGGGACGGACAGTTGCAGCCGGGCGGTCAGATCCAGCAGGGAAGCGAACGGCCCGTTTGCCTTTCGCTCGTCCACCAGCCGCTCGGCCAGGTCGTCGCCGATGTGACGGACGGCGCCCAACCCCAGGCGCACCTCGGTTCCTTCGTTCTCGAGCGTGGCGTGCACCAGGCTGGCGTTGACGTCCGGGCCGTGCACCGCCACGCCGTGCCGGCGCGCGTCGGCCACCAGCGACTGCGGCGAATAGAAGCCCATCGGCTGCGCGCGCAGCAGCGCCGCGCAGAACGCCGCCGGGTGGTGCAGCTTGAACCACGACGAATAGAACACCAGCGACGCGAAACTCAGGGCGTGGCTTTCCGGGAAGCCGAAGTTCGCGAAGGCCTCCAGCTTTTCGTAGGTCCGGTCGATCACCTCGTCCGGGGCGCCGTGCAACGCGCGCATGCCGTCGTAGAACCGGCCGCGCAGCCGACGCATGCGTTCGGTCGAGCGCTTGGAGCCCATGGCGCGGCGCAGCTGGTCGGCCTCCGCGGCCGAAAAGCCGGCGCAGTCGACCGCGAGCTGCATCAGCTGCTCCTGAAACAAGGGCACGCCCAGCGTCTTTCGCAGCGCCGGCTCCATCGACGGGTGGTCGTAGACGACCGGGTCCAGGCCGTTGCGCCGCCGGATGTAGGGGTGCACCGACCCGCCCTGGATGGGCCCGGGACGGATCAGCGCGACCTCCACCACCAGGTCGTAGAAGGTCCGCGGCTTCAACCTCGGCAACGTCGCCATCTGTGCGCGCGACTCCACCTGGAACACGCCGACGGAATCGGCGCGGGCCAGCATCTCGTACACCCCCGGCTCGGACAGGTCGAGCCTGGCCAGGTCCACCTCGATCCCCTTGTGCTCGCCCACCAGGTCGATGGCGTAGTGCAGCGCCGAAAGCATGCCCAGCCCCAGCAGGTCGAACTTCACCAAACCGATGGCCGCGCAGTCGTCCTTGTCCCACTGCAACACGCTGCGGTTCTCCATCCGCGCCCATTCCACCGGGCACACATCGGCGATCGGGCGGTCGCAGATCACCATGCCGCCGGAATGAATGCCCATGTGCCGCGGCAGGTTCCGGATCTGGTTTGCCAGGTCGACCACCGGCGGCGGGATGCCCTCGACCTCGGGCGAGTCGGCCAGCCCGTCCCAATGGCCGAGTTGCTTGCTCCAGGCGTCCTGCTGCCCCTGCGAGAAGCCCAGGGCGCGGGCCATGTCGCGCACCGCGATCCGGCCCCGGTAGGTGATGACGTTGGCGACCTGGGCGGCGTAGTCGCGGCCGTAGCGCTCGTAGACGTACTGGATGACCTTTTCGCGCTGGTCGGACTCGATGTCCATGTCGATGTCGGGCGGCCCGTCGCGCGCCGGCGACAGGAACCGCTCGAACAGCAACTCGTTGGCCACCGGGTCGACGGCGGTGACGCCCAGGGCGTAGCAGACCGCGGAATTGGCCGCCGACCCCCTGCCCTGGCACAGGATGTTGTTGCACCGGCAGAACCGGGCGATGTCGTGCACCACCAGGAAATATCCCGGAAACCTCAGCTGGGCAATGACTTTCAGCTCGCGCTCGATCTGGGCGTAGGCCCGCGGCGCGGCATCTGCCGGCCCGTAACGGTCGCGCGCCCCCGCCATGGTCAGCTGCCGCAAAAAACTGTCCTCGGTGTGCCCGGCGGGCACGTCGAACGGCGGCAGCTGCGGGGCGATCAACGCCAGCCCGAACGCGCACCGCTCGCCGAGCTCGGCCGCGGCGCTCACCGCCTCGGGGCACCACGCGAACAGCCGGGCCATCTCCTCGCCGGACCGCAGGTGCGCCCCGCCCAGCGGGGCCAGCCACCCGGCGGCCGAGTCCAGGGACTCGCGGGCCCGGATGGCGCCCATCGCCATGGCCAGCCGGCCGCGCGACGGCCCGGCGAAGTGCGCGCCGGTGGTCGCGACCACGCCCACCCCAAAGCGCGGCGCCAGCGCAGCCAGCGCCGCGTTGCGTTCGTCGCCAAGCGGGTGACCGTGATGGCTCACCTCGATGCTGACCCGCCCGGCGCCGAACCGGTCCACCAGGTCGGCCAGCGCACGCTGCGCGGCCTCCGGTCCACCACCGGTAAGCGCCTGACGCACATGGCCTTTGCGGCATCCGGTCAGGATGTGCCAGTGCCCGCCCGCGGCCTCGGTCAGCGCGTCGAGGTCGTAGCGCGGCTTGCCCTTCTCCCCGCCGGCCAGATGCGCGGCGGCCAGCTGCCGCGACAGCCGCCGGTAGCCCTCCGGGCCGCGGGCCAGCACCAGCAGGTGCGGGCCGGGCGGATCCGGCGTCTCGGTGCGGGCCCCGGGGCCCAAGGACAGCTCGGCCCCGAACACGGTGCGCAGCTCGAGCTCGGCGGCCGCCTCGGCGAACCGCACCGCCCCGTACAGCCCGTCGTGGTCGGTCAGCGCGAGGGCGCGCAGGTCCAGCCGGGCGGCCTCCTCGACCAGCTCCTCCGGCGTGCTGGCCCCGTCCAGGAAGCTGAACGCCGAATGCGCGTGCAGTTCGGCATACGAAACGGAACGAGCAACGGACGAACGGGCCGCCCGGCCGCGCGCCGGCGCTTGATACGCCGCACGCTTGGGCGACAGCGGGGCGTCCTCCCCGACCACGGGCGGCTCGCCGGCATGGCGGGGCTTACCGGCGAGCACCCGTTCCATCTCCGCCCAGCTCGGCGGCCCGTTAAACCAACCCATGCCAGCCCACCCCGCGAGTGTATCGAATATATGTTCGATACACACCCGGCGTGTTAAACGCATCTTCAACTTCCAAACACGTTCTTAACGTCCCCGGTCTACCGCCGGACGCCGGGTTACCAGATACTGGTACGGGTGCAAAAGGCGACAGCGGGGGGCTGAGCATGGCGCAGCTGCGGACACTCGACACGGCGTTCCTGCGGGCCCACGACCCGGGCCAGCGCGCGAGCCTGGCGATCGGGGCGGTCGCGATCGTCGACGGCGCCATCCCCCGCAGCGAAGAACTCAATCGCCTTCTGGCCGAACGGGTTACCGCAATACCGCACTACGCGCAGCTGCTGCGGACGCCGGACCTCGACTGGGTTGACCACCCGGACTTCACCCTGACCGATCACCTGCACCACGCGGCCGTTGCCCGCCCCGGCGGTGACGCCGAACTGTCCCGGGCCGTGGCGCACGCCCTCGAGCGCCCCCTCGACCTGAGCCGGCCGCCGTGGGAATGCTGGGTGATCCAGGGCCTGCATGGCAACCGGTGGGCCATCGTCTTGAAGGTGCACCACTGCCTCGCCGACGGCCACTCCGCCGCCCACCTGCTCGCACGGTTGTGCGACGACGCCGACGGCGACGCGTTCGACCACGTTGCCGCGAAACCGGTGTCGGCGCCGAAGCCGCCGAAACCGGGCTGGACGCCGGCTCTCGGCGCGTTGCGGCACGCTTCGACGCTGACCGGCGCCCTCGCCGGTGCCGCGCTGCCGATGTGGCCGGGCCCCCGGGCCGCCGGGGCACACAGCGGGGCCACCCCGCGCCGCTACCGTTCGGTGCGGGTGCCGATCGCCGACGTCGACACCGTGTGCCGCAAGTTCGGCGTGACCGCCGACGACGTGGCGCTGGCCGCCCTCACCGAAGGCTTCCGGTCGGCGCTGCTGAACCGCGGCGAACGGCCGCGGGCGGATTCGCTGCGCACCCTGGCGCCCCTGCAGGGAGAACCGACGCAGTCGGCGATGTTGTCGCACCTGCCCGTCGAGCACGACGACCCGGTGCAGCGGCTGCGCAGCGTGCACCGCCGGCGGCAGGCGAACGAGACCGGCCTGCCGGAACCGGGCGGAATCCTGGAATCGGCGCTCAACCTGATACCGAACCCCTTTCGGACCAACGTTTTCCAGCTGCTGGCGCGCCTGCCCCAACGGGGCATCGTGAGCCTGGCGACCACCGCGCCGGGCCCCCGCCGGCAGCTGCGGCTGATGGGCCGCACGATGGAGCGCCTGTTACCCATCCCCCCGACCGCCGCCCAGCTGACCACCGGCGTCGCCGTCCTGAGTTACGGCGACGAGCTGGTGTTCGGCATCACCGCCGACGACGACGCCCCCTACGACGTCAAGCAGTTGGTGGCCGGCATCGAACTGGGCATGGCGCGGCTGGTCGCACTGAGCCAGGACTCGGTGCTGCTCTTCGGCACCGAGCACCGGCGCAGGCGCGCGCTTCGGGAACGCGCGCGCCGGGCCGGGCACCCGTCCACGTGGGGGCAGGCGCGTCACTGACCCGGCCCCCGCACTGCCGCCTGCCGTGAGAGGCTGGGGCGTGCGCAAATCCGGGCCGGTCAACATCGACGCGCGCCGCCACGACGCGGTGCTGTTCGACGCCGGCGCGACCGTATTTGCGCCGACCCTCGCCCGGCGCCTGCGCGAGGCCGGGGTCGGCGCCGGGGAGTTCACCGCGGTCGCCGGCGGCCCGGTCACCGCGGCCGCCGAGCTGAACGTGCGGCCGGGCCGCTGCGCCGTCGCCGCGACCGACCCGTCCGGCGTCGGCGCCGCCCGCGACGCTGGGTTCGCGCTGGTGATCGGTGTCGATCCCGGGGGGCGCCGGGAGGCGCTCGAAGCCGCCGGCGCCGACGAAGTCGTCACCGACCTGGACGAAGTCGCCGTACGGACCGGCGACCGGAGGATGTCGCAGCTTCCGGACGCGTTGCACGCCGAGGGCCTGTGCGGCGGGCATCCGGCGGTGTTCTACGACTTCGACGGCACGCTGTCCGACATCGTCAACGACCCCGGCGCGGCTACGCTGGTCGCCGGCGCGGGCGAGGCGCTGCGGCGGCTGGCCGCGCAGTGCCCGGTCGCGGTGCTGTCCGGCCGCGACCTCGCCGACGTCACCAAACGGGTCGGCCTGCCCGGCATCTGGTACGCCGGCAGCCACGGTTTCGAGCTGACCGCGCCCGACGGGACGCACCACCAGAACGAGGCCGCCGCAGCCGCCATCCCGGTGCTGGAACAGGCGGCCGCCGAGCTGCGGGAGCGGCTCGGCTCGATCCCGGGAATCATGGTGGAGCACAAGCGTTTCGGCGTCGCCGTGCACTACCGCAACGCCGCCCGCGACCGGGTCGGCGAAGTGGCGGCGGCGGTCCGCGCGGCCGGCCGCCGCGACGAACTTCGGGTGACCACCGGCCGCGAGGTCATCGAGCTGCGCCCCGACATCGACTGGGACAAGGGGAAGACGCTGCGCTGGGTGATGGACCACCTGACGCGGGACGCCGCCGGCCCGCTGGTGCCGATCTATCTCGGCGACGACATCACCGACGAGGACGCGTTCGACGCGGTGCGCGCGGGCCCCGTCCAGGGCGTGCCGATCGTGGTGCGGCACACCGACGACGGCGACCGCGCCACGGCGGCGCAGTTCGCGCTGGACAGCCCGGCGCGGGCCGCCGAGTTCACCGACCGGCTGGCGCGCCAGCTCGGCGAGGCCTGACGCTCACTCCTGCACGTACTCCACCGCGCCGTCGTCGAGCACCACGCGGGCGTCGGAGCCCTCGCCGCCGGACGCTTCGGTGCGGAAGACCGCCTTGCCCGGTTCGGTGCGCCAGATCAGCGTCGTCAGCGTCTCGCCGGGGAACACCGGCGAGCTGAACCGCGCGGCGATCGAGGTGACGTTGGCCGCGATCCCCCGGCCGAGCTCGGCGACCAGCGCGCGGCCCGCGACGCCGTAGCTGCACAGGCCGTGCAGGATCGGCTTGGGGAACCCGGCCATTTCGCGGGCAAACCAGGGGTCGCTGTGCAGGGGGTTGCGGTCGCCGGACAGCCGGTAGATCAGCGCCTGGTCCTCCCGGGTGGGCAGCGGGACGCGGGCGTCGGGCTCGCGGTCGGGAAACTCCGGCGCCACCGGCCGCTGGCCGGGCTGGCCGCCGAAGCCGCCCTCGCCCCGGATCACCAGCGTGGTGAGCGTCTCGGCGACCAGTTCCCCGGAGTCCGGGTCGGTGCCGCGGCCGCGCAGCATCAGGATCGCGTTCTTGCCCTCCCCTTTGTCCTGGATGTCGGCGACCTCGGAAACCACCGACAGCTTCCCCGCCGGCGGCAGCGGCGCGTGCAGCCGGACGGCCTGCGACCCGTGCAGCAGCATGGCCCAGTTGAACGAGCCGACCTTGCCCGCCGCCCCGAACGCCGGGCAGCAGATCACCGCGTACGTCGGCAACACCTGCTGGCTGATGCCGTGGCTGTTCTCCGTGGTGAACGACAGGTCGTCGAGCCCGGCGCCAACACCGAGCGCGTAAAGCAGCGTCTCCCGGTCCGTCCATTCGAACAACATCGGTTCCGTGACGGCGCCGACGGCGCTCGGGTCGATGGCCATGGGGGTCTCCTTCCAAGCATTTTCTCCGACGCAACCATCGCAAACCCTTCCCAGCGACGCCCTCCGCAGGGCAGGCTATCGCCATGCGCAAGGGGAGCAGGAGCGGGAAGGCACTCAAGGGACTGGCTGTGCTCGCCGCGGCGGTCATCGTCGGCGCCTGCGGTGGATCGCCTCAGGCGCGCAGCATCACCGTGACGTTCATCCGGCATGCCGAGTCGGAGGCGAACGCCAGCGGGACCCTGGACACGTCGGTGCCGGGCCCCGGCCTCAGCCCGGCGGGCCAGGCGGAAGCCCAGCAGCTGACGCACGCCCGGCACGACTTCGACGCCGTGTACGCCTCCACGATGACGCGGGCCCAGCAGACGGCGGCCCCGCTGGCCGCCGAACTCGGCAAGCAGGTCGAGGTGCTGCAGGGCATCCAGGAGATCGGCGCCGGGTGGTACGAGGGCAAGCCCGTCTCGATGTCGCCGTCGACGTACCTGCTCGCGCCGGCGGACTGGCTCAACGGCGACCTGCAGGACAGCATCCCCGGTTCGATCTCCGGCAAGGAGTTCAACGACCGGTTCACCGCGGCCGTCAACAAGATCTACAACAGCGGCCACAGCAAGCCCGTGGTGTTCGCGCACAAGTTCTCCATCGAGTACTGGACGCTGCTCAACGCGAGAAACGCCAGGGACACCCTGGCGACCAGCCACCCGCTGCCCAACGTCGGCCGCGTGGTGCTCAACGGCAATCCGATGACCGGCTGGACGCTGGTCGAATGGGACGGCATCCGCAACTTCAACAGCTGACCTAGGGGACGGTTGACCGGGCGGCCGCCAGCCGCGACGATGGCTGGATGCGCTATGTCGTTACCGGCGGTACCGGATTTATCGGGCGCCGGGTCGTTTCCCGCCTGCTGGACACCCAGCCCGGCGCCGAGGTGCATGTCCTCGTCCGCCGCCCGTCCCTGGGCCGCTTCGAGCGGCTGGCGGCCGAGTGGGGCGACCGCGTCAAGCCGCTGGTCGGCGAGCTGCCGGACCTGACCGTCAGCGACCAGACGCTCGCCGAGCTGGGCGGCCTCGAGGGGCGGGTGGATCACGTCGTGCACTGCGCCGCCGTCTACGACATCACCGCCGGCGAGGCCGAGCAGCGTGCCGCCAACGTCGAGGGCACCCGGGCCGTCGTCGAGCTGGCGCGGCGCCTCGACGCCACGCTGCACCATGTGTCGTCGATCGCCGTGGCCGGCGACTTCGCCGGGGAGTACACCGAGGACGACTTCGACGTCGGCCAGCAGCTGCCGACCCCCTACCACCGGACGAAGTTCGAGGCCGAGGCGCTGGTGCGGTCGGCGCCGGGGCTGCGCTATCGCATCTACCGCCCGGCGGTGGTGGTCGGCGATTCCCGCACGGGCGAGATGGACAAGGTGGACGGCCCGTACTACTTCTTCGGCGTGCTGGCCAAGCTGGCGGCGCTGCCGTCCCTGACCCCGATGCTGCTGCCCGACGCCGGGCGCACCAACATCGTGCCGGTTGACTACGTCGTCGACGCGCTGGTCGAGCTTATGCACGCCGAGGGACCGGACGGCCGCACGTTCCACCTCACGGCGCCGAAAACCATCGGGCTGCGCGGCATCTACCGCGGCGTCGCGCGGACGGCCGGGCTGCCGCCGCTGCGCGGGTCACTGCCCAGCTCGGTGGCCGCCCCGGTGCTGAAGGTGCGCGGGCGCGCGCGGGTGCTCCGCAACATGGCCGCCACCCAGCTCGGGATACCCGCCGAGATCTTCGACGTGGTCGACCTCAAGCCGAAGTTCGTCAGCGACGAGACCCGAAAGGCCCTGCGCGGCACGGGCATCGAGGTGCCCGACTTCGCCGCCTACGCCCCCCGGCTGTGGCGGTACTGGGCCACGCACCTCGACCCCGATCGCGCCCGCCGCGACGACCCGGCGGGGCCGCTGCGCGGCCGCCACGTCATCATCACCGGGGCGTCCAGCGGCATCGGCCGGGCATCGGCCATCGCCATCGCGGAAAAGGGGGCCACGGTGTTCGCGCTCGCCCGCAACGCCGACGCCCTGGACGAGCTGGTGGCCGAGATCCGCGCCGCCGGCGGCGACGCGCACGCCTTCACCTGCGACGTCACCGACTCGACATCGGTCGAGGCCACCGTCAAAGACATCCTCGGCCGCTTCGGCCACGTCGACTACCTGGTGAACAACGCCGGCCGGTCGATCCGCCGCTCGGTGGTGAATTCCACCGACCGGCTGCACGACTACGAGCGCGTCATGGCGGTCAACTACTTCGGCGCGGTGCGGATGGTGCTGGCGCTGCTGCCCCATTGGCGCGAGCGCCGCTTCGGGCACGTCGTCAACGTCTCCAGCGCGGGCGTGCAGGCGCGCAACCCCAAGTACAGCTCGTACCTGCCGACGAAGGCGGCGCTCGACGCGTTCGCCGACGTCGTGGCCTCCGAGACGCTGTCCGACCACATCACCTTCACGAACATCCACATGCCGTTGGTCGCGACGCCGATGATCGTGCCATCACACCGGCTGAACCCGGTGCCCGCGATCAGCGTCGAGCGAGCGGCTGCCATGGTGGTGCGTGGCCTGGTCGAGAAGCCGGCGCGCATCGACACCCCGTTGGGCACGCTCGCCGAGGTCGGCAACTACGTCGCGCCGAAGACCTCGCGGCGCATCCTGCACCAGCTCTATCTGGGCTACCCCGACTCCGCGGCGGCCCGCGGGCTGCCGTCCGCCGCCGCCTCCCCGGCGCGGCAGCCGGGCCGTCCCGCCCGTCCCGGTGCCCGCGGCTTCCGGGCGCCGCGACCTGTCAAGCGCCTGGTCCGCTTGGTGCCCGGGTTGCATTGGTGAACGTTTCACCCACGCCCGGAAGCGGTACTCCGGCGACGTTCGCGTCCGCCTGGCCGTGAGCGCGATCTTCGTCGACGCCGACACGGGCATCGACGACGCGTTGGCGTTGATGTACCTGCTGGGCAGCCCGGACGCCGACGTGGTCGGGATCGCCTCGACCGGTGGCAACATCGACGCCGAGCAGGTGTGTGCCAACAACCTCGGTCTACTCGAATTGTGCCGCGCCCCAGCCATTCCGGTGTCCAGGGGCGCCGACCACCCGCTGTGCGGCCGGTGGCCCCAGCAGTCGAAGTTCCACGGCCCGGGCGGATTGGGATACGCCGAGCTGCCCCCGACCGACCGGCGGGTCACCACCCACGACGCAACCGCGGCGTGGGTCGACGCGGCTCGCGCCCATCCCGGAACGCTGACCGGTCTGGTCACCGGCCCGCTGACCAACCTGGCGCTGGCCCTGCGCACCGAACCCGCGCTGCCCACGCTGCTGCGCCGGCTGGTGATCATGGGCGGCGCGTTCGGCGGCTCCGGCATTGGCGCCAATCCGCTGGCGGAATGGAACATCCGGGTCGATCCCGAGGCGGCGAGCGAGGTCTTCGCCGGTTGGGCCGGGCGGCAACGACTTCCGATCGTCTGCGGGCTGGACCTCACCCGGCGCGTCGCCATGACCCCGGCCATCCTGGCGCGCCTGGCCGAACGGACGGGTGAGTCGCAATTGATGGGGGTGATCGAGGGGGCGATGCGGTTCTACTTCGAATCCCACGAAGACCGCGGACACGGTTACGTCGCCTTCATGCACGATCCATTGGCCGCCGCGGTGGCGCTCGACCCGCGGCTGATCTCGGTCCGGGCCGCGACGGTCGACGTCGAGCTGGCGGACACGCCGACCCGCGGGACGACGATCGCCGATTGGTCAGAAAACCGAAAACACAACGCCCTCATCGGAATCGGGGTGGACCCGGCCGAGTTCTTCGACCGGTTCATCGACCGGGTCGGGCGCCTCGCCGATCGGGTGAGCTCATGAGGTCTTGGCCGGCGCTCCGGTCAACCCGGGGGCCGTTCGTTCGATGTTGCGCTTCAGCACGGCCAGCATGCGCGCCTGCATGACCCACACCACTGCGGGAAAGACCCACCCATACATCAGCAGCTCGAACCATCTGGGGCGGGCGGCCTGATAGCCGCCGACGACCAGGCGGGTGCGGCGGGCCGCCAGCTCGGTCAGGCGAAAACCCCACAGAGCCTCCATATAGGCGGCGGGCCGCGGCTGACGCGGATCGAGGGGTTTGCCCCACGGATCGCCCAGCCAGTAGAGCCCCAAGAACCGGTTCGGTTCAAGGGTGGCAACCGTATACGACTGGAGGCCGAAGCAGTTCAGACGATCCCCGACGCCGAGATCCTGCCACTCCGGGTGAACCTGCCGGGCGCTGGGACGGCCCGCGTTGTCGAGGAGGTCCCAGGAGTAGAAGCCGCCACGGTCCCAACCCATCTGAACCAGCCACGGCCAAACCTGCTCGGCGGCCGCCTCGATGGTGACGGCCATGGTGGCTCCCCGCCCGCCCTGAGGAACAAGGTCGCCGCCAGGGAAGGGGCCGGCAACCTCGTCATCAGTCGCCCCCCACGCCATGAGGCGGGGCACGAGGATGCGCCGATACGCCACCGCGGCCGCCGTTCCCACGACCGCGGCGCCCGCAATCTTCCGCACACCGGTCATCCGACAACCGTGCGACACATGCAGAGGGGCGACTAGGGCCAAACGTCATAGCGTTCGGCAACCTTGGTGGCCGGTGCCCGACCAACGACGTGATCACTCATAGCTGCCCTCGAGGTACCAGCGCCGCTGGCGATAGCAGAGCAGTAGCGCGCGCTCGCTTCCCAGCAGTACCTGCGCGCGGGCGGTGCGGCCCTTTGCTTGGTTTTCCTGGTTGGGATCCCACCACCGCTCGTCGACCGGCCACGGTCCGGCCCACCAGCTCAGCGGTTCGCCCCGGCCGCGAACGGTCAGGCTCGCGGGATCGGCGGAGAACATCCCGCGGGCGGTCACCTTCACCGGATCCCCCTGGGAATCAAGCAGTTCCACCGGGTCGTCGAGCAGCACGGCCGGCGACGGCGCGGGCAGCCGGCCGGGCCACGGCAGGTCCGGATCGGCCAGCGGCACCGGCTCGTCGCCCAACGGGGTCAGCGTGATGCGCTCGACCGGCCCCCTACCGCCGGACAGCACCGGCACCTGCACCGCCTCCGGGCCGAGCAGACCCTGCACCCGCACCAGCGCCCGGCGGGCCCGCAGCCTGTCCTCCTCGCCGAGCCCACCCCACAACGGCAGCTGCAGCGCCTCGGCGGACACCACCTCCACCGCCTGCAACCGCAACAGGGTCACCGGTGCCGTGGGTCGTTCACGCCCGGTCCGACTGCTCAACCACCCGTCGAGCTGCCAGCGCACCCGGTCGGCGGTGGCGTCCTCGGTCAGCGGCTCGGCGCACCGCCACACCCGGTGCAGTTCTTCGCCGTTGGCCGTGACGGCGTGAATGGCCAGCCGGGTGCAGCCCACCCCGGCGGCCATCAACGCCTGATGCAGCGAGCTCGCCAGCGACCGCCCGGCGAACGCCGCGGCGTCGACGCGGTCGATCGGCGGGTCGCAGTCCAGCACGGCCTCGAGTTCCGGCGGCGGTTCCCGCCCGGACGGCCCCCGCTCGGGTTCGCCGCGGGCGAGCCGGTGCGCGGCCACCCCGTCGGCGCCAAACCGGGAGGCCACGTCGGTGGCCGACAGCGCGGCGAACTGCCCGATGGTGCGAATGCCCATGCGCCACAGGAGATCCGTCAGCTCTTCGCGCCCCGGGCCGGACAGGCTCGGCTCGGTGGCGAGCTGCCGGATGGACAGCACCGATAGGAACCTCGCGTCACCCCCCGGTTCCACGATGCGGCCCGCCCGCGCGGCGAAGACCGCGGTGGACAATTGGTCGGCGATGCCGACCTGACACTCCGCGCCGGCCACCGAACTCACGGCCACCGCGTCGATCAGCCGCTCGGCGGCCTTTTCCTCGGACCCGAAATAGCGGGCCGCCCCGCGCACCGGCAACACCAGGAGGCCGGGCCGCAGTACCTCGGCCCGGGGCACCAGGTCGTCCACCGCCGCAACCACCCCCTCGAAGAAGCGGGCGTCGCGGTCGGCGTCGGCTGTCGCGACGTGCAGCTGCGGGCAACGTGCCGCCGCCTCCCGGCGCCGCAGCCCCCTCCGCACGCCCACCGCGCGGGCGGCCGCCGAGCAGGCGATCACCCGATTGGCCAGCGTGACGGCGATCGGGGACGTCACCGGCTGGTCCGCGGCCGCCGCCGCCGCGACCGCGGGCCAGTCCATGCACCAGATCGCCAGCACCCGTGAGGCCCTGACACCCATCTGGCTATCCGGCCCGCACCCGGTGGACCGTCCGTCCCGCGCACAGCCCGCTGACCTCCAGCCGCACCCGGCTGATCCGCCCGAATCCGGGTGATGGCACCCCCCGGCGACCCGCCGTGATTTCGTAACCGCAGACCCGGGCGGCAAGCCGCGTCGGCGCCCCCTCCCAGTCGCCGTCGGTGACCAACAGGGTGCAGCCCCTGTTGCGGGCCCGGGCCACCACCGTGCGCGCCCGGCTCTGCGGGACGCTCCGACCGCCCAGGCCGAGCACCACCAGATCCATGCCGTCGACGAGCACCGCCGCCACCTCTACCGGGTCGGCCCCTGGGTCCGGTATCACCGCGAGCCGGCCCAGGTCCGCCCCCATCTCCGCGGCGGCCAGCAACCCGAGGTCCGGCTGGCCGACGATGGCCGCGTTTCCCCCGGCCGCCGTCACCGCGGCCACCATGCCCAGCAGCAACGACCGCGCACCCGACAACACAGCCACCGTCCCGCGCGGCAACGACACCGGCAGCGAATCCGCCAGCCACTGTGGCAGGGCCAACCGGGACTCGGAATCGGGCAGCAGGTCATCCGCGCGGGCGACGCGCCCGGACATCTGAACCATTTGCCGGCGAAGCGATTCCAGCTGCTCAGCACGGTTTTCCCGGCGAGAATCGGGAGCGAAAGCCGCGGTCATGACAAGCCTCCCGATCCACGATTTTCGAAAGTATGTTCGATCTACACGCAGTAAACACCCGGCCTCCGACAAGCGTCAAGCAACGTGAGAGGCTGCTTTATGCGCTCGGTGCTGGTGTGGCTGATGGTGCTCTTCGGCGCCGTTTCAATAGCCTCAGGAGCTTCGATCGCTCCGAGCAAGGCCACGCCATGTCAACCGGCGGAGCTGTTCGTCACCGACAACTCCGATCCCCTGTTCGAGTCGCAGGCCGACGAGACGCTCGACCGCAATGGCATCGAGGTGACCGGATCGACGCCGCTCGACGGGGCCTACTGGTCCACCGCCCTGCAGCGGCTGACCTTCGAGCGCTCGCGCGAATTCCACCTGTGCGACGCCGACGGGTCCGCCCTGCACGCCGCGGCCGAGGCACTGCGCCGCCGGTTCGACCAGGCATCCGTGTTGACCTTCGACTACCTGCCGCCGCAGGCCCCGCAGGAAAACGCCATCCTCATCACCGTGCCGGATATCGACATCGGCCGCCTCGGCGGCGCGCTGGCGGCGGACCCCACAGCCCGCTCCCGCCTACGCGGAGGATCCGTCACCGCGACCGACCACACGCTGATCCTCGTCGCCGGCGAAGGCGACCGCGAGGTCGCCCGCCGGCTGGTCGGCGAGGCGGGCGGCGACTGGGACACGGCCGCGATAGCCGGCGGCAGAGGCGAATTCGTGGAGTAAGCCGACCGAGCGAGGCTCGGCGGCCTACTCCCACTCGATGGTGCCCGGCGGCTTGCTGGTGACGTCGAGCACCACGCGGTTGACCTCGGCCACCTCGTTGGTGATGCGGGTGGAGATCCGCTCCAGCACCTCGTAGGGCACCCGGGTCCAGTCGGCGGTCATGGCGTCCTCGCTGGACACCGGCCGCAGCACGATCGGGTGCCCGTAGGTGCGGTTGTCGCCCTGCACGCCGACCGAGCGGACGTCGGCCAGCAGCACCACCGGGCACTGCCAGATCTGGTTGTCCAGCCCGGCGGCGGTCAGCTCCTCGCGTGCGATCGAGTCGGCCCGCCGCAGCGTGTCCAGCCGCTGCGCGGTGACCTCACCGACGATCCGGATGCCCAGACCAGGGCCCGGAAAGGGCTGACGCCCAACGATTTCCTCGGGTAGACCCAACTCGCGCCCGACGGCGCGCACCTCGTCCTTGAACAGCAGCCGCAGCGGCTCGACGAGCTTGAACTTCAGGTCGTCGGGCAGGCCGCCGACGTTGTGGTGGCTCTTGATGTTCGCGGTGCCGCTGCCGCCACCGGACTCCACCACGTCCGGGTAGAGCGTGCCCTGCACCAGGAACTCGACTTCAGAGTCGGTGTCCCCCACAATATCTCGCACGGTACCCTCGAACGCCCGGATGAACTGGCGCCCGATGATCTTGCGCTTGCCCTCGGGATTGGTCACCCCCGACAGCGCGGCCAGGAAGGTCTCCTCGGCGTCGACGGTCACCAGGTTGGCGCCGGTGGCCGCGACGAAATCCCGTTGCACCTGCGCGCGTTCGCCGGCGCGCAGCAGGCCGTGGTCGACGAAGACACACGTCAATCGGTCACCGATGGCGCGCTGCACCAACGCCGCGGCCACCGCCGAGTCCACGCCGCCGGACAGCCCGCAGATCGCGTGGCCGTCACCGATCTGCGCCCGCACCTGCTCGACGAGAGCGTCGGCGATGTTGGCGGGCGTCCAGTCCGCGCCCAGCCCGGCGAAGTCGTGCAGGAATCGGCTCAGCACCTGCTGCCCGTGCGGGGAGTGCATGACCTCGGGGTGGTACTGCACCCCGGCCAGACGCCGCTCCCTGCTCTCGAAGCCGGCCACCGCCGCGCCAGCACTGCTGGCCACCACCTCGAACCCCTCCGGGGCGGCGGTGACCGCGTCGCCGTGGCTCATCCAGACCGGTTGGACGCCGGGAAGACCCGAATGAAGCTCTCCGCCAAGGACCTTCAGCTCGGTGCGGCCGTACTCGCTGGTGCCGGTGTGGGCGACGGTCCCGCCCAGCGCCTGCGCCATGGCCTGAAACCCGTAGCAGATGCCGAACACCGGCACGCCGATGTCGAACACCGCCGGATCGAGCTGCGGGGCGCCCGGTTCGTAGACACTGGACGGCCCCCCGGAGAGCACCAGCGCCGCCGGCTGCCGGGCCTTGATCTCGTCGACCGAGGCGGTGTGGGGGACGACCTCGGAGAAAACCCGCGCCTCGCGCACGCGACGGGCGATCAACTGCGCGTACTGGGCGCCGAAATCGAGCACAAGCACCGGTCGAGCCGGCGCTGCGGGCTCGACGCCCTCGGGAGGAATGTCAGCGGATTCGGCCACGATCGGTAAGTCTAATGACCCCTTCCCCGCAGGCTGAGCTGCCATCCATCCGTAGGGACCCGCCGGGCGGCCGGCCTACAACGAGAACACCTGACGCATGGTGTCGACGGCATCCGGGGCGCCGTCCCAGTCGAGTCGCCGCAGCGCCGCCTTGCGCTTGGCGTCGGTGGCACCCAGCCGAGCGGTGACCAGATCGGCCGCGGTAGCGGTGAGCGTCACCGAAGGCTCGCCGTGAGCCGCGACCAGCCGGCCCTGCGTCACCGCGAATCCGAAGCTGCGGCCGTCGATCTCGACGCGGTACGTCGCCGCCACGCCGGCCGCTTTCGCCGAATTGAAGCCCAGCATTATTCCGGCGAGGAACCCGTTCAGCGGCGACATGGGCCCATCACCGATCGGGTCCATCCGGTCGAGGCCGGCCCACGCGAGACTCTGCAGGACGGGCAACGCCCGCTGCCAGCCCAGCTCGCTGAGCGTGTAAACGGTGCGTCCGACCGGGGCCGGCAGGTCGGTGCGCTCGACCAGCCCGGCGTCTTGGAGCTCCTTGAGCCGCTCGGCGAGCAGATTGGTTGCGATCCCGGGCAACTCGGCGCGCAGGTCGCCGTAGCGGCGGGGACCGCCAACCAGCTCACGCAGGATGAGCAACGTCCACCGCTCACCCAGGACGTCGAGCCCGCGCGCGATGGGGCAGTTCTGGTTGTAGTTCCTGCGGGATGACACCACGCCACCCTACCAGTGGCAGACATGTTTTTGCATCTAAAACTTGATTTATTTGTCTATTGAGTTTAGTTTCAAGCCTCATGAGTCCCGAACCGGTCTTCCGCCACCGCCCCATCCCGGCGCTCGCCGTCATCTGCGTCGGCGTCTTCGTGATCAGCGTCGACGCCACCATCGTCAACGTCGCCCTGCCCACCCTGTCGCGGGAACTCGACGCCGACACCGCCCAGCTGCAATGGATCGTCGACGCCTACACGCTGGTCATGTCGGGCCTGCTGCTGTCGGTCGGCAGCCTGTCCGACCGCTACGGCAGGCGGGGGTGGCTCAACTCCGGACTCGCGTTATTTGCGCTCACCTCCGCCGTTGCGGCGCAGGCGAATTCGGCCGACGCGCTGATCGCGTCCCGCGCCGCGATGGGGGTCGGCGCGGCGGTGATCTTTCCGACCACCCTCGGACTGATCACAAACATCTTCACCGACCCGGTCCGGCGCGCCAAGGCGATCGGGCTGTGGGCGGCCATGGTGGGTGTCGGGGTGGCCGTGGGGCCGATCAGCGGCGGGTGGTTGCTCGAGAACTTCTGGTGGGGCTCGATCTTCATGGTCAACATCCCGATCGCGGCGCTGGCGATCCTCGGCGGCTACCTGTTCGTTCCGACCTCGCGAGACCCGGCGGCGCCGCGCGTCGACATCCCCGGACTGGTCCTGTCGGCGGCCGGCATCACGACGCTGGTCTACACGGTCATCGAGGCGCCCATGTGGGGATGGACCGACGGCCGGACCGCCACCGGATTCGCCCTCACCGCGGCCGTTCTCGCCGGTTTCGCGCTGGCCGAGCGGCGCAGCACCCATCCCATGCTGGACGTCTCGGTGTTTGCCAACCGCCGGTTCTCCGGCGGCAGCCTGGCGGTGACCGCGGGCTTCCTGACGTTGTTCGGGTTCATCTTCGTCATCACCCAGTACTTCCAATTCATCAAGGGCTACACGGCGTTTCAGAGCGGTGTGCGCCTGCTGCCGGTAGCCGCCTCGATCGCGCTGGCCAGCATCCTGGGGCCCCGGCTGGTGGAGCGAATCGGCACCACCGCCGTCGTCGCCGGCGGGTTGACCCTGTTCGCCGCCGGGCTCGCGTGGGCGTCCACGGCGGACGCCGCCACGCCCTACAACCAGATCGCCATGCAGATGGTGCTGCTCGGCGGCGGCCTCGGCCTGACGACGGCGCCGGCCACCGAGGCCATCATGGGGTCGCTGTCCGCCGACAAGGCCGGGGTCGGCTCGGCGGTCAACGACACGACGCGTGAACTCGGTGGCACCCTCGGGGTGGCCGTCGCCGGGAGCATCTTCGCATCGGTGTACTCGGGCCATCTCGAAGCGGGCGCGTTGGCGGGGCTTCCCGCCGACGCCATGCGGCACTCGATGGCCGTGGCGCACAGGGTTATCGAGCGGCTGCCCGCACAACAGTCCGGTCACGTCCGCGACGCCGTCGATCATGCCTTCCTCGACGGCCTGCAGGTGAGCTCGCTGGTATGTGCGGGCATCGCGCTCGGCGCCGCGATCGTCGTGGCCTGGCTCCTGCCGGCCCGCGCACGCCTAGCGACGCCGTCCCTCGAACTGGCCAGGGCCTAATAACTCCCAAACACAGAAAGGCACGATATCAATGAGTACAACCGAAAGCAGCTACGTCCTGGGCCATGCCGACGCGGAGGTGCGGCGGCTCCTCCTGCAGGGGCGGCTGTACAACGACTACACCGAGCATGCCCTACGGCTCGCCGGGCTGCGGCCGGGCATGCGGGTGCTCGACATCGGATGCGGGCCGGGTGACGTGTCGTTCATCGCCGCCCGGCTGGTCGGTCCGGCGGGAAGTGTCCTCGGGGTGGACGCCGCGCCCGCGATGATCGAGCTCGCGAGGGCCCGTGCCGCCGAACAAGGCCTGGGCGCAGTGCAATTCACGCAGGCCGTCGTGGACGCGATCACGCTGGACGAACCCGTGGACGCGGTGATCGGCCGGCTGATCCTGATGCACCTGCCGGACCCGGCCGCCACACTGCGGCACCTCAGCTCCCTGGTGCGCCCCGGTGGCGTGCTCGCCTTCTCCGAGAACGACATCACCGCAACGCGCAGCATCCCCGACCTGCCGCTGTTCCGACGGGTCAGCGACGGCATCGTGCGTGCCTTCGAGGCCATGGGGCTCAGCGCCGAGTTCGGCACCACGCTGCACAGGGTCTTCTTCGACGCCGGCCTGGGCGCGCCGAGTCTGACGCAGGGCACGCCCGTCGGTACGGCGGCCGACGGCGACATCTTGGCCTATGCCGCGGAAGTCTGGCGTCTGGTATCTCCGATCGCCGAACAGGGCGGCTTCGGCATCGACGAACTCGCCGACATCGACGACTTCGTGCCGCAGTTCCGCGAGGAGGCGCGCGCCGCCGGCGCCCTGATCACGATGCCCCCCATCATCACAGCGTGGACAAAGGTGCAGCGGTGAACGACACAATCCAGGACCAATACTCGACCGGACTGTCGCGCAACAACATCGAGCGGGCACTGGTCTCCGCCGGCAAGGACCTGGACCGGTTGGTTCCCGCGGACCTCGCCCCGCTGGAGGACTTTCACACCATGGGCCGCGCCGCCACCGCCCAACTGGTGGACCTGGCGCACATCACCAGCGGGAGCAACGTGCTCGACGCCGGCAGCGGGGTCGGCGGCACCGCCCGCTACGTCGCCGACCGCTACGGCTGCCACATCACCGCGGTGGATCTCACCGACGAATATTGCGAAACGCACCGCTGGCTCAATCGGCTGGTGGGGCTCGACGACCGGATATCTGTGCACCAATCTGACGTCACCCAACTCGCGTTCGCCGACGGCACTTTCGATGTCGTCATCAGCCAGCACGTCCAGATGAACGTGGCCGATAAGGCGCGCCTGTACTCCGAAGCGCATCGGGTGCTCAAGGATGGCGGACGGCTTGCGTTGTGGGACATCACGATGGGCGACCACGGTGAGCTGGTCTATCCCCTGCCGTGGGCGGATGAACCCGGGCGTAGCCGTCTGGTCGCCCCCGACGAGCTACGGGGGTTGGTCGAGTCCGCCGGGTTCGCCGTCGAACAGTGGAACGACCTGACCGAGCAGGCGACCGAGTTCATGCGAGCGCTCCTGGCCCGGCCTCCCAGCCCGCTGGGGCTGCATGCGTTCGTCGCCGATTTCGGCGGCAAAGTCGAGAACCTCAGCTCCGCGCTGGCGGACGGGCGCCTTCGGGCCATTCGGGGGGTCGCCGCGGCAACGCACCGGTGAGGGTGCGTCACGGTCAATCCCCGGGCCGAGGGCGGCGGTGAGCCGCCGCTCCACCGGGTGATCAGTGGCGGCCGGCATTTCCGCGTGGTGGAGTGGGTAAGCACGACGTAACTCCTTCAGAACAGAGGAAGTGAGGTCCCACCGTGCTGGGTCTGCCAGAGAAGGTGCACGCCTGTCTGTTCGACCTCGACGGTGTGCTCACCGATACCGCCAGCGTGCACACGAAGGCGTGGAAAGCCATGTTCGACGCCTTCCTCAAGGAACGGGCCGAACAATCCGGGGAGGAATTCGTCCCGTTCGACCCGGCGGCCGACTACCGCAAATACGTCGACGGAAAGAAACGCGAGGACGGGGTCCGGTCGTTTCTGGAAAGCCGCGGCATCGACCTGCCCGACGGCACCCCGGACGACGCGGGCGACGCCGACACGGTGTACGGCCTGGGCAACCGCAAGAACGAGATGTTCCAGAAGGTGCTGCACGACGACGGCGTCGAGGTGTTCGACGGGTCGCGACGCTACCTGGAGGCCGTCTCGGACGCGGGCCTGGCGATCGCCGTGGTGTCCTCGAGCGCCAACACCCGTGACGTCCTGCAGATCACCGGCCTGGACCGGTACGTACAGAAGCGGGTCGACGGGATCACGCTGCGCGACGAACACATCGCCGGCAAGCCGGCCCCCGACTCCTACCTGCGCGGGGCGGAATTGCTCGGCGTCGAGCCCGGGGCGGCGGCCGTGTTCGAGGACGCGCTGTCGGGCGTGCAGGCCGGCCGCGCCGGTAACTTCGGCTTCGTGGTTGGCGTCGACAGGGTGGGTCAGGCCGAGGAGCTGCGCCGCGACGGTGCGGACGTGGTGGTCACCGACCTCGCCGAGCTGCTGCCGTCATGATCGACGACGAAGCCTTCCCCGTCGAACCGTGGCACTTCCGCGAGACCAAACTCGACCTCAACCTGCTGGCCCAGACCGAATCCCTGTTCGCCCTGTCCAACGGCCACATCGGGCTGCGCGGCAATCTCGACGAGGGCGAGCCGTACGGGTTACCGGGCACGTACCTGAACTCGTTCTACGAGATCCGGCCGCTGCCGTACGCCGAGGCCGGGTTCGGCTACCCCGAGGCGGGTCAGACGATCGTCGACGTCACCAACGGCAAGATCATCCGGCTGCTGGTCGAGGACGAGCCGTTCGACGTCCGTTACGGGCGGCTGCTCTCCCACGAGCGCGTGCTCGACATGCGCGCGGGGACACTCACCCGCGAGGCGCTCTGGTGCTCGCCCGCCGGCAAGCAGGTCCGGGTGGTGTCCACCCGGCTGGTGTCGCTGACGCAGCGCGGCGTCGCCGCCATCGAGTATGTGGTGGAGGCGGTCAACGACTTCGTGCGCGTGACGGTGCAGTCCGAACTGGTCACCAACGAGGACCAGCCACATACCTCCGGCGATCCGCGGGTGGCGGCCATCCTGGAGAACCCGCTGGAGGCCGTCGACCACGAGAAGATCGAGACCGAGACCGGGGCGCTGCTCATGCACCGGACCCGCAGCAGCGCCCTGATGATGTCGGCCGCGATGGACCACGAGATCGACGTCCCCGGCCGCGTCGAATTCAGCACCGACGCCCGCGACGACCTGGCCCGCACCACCGTCATCTGTGGGCTGCGGGCGGGGCAGAAGCTGCGCATCGTCAAGTATCTGGCGTACGGCTGGTCGAGCATGCGCTCACGTCCGGCCCTGCGGGATCAGGCCGCCGCCGCGATCCACAGCGCCCGCTACAGCGGGTGGCAGGGACTGCTGGCCGCGCAGCGCGCCTACCTCGACTCGTTCTGGGACAGCGCCGACGTGGAGGTCGACGGCGACCCCGAATCGCAGCAGGCCGTGCGGTTCGGCCTGTTCCACCTGCTGCAGGCCAGCGCCCGCGCCGAACGCCGGGCGATCCCCGCCAAGGGCCTCACCGGGACCGGCTATGACGGCCACGCCTTCTGGGACACCGAGGGTTACGTGCTCCCGGTGCTCAGCTACACGGCGCCGCACACGGTCGCGGACGCGCTGCGCTGGCGGGCGTCGACCCTGGACCTCGCCAAGGAGCGGGCCGGTGAGCTCGGCCTCGCCGGCGCCGCCTTCCCGTGGCGGACGATCCGCGGGCAGGAGTGTTCGGCCTACTGGCCGGCGGGCACCGCGGCCTGGCACATCAACGCCGACATCGTGCTCGCCTTCGAGCGGTACCGGATTGTCACCGGCGACGATTCGCTGGAGCGCGACTGCCTGGCCGTGCTCGTCGAGACCGCGCGCCTGTGGCTGTCGCTCGGGCATCACGACCGGCACGGCGTCTGGCATCTCGACGGCGTCACGGGGCCCGACGAGTACACCGCCGTTGTCCGCGACAACGTCTTCACCAACCTGATGGCCGCGCAGAACCTGCGCATCGCCGCCGACGCCTGCGTCCGCCACCACGAGGAGGCCGAGACCCTCGGCGTCACCACTGAGGAGCTGGCCGCCTGGCGCGACGCGGCCGACGCCGCCAACATCCCCTATGACGCCGGACTCGGGGTCCATCAGCAGTGCGAAGGGTTCACCACGCTCGCGGAGTGGGACTTCAAGGAGAACCACGCCTATCCCCTGCTCCTGCACGACCCGTACGTGCGGCTCTACCCCGCGCAGGTGATCAAGCAGGCCGACCTCGTGCTGGCGATGCACTGGCAGGGCCACGCGTTCACGCGCGAGCAGAAGGCCCGCAACGTCGACTACTACGAGCGGCGCATGGTGCGCGACTCGTCGCTGTCCGCCTGCACGCAGGCGGTGCTGTGCGCCGAGGTCGGACACCTGGAACTGGCCCACGACTACGCCTACGAGGCCGCGCTGATCGACCTGCGCGACCTGCACCACAACACCCGCGACGGGCTGCACATGGCGTCGCTCGCCGGAGCCTGGACGGCGCTGGTCGGCGGATTCGGCGGCCTGCGCGACGACGAGGGCATCCTGTCGCTGGACCCCCAACTCCCGGAGGGCATTTCGCGGCTGCGGTTCCGCCTGCGCTGGCACGACTTCCGGCTGACCGTCGACGTCGACCACGCCCAGGTCATCTACACCGTGCGCGACGGGCCGGGCGGCCAGCTGACCATTCGCCACGCCGGGGCGGATCTGACGCTGAGCACCGATTCGCCGACGACCGTCGAGCTGCACCCCCGCGAGGCGCTGCTGCCGCGCCCCGAACAACCCGTGGGCCGCGAGCCGCTGCATCGGCGGGCCCTGGCCCGTCGTCAGTGAGGTTCAGCGCGGCTCGACGATTCGGGCCGCCTCGGCGGCCACCGCCTCACGCAGCTCGTCGTCGGTGAGGTCGGTGAGCCCGGCGGCCGAGCGCAGAAACGGCGCGAACAGCCGCCAACCGAACTGCAGCGCAAAGGCATTGGCGACGGCCAGCCGCGCGCTGCGCTCGTCGGGGTGGCCCGCGCGGCTGTGGTCCAGCAGCAGCGCCGCTCCCGGAAACCGAGTCTGCAGCGTCCCGGCCGGGTAGCCGTCGAGCAGCGTGCGGGCCAGCACCCGCAGGTGCCGATCCAGCGCGCGTTCGGCGTCCGCCGGGGCGGGGTCGCTCTCCAGCAACGCGGTGGTGGTGGCGCCGAGGTGATCGAGCACCGCGCCGACCAACTGCTCCTTGGTGCCGAAGTGCCGGAACACCAGGCCGTGGTTGACGTTCGACCGGGCGGCGATGTCGCGGATCGAGGTCGCGGCCGGGCCGCGTTCGGCGAACAGGTCGGCGGCCGCCTCCAGGATCGCCGCGGCCACCTCTTCGCGGCCCGTAGGGATCTTGCGGCGCGCAACGCTTGCCGACCCTGTAGTCATGCGTCTACACTAGCCGATGTAGTCATATGACTACAGTCGATTCACGAAGGACGATTCGCATGACACAGCCGGTATCCGTCACCAAGCTGGGTAGCCGCATCGGCGCCCGGATCGACGACGTGCGCCTCGGGGGCGACCTGGACGAGAACGCCGTGGAGGCGATCCACCAGGCGCTCCTGACCCACAAAGTGATCTTCTTCCGCGGCCAGCACCACCTGGACGACCAGCAACAGCTGGCGTTCGCCGGGCGCCTGGGCACGCCGATCGGCCACCCGGCCGCGACCGCCTTCGGCGCCGACACGCCGATCATCACGCCGATCAACTCCGAATGGGGCAAGGCCACCCGCTGGCACACCGACGTCACGTTCGCCGCCAACTACCCCGCGGCCTCGATCCTGCGCGCGGTCACCCTGCCCCGCTACGGCGGGTCGACCCTGTGGGCCAACACCGCGGCCGCGTACGAGCAGCTGCCCGGCGCGTTGCGCGCCCTCGTCGAGAACCTGTGGGCCCTGCACACCAACCGCTACGACTACGTCAACATCAACGCCGAAGCGATGACCGACGCGCAGCGCACGTTCCGGCAGGCCTTCGAGAAGGCCGACTTCCGTACCGAGCACCCCGTGGTGCGCGTGCACCCGGAGACCGGCGAGCGCACGCTACTCGCCGGCGACTTCGTGCGCGGGTTCGTCGACTTCGACAGCCATGAGTCGACCGTGCTCCTGGACCTGCTGCAGCGGCGGATTACCTTGCCGGAGAACACCATTCGCTGGAATTGGGAAGCCGGTGACGTCGCCATCTGGGACAACCGGGCGACCCAGCACCGGGCAATCGACGACTACGACAACCAGGCCCGGCTCATGCACCGCGTCACGTTGATGGGCGACGTGCCCGTCAACGTGCACGGCGAGCGCAGCCGGGTGGTCAGCGGCGCGCCCCTCAGCGCGGTGGCGAGCTAGGAGTGAGCTAGGTGCTCAGCCCGCGCTGCTCACCGGGGTGATCGGCAGCCACCGCAGCCCGCCGGGCGCCTGCGCCGGCACCACCGGGTGTTCCGGCGCGATCGGCGCCATCCGGCGGTAGGCGTCGCCCTGCAGCGGCCGCTCGTCGTTCTCGCCCTTGTTCGGCCAGAGCGAGGCGGCCCGCTCGGCCTGCGCGGTGATCGACAGCGACGGGTTGACGCCCAGGTTGGCCGAGATCGCCGCGCCGTCCACTACGTACAGGTTCGGGTAGCCCCAGACGCGGTGGTACGGGTCGATGACGCCGAGGTCGGGACTGTCGCTGATCGCCGCGCCGCCCAGGAAGTGGGCGGTCAGCGGGATGTTGAACAGCTCGCCCCAGGTGCCGCCGGCCACGCCGTCGATCTTCTCGGCGACGCGGCGGGTGACCTCGTTGCCCACGGGGTTCCAGGCCGGATTGGGGTCGCCGTGGCCCTGCTTGCTGGTGTACCAGCGGATGCCCAGCTTGCCGCGCTTGGTGTAGGTGGTGATCGAGTTGTCCAGGTGCTGCATCACCAGGGCGATCAGCGTGCGCTCGCTCCACTGGTGGACGTTGAGCATGCGCAGCATGCGGCGCGGGTCGTCGGTGGCCTGCTGCAGCAACTGCTTCCAGCGCGGCACGTCGGTGCCGCCGGGGCCGGTGCCGTCCGTCATCAGCGTCTGCAGGAGGCCCATCGCGTTGGAGCCCTTGCCGTACCGGCACGGTTCGACGTGGGTGTCGGACGTCGGGTGAATCGACGACGTGATCGCCACGCCGTGCGTCAGGTCGAGGTCCGGCGTCACCTCCAGCCGGCCGGCACCGACGATCGACTCGGAATTGGTCCGCGTCAGCACGCCCAGCCGGTCGGACAGCCGCGGCAGCTTGCCCCTGTCGCGCATCTTGAACATCAGGTGCTGCGTGCCCCACGTGCCGGCGGCCAGGATCAGGTTCTCGGCGGTGAAGGTGCGCCGATCCCGGCGCAGCCAGCTGCCGGTGCGCACCGTGCGCACCTCCCACAAACCATCCGGGCGCTGCTCGAAGCCCTTGACCGTCGTCATCGGAACGACCTCGGCGCCGGCCGATTCCGCGAGCCCGAGGTAGTTCTTGAGCAGCGTGTTCTTCGCGCCGTATCGGCAGCCCGTCATGCAACAGCCACACTCCAGGCAGCCGGTGCGGTCGGGGCCCGCCCCACCGAAGTACGGGTCAGGCACCGTCTTGCCCGGGGCCTTGGCGCCGTCGGGCCCGAAGAACACCCCGACCGGCGTGGGCACCCAGGTGTCGCCGCACCCCATGTCGTCAGCGACCTGCTTGAGGACCTTGTCCGCGTCGGTGACCGTCGGGTTGGTCACCACCCCCAGCATCCGCTGAGCCTGGTCGTAGTGCGGCATCAACTCGTCGCGCCAGTCCGTAATGTGCGCCCACTGCCGGTCTTTGAAGAACGGGTCCGGCGGCACGTACAGCGTGTTGGCGTAGTTCAGGGATCCGCCGCCCACCCCGGCCCCGGCGAGGATCATGACGTTCTTCAGCGGATGGATCCGCTGAATGCCGTAGCAACCGAGCCGCGGCGCCCACAGGAACTTGCGCAGGTCCCAGGACGTCTCGGCGAAGTCCTCGTCGGCAAAGCGGCGACCCGCCTCGAGCACACCGACCCGGTAACCCTTTTCGGTCAGTCGCAGGGCGCTGACGCTCCCCCCGAATCCCGAACCGATGATCAGAACGTCGTAATCCGGCCTCATCGCACCAGTATGGCCTTACCGGCCGGTAATAAACCAGCGAGCGGGCGGGCTGACCGACCGCCCCGCTGGCCGGGCCGTCGGCGCCGAGCGCCCGGCTGGCCGGGCGCTGGCCGGCGACGCGCTCAGCTACCGACGGCCAGGCCGACCTTCTGGAATTCCTTGAGGTCGCAGTAGCCGGCCTTGGCCATCGATCGGCGCAGCCCGCCGACCAGGTTCAGGGCGCCGAACGGGTCGTCCGACGGGCCGCCCAGGACCCGCTCGAGCGGCGGCCGTTCCCCCACAGCGATCTGCAGTAGAGCCCCGCGCGGCAGCGACGGGTGCGCGGCGGCGGCGGGCCAGAACCACCCCTCGCCGAGCGCCTCGGCGGCCTCGGCGAGCGGGGTGCCGAGCATGACCGCGTCGGCGCCACAGGCGATGGCCTTCGCCAGCTCGCCGGAGGTGTGGATGTCGCCGTCGGCCAGCACGTGGACGTACCGGCCGCCGGTCTCGTCGAGGTATTCGCGGCGCGCGGCGGCGGCGTCGGCGATCGCGGTCGCCATCGGCACGCTGATGCCGAGCACCTCGTCGCTGGTGGTCACGCCCCGGGTGGAGCCGTAGCCGACAATCACACCGGCGGCACCCGTGCGCATCAGGTGCAACGCGGTGCGGTGGTCGAGCACCCCGCCGGCCACCACCGGGACGTCAAGCTCGGAGATGAACGTCTTCAGGTTCAGGGGCTCGCCGTCGCTGGCGACCCGCTCCGCCGACACGATCGTGCCCTGGATGACCAGCAGGTCGATGCCGGCCTGCAGCAGCACCGGGGTCAGCGCCTGGGCATTCTGGGGGCTGACCCGCACCGCCGTGGTCACGCCGGCCTCCCGGATCCGCGCGACCGCGGAGCCCAGCAGATCGGGGTTCAGCGGGGCGGCGTGGAACTCCTGCAGCAGCCTGATCGCCGCGGACGGCTCCGGCTCCTTGCTCGCGGCCTCGACCAGCTGGGCGATCTTGGCCTCGACGTCGGCATGCCGCCCGATCAGGCCCTCGCCGTTGAGCACGCCCAAGCCGCCGAGGCGGCCGAGTTCGATGGCGAACTCCGGCGACACCAGCGCGTCGGTCGGGTGGGCCAGCACGGGGATCTCGAAGCGGTACGCGTCCAGCTGCCAAGCAGTCGACACGTCCTGCGACGACCTGGTGCGCCGCGACGGCACGATGCTGACTTCGCTCAGCTCATAAGTGCGACGGGCGGTGCGGCCCATCCCGATTTCAACCATCACAGCCTCAGCGCGCGAAGTAGTTGGGCGCTTCGACCGTCATCGCGACGTCGTGCGGGTGGCTCTCACGGAGCCCGGCGGCGGTGATCCGGACGAACTGCGCCTGCTGCAGCGCCTCGATGGTCGGCGAGCCGGTGTAGCCCATCGCGGCGCGCAGGCCCCCGGTGAGCTGGTGGATGACCGAGGCCAGCGGGCCGCGGAACGGCACCCGTCCCTCGATCCCCTCGGGCACCAGCTTGTCCTCGGACAGGGCGTCGTCGGCGAAGTAGCGGTCCTTGGAGAAGGACTTACCCGCCGCCCCGGAGGCCCCCCGACCCGCCATGGCGCCGAGCGACCCCATCCCGCGATAGCTCTTGAACTGCTTGCCGTTGACGAAGATCAGCTCGCCTGGCGCCTCGGCGGTGCCCGCCAGCAGGGAGCCGAGCATGGTGGTCGACGCGCCGGCCGCCAGCGCCTTGGCGATGTCGCCCGAGTACTGCAGCCCGCCGTCGGCGATGACGGGGACGCCGGCGGGGCGGCAGACCGCGACCGCCTCGAGGATCGCGGTGATCTGCGGCGCACCGACGCCCGCCACCACCCGGGTGGTGCAGATGGAGCCCGGTCCCACCCCGACCTTCACGGCGTCGGCGCCGGCGTCCACCAGGGCGGCGGCCGCGGCGCGAGTCGCGACGTTGCCGCCGATCACCTCGACCCGGTCCCCGACCTCGGCCTTGAGCTTGCCGACCATGTCGAGTACCAACCGGTTGTGGGCGTGTGCGGTGTCGACGATCAGCACGTCGCAACCCGCGTCGACCAGCATCATCGCGCGGACCCAGGCGTCGCCGCCGACGCCGACGGCGGCGCCCACCAGCAACCGGCCGTCGCTGTCCTTGGTGGCCAGCGGGTGCTGTTCGGTCTTGACAAAATCCTTGACGGTGATCAGGCCGGTGAGCCGGCCGTGGCCGTCGACCACGGGCAGCTTCTCGATCTTGTTGCGGCGCAGCAGCCCCAGCGCCGCGTCGGCGCTGACGCCCTCCTGGGCGGTGATCAGCGGGGCCTTGGTCATCACCTCGGCGACCGGCCTGGACTGGTCGACCTCGAAGCGCATGTCGCGGTTGGTGATGATACCGACGAGCGCGCCCGCGTCGTCGACCACCGGCAGGCCGGAGATGCGGAACCGGGCGCACAAGGCATCGACCTGGGCCAGCGTGTTGTCCGGCCGGCAGGTGACCGGGTCGGTGACCATGCCGGCCTCGGAGCGCTTGACCATCTCGACCTGGCCGGCCTGCTCGGCGACCGGGAGGTTGCGATGCAGGACACCCATGCCGCCCGCACGGGCCATCGCGATGGCCATCCGCGACTCGGTCACGGTGTCCATGGCCGAGCTGACCAGCGGCACCCTCAGCCGGATCTTCTTGGTGAGCTGGCTGGAGGTGTCGGCAGTGGCGGGAACGACATCGGACGCCGCGGGCAACAGCAACACGTCGTCGAAGGTGAGGCCCAGCATCGCCACCTTGTGCGGGTCGTCCCCGCCGGTGGGCACCGGGTCGTCCGCCAGCCCGCCCATCCGCAGGTACGGACTGGCGACCAGGTCGGAGCTGTCTTCCAGGTTGGACATGCCACGGGACATTCGGGACGCCTCCATACGCGCGCGGAGTTGAGAACCTCATCCTATCGGCTCAAAAGCCCGCGGCACCCGCTTGCTCTGGCGCGCCGCCCGGGCCGGATCGGCGCGGCCGAAATCGTCCGGCGGGGCGGTGTCGCGCTGCTGGCATTTTGACGGCCCCCCTGCGTAGGCTGTAGGCGTGCGCGACCACCTTCCACCGGGTTTGCCGCCCGACCCATTCGCCGATGACCCGTGCGACCCGTCGGCGGCGCTCGAAGCCGTCGAGCCCGGACAGCCGCTGGATCAACAGGAGCGGATGGCGGTCGAGGCCGACCTGGCGGATCTCGCCGTCTACGAGGCGTTGTTGGCGCACAAGGGCATTCGCGGGCTCGTCGTGTGCTGCGACGAGTGCCAGCAGGACCACTACCACGACTGGGACATGCTGCGGGCCAACCTGCTGCAGCTGCTCATCGACGGCACCGTCCGCCCGCACGAGCCGGCTTACGACCCGGAGCCGGACGCCTACGTCACGTGGGATTACTGCCGGGGATATGCCGACGCCTCGCTGAACGAAGCGACGTCAGACGCGGACGGTTTTCACCGGCGCTAGGTACCCATCACGGGTCGGTGGCCGGTGCCACCGGACTCGTCGTCTGGCCGTGATGATGGTGGTGCTGCCGACCCGACGACGGGCTCGTCGAGGGGCTTGCGGGCACGCTCGGCGACGGTGAAGCGCTCGGTTCGGGTGTCGGCGTGGGGGCCGAGCTCGGGGCCGGGGTCGGGGTCCAGCTTCCCGTCGTCGACGCGGCCGGGGGCAGTGTGGCGTTCGGGTTGCGGGATTCGACCCGCGTGTTCAGCAGGTTCACCTGGTCGATCAGGTCGTGCCGGTCGGCCCCGTCGTTCATCGACTGCACGGTGCTGCTGACCTCAGCCAGCTGGTTGTGGGCCTGGTCCCATTGACCGTCGTCGATCATTTGCTGAACCTTGGCCAGGTGGGCCTTGGCGGACAGCATGATCTGGTTCTCGTTGACCCTCGGTTGGTCGAAGAACATCGCATGCAGTCCGTACAGCGTGTCGCCGGGTCGGGCCTCCACCACCATGGCGCTGAACCCGCTCAGCACCAGCAGGGCCGCGGCGACCGACCCGACGGTCGCCAGGCCGCGCCGGCCCCGGCGGCGGATCGTCAGCCCGTCGTGCAGGGCCCGGATGGCCTCCTCCGGGGCGACCAGCGCGCTGGCCGGCGGCCACCGGAGGTTGTCGCGCCAGTCCTCCAACAGCGTGGCCAGCACGTCCTCGTCGGGGTCCTCGAGGCGGACGGGCCGGCGCTCGGCGAGGGCGTCGAGCAGCAGGTCGGTCTGGGCCACCTCGTCCAGGGCGGGCTGATCACCGAAGCTGTAACCGAATTCAGGCACAGTCACCCGCCGCAACGATCTCGGACTTGAGCCGCGACAGCGCGCGATGCTGCGCCACCCGGACGGCCCCGGGGGTGCTGCCGACGGCGGCGGCGGTCTCCTCGGCGGACAGGCCGACGACCACCCGCAGGATCAGGATCTCCCGCTGCTTCGCGGGCAGGATTTCCAGCAGCTCGCTCATCCGGCTGACCGAGTCCGCTTCGATGGCGCGCTGCTCGGGGCCTGCGTCGGGTGACCAGCGCTCCGGTAGGGATTCGGACGGGTAGGCAAGGTCACGGCCGGCGGCCCGGTGGGCGTCGGCGACCTTGTGGGCAGCGATGCCGTACAGGAAGGCCAGGAACGGGCGTCCCCGGTCGCGGTAGCGAGGCAGCGCCGTGATGGTGGCCAAACACACCTCCTGTGCTACGTCGTCGGCTGACAGACCACCCCGATCGACGGTGCCGACTCGCGCTCGGCAATATCGGACGACGATCGGACGGATGGTCTCCAGCACCTCCCGTAGTGCATTCCGGTCTCCCGCCACGGCCTCCGCAACCACAGCGTCGAGACGTTCCCCTTGAATTGTCATCGACGGCGGTATCTCCAACGTTACGAACGGGACACATCGCGGGCTAACTCACGGCAATGACAATAACGGCCGGAATGCCGTTTTAAGCGGAACGCCAGGTTCCCCCGGCGTGGCGCACCTGGCCTGCGCAGATATCGCGAACATCCTGCACCTTTTGTGCCGAAAATGTGACGCATCCGATATCGATCAGCAAGCAGGCGAGCGCCCACCGCAGGGGTACCAATCCCAGCCGGCCGGCCTCGTCGAGGGCCGGTTCGGCGACCGCGCGGGCGCGCTCGATGCGCCCCGCGCTGCACAGCGCGGCGGCGAGCACGACGTCGCTCTTGAGCAGGTGCCGCGCCGGGGCGTGCTCCCCGGTCAGCCGCATGGCCCGGGCGAGTTCCACCGCCTCCGCGGCATGCCTCACGGCGGCCTCGCCGTCCCCGGAGGCCATGGCCAGCTCGGCGCAGACCCACCCGCGGCGCACCGGCAACCGGGCGGGCACCGCCCCGCCCGCGAGCACCGCGTCCGCGCGCCGCAGCAACGCCGCCGCGGCCGCGAAGCGGCCGATCCCCAGCGCGTCGGCCGCGAGCCCGATCAGGGCATCGGCGCGCGCCTCGTCATCCCCGCCGGCCAGCGCCAGCGCTCGGCCGTCCCAGCCGCGCGCCAGGGTGTGCCAACCCTGTTGGCGCAGAAACGATCCCTGCGTGCTGTGCGCCAGCGAAACCAACCGCCGGTCACCGGTGCGGCGCAGGGTCGCGAGATCCCGATAGGCGCTGCCATACCGGCCCTGGCCACCGCACGCGACGGCGCGCAGCCACAGCTGTTGCGGGGTGGCCGCCGTCGGGAGGGGCCATTGGCCGGGCCGGTCGCCGAAGGCGGCGGTGGCCAGCCGCCGGTCCACGCCGGCACTGTGACGCGTTTCAATCACGGTGACCAGTAAACAGTTTGTGGTGTCCGTGTTGCCATACTGTTAATCACCACTACCCCTGTACTAATAGCCGTCCCCACTCTTCCGCGCCCTGAGCTGGGCAATCTCCATCAGGCGAAGTTGCCTGGTAGCACGCCCGCCGTCGCGCTAATGCGTTACAGATGAACGCGGCGTAAATTCTCCGCCAACCGTTACATATTTTGCCCATCTAACTGGCTATTGACGGCAATTCATTGGCGCACCTAAGTTCAACGATTGACAGGTAGTCATCGGTGACGCCACTCCAAAATTAGATAGACACATCCATTCTCGGACGCTTGGCGGACCTCACTTGGCGACCCGTGCAGAGAGGGAACAACCACATGCCACAGCCGGAGCAGCTACCTGGCCCCAACGCCGACATCTGGAACTGGCAACTGCAGGGCCTGTGCCGCGGCGTTGACTCCTCGATGTTCTTTCACCCCGACGGCGAGCGCGGCCGCGCACGCATGCAGCGCGAGCAGCGCGCCAAAGAGATGTGCCGCCGCTGCCCGGTGATCCAGGAGTGCCGCTCCCACGCCCTCGAGGTCGGTGAGCCCTACGGCGTCTGGGGCGGGCTGTCCGAATCCGAGCGCGACCTGCTGCTGAAGGGTGACATCGGCCGCAACCGGGGCATCCGCCGCACGGCTTAGCCAGTTTCGCAGCCAGTTTCTCGCAGCCCGTTCGCGGGTTTTCGGCCGCGGCCTTCGGGCCGCCCCGATACTGTTTGCCCATGCAGGCGTGTTCCTGATCGGTTTGCTCACCGGGTTCGCCGTCCCGGCGTTGACGAAGTTGAAGAACCCGCGGATGGCGCTTTCGAGTCACCTCGAAGCCTCGACCTGCCGCACAATCTGGGCACGGCCGCGGGCGGGCAGGAGTCGTCGGCGTGCGAAGGAGAGGGTCGTCGGCTTCTGCTGGTCTCGGTCGCAATCGTGATCGGCGTCGGCATCGTCATCGCCGGGCTCTGACCGGGCTCTCGCGGTCCGCGACACAGCAACCACGGCGGCGACACGCCGGCAAGCCGCGCCGTGGCTTATGTCTGGTGGCGGGACTGGCACCGAGGCGAGTCCGGCGAGCCGCCGTTTCGACCCCGGTCGATTTGGGTAGGCACGGCGCATGAACAGGGGCCTGACATTCGCGGTCACCGCGCTCACCGCCATCGCGCCACTGGGCGCCTGCGCGAACCAAACCGGCAACCAGGCCACTACGTCGCCCTCCAGCGCCCCACCCGGCACGGAACGGATGAGCACCCAGCTCAAGGGCGCCGACGGAAGTCAGATCGCAACCGCGACTTTCGATTTCGCCAACGGCTACGCGACCGTGACGGTCGAGGCGGGGCCGAACCAGGTGCTCAGCCCGGGGTTTCACGGGTTGCAGATCCACGCGATCGGCAAATGCGAGCCGAATTCGAGCGCACCGGCGGGCGGCCCGACCGGTGACTTCAATTCCGCCGGGTCGGTGTACCAGGCGTCCGGACACACCGGCTTTCCCGCCAGCGGTGACCTCACCGCGCTCGAGGTGCGCTCCGACGGCTCGGCGAAACTCGTCACCACCAGCAACGCGTTCACCGCTGCGGACCTGCGGAACAGCTCGGGCACCGCGCTCGTGATCCACCAGGACGCCGACAACTTGGGCAGCACTCCCGCCGCGGAGTCGAGCAAGCGAGTCGCCTGCGGCGTCATCGCCGCGGCCTCCACCGCCTCGTCGAGCACCTCGTCCACCGAGACGACGACCAGCGTCACCACGATCACCACCACGACCGCCGTACCACCACCGTCGACGAGCACGAGCACCAGCACGGTCACGGTCACCAGCCCGCCGACCGGCACCTCCACGCCGAGCAAGACGGTGACGACCAACAGCCTGCCGCCCGGCAGCTGAGGCCAGGCCTCAGCTGATCTGGCCCGGCGTCAAAGCAACGGGCTGAGCGCCTCACCCGCCGCGGTGATCACGCCGGGGGTGTAGCGGTGCGTCGGCAGGTTGATGATCACGCCGTCGATGCCCGCGTCGAGCACCCGGCGTTTGATCTCGTCGGCCACCTGCTCGGGCGTCCCGATGACCGCCCGGCCGCCGCGGGCCTCGCCGATGTCCCGGGGCGCGCCGTAACCGTCGAGCACGACCGTTAGCAGGCAGCTCGTCTCCAAAGTCGATGGATCACGGTCAATTTCGGCGCAGCGCTGCCGGAGCACCTCGAGCTTGCGGGGCAGCTCGTCGATGTCGGCGATGACGTTGAGGTGGTCGGCGTAGCGGGCCGCCAGACGGAAGGTCTTCTTCTCGCCGCTACCGCCGAGCATGACGGGGATATGGTCGCGATAGCGCGGCTCGTTGATCGCGCTTTCGGCGTGGTACCACTTGCCGTCGAACGTCGGCCGCTCGCCGTGCAGCATCGGCACGATGATCTGCAGCGCCTCCTCCAGCTTCTCGAACCGCTCGGTGAAACTGCCGAACTCGAAGCCCAATTGTTGGTGCTCGAGTTCGAACCAGCCCGCCCCGATGCCGAGGATGGCCCGGCCGGCGCTGACGACGTCCAGCGTCGTGATCGTCTTGGCCAGCAGGGTGGGGTTGCGATAGGTGTTGCCGGTCACCAGCGTCGACAGCTGCACGCGCTCCACGGACGCCGCCAGGGCGCCGAGCGCGGTGTACGCCTCCAGCATCGGTTCGTCGGGTTCACCCAGTCCAGGCAATTGATAGAAGTGATCCATCAGCAGCACGGTGTCGAATCCCGCGCTCTCGGCCTCCTGGGCCTGAGCCTTGACGGCGGGAAACAATTCGGCGACCGGCGTTCCGTAGGAGAAGTTGGGAATCTGCAGTCCGAGGCGAATAGTCACGCACCACTGCAACGGCGCCGGGCGGCATCCGCATTCCCGAGCTGGCCCCGCTAGGGGCACATGAAGCTGATCGGAGGGCAGTGCCTGATGGTGATCGCCTCGATCGGCGGGTTGTCGCCGTCCCAGATCGAGGTCGGCCGGCCCTGCATGGTGACGTTGCCCATCCCGTATTGGGTCGGGTACCAGGTGTGGCAGACGTTCCAGTCCCAGTCGATGTATTGGTTCACGACGTAAGGCATCTGCTTCGGGTTGCCCGGGCACCAGCGGTGCGGTGCCATCGTGTCCGCGTGCGCGACGCCCACGCCCCACCCGGTCAGTGCGGTACCCCCCGCCAGCAGTGCACCGGCGATGAGTGTCTTGGTCGTGCGGGCAAACAGCATGATGGCCGTCCTCTCTGGTGTGTACGTGCCTACCAGTGCACAAGCCCCGCCTCGCTACCGATCCCAACAAATCGAATCCGAGGAGCGAGGCCCGCGGCGCGCGACCAGACGCATGAGCCGGCCCAGCAACGAAAACGCCCCGGCCAGATGACCGGGGCGCTTCGCTTCGCTACTCAGTGATGGTGGTGACCATGCCCATGGCCGTGGTCGTCTTCCGCCTCCGCGGGCCTCTCCACCACCGCGGTCTCGGTGGTGAGCACCATCCGGGCCACCGAGGCGGCATTGACCACCGCCGACCGGGTCACCTTGACCGGGTCGATGACGCCCTCGGCCACCAGGTCGCCGTAGGTGAGGGTCTCGGCGTTGAGCCCTTGTCCCGCGGGCAGTTCCGAGACCTTGTTCAGCACGACCGACCCGTCGAGCCCGGCGTTGGTGGCGATCCAGTACAGCGGCGCGCCCAGCGCCTCGGAGAACACGTCGACCCCGAGCGCCTCGTCTCCCGACAGCGAGCCGCTCAGCTCCTTCAGCGCCTTGCGCGCCTGCAGCAGCGCGGTGCCGCCACCCGAGACGATGCCCTCTTCCACGGCGGCCTTCGCGGCCGCGACGGCGTCCTCCACGCTTTCCTTGCGCTCCTTGAGGGCGGTCTCGGTGGCCGCGCCGACCTTGATGACGGCCACGCCGCCGGCGAGCTTGGCCAGCCGCTCCTGCAGCTTCTCGCGGTCCCAGTCCGAGTCGCTCGCCTCGATCTCGGCGCGCAGCTGCTTGATGCGGCCCTCGACCGCCTCTTTCGAGCCGCCGCCGTCGACGACGATCGTGTCGTCCTTGCTGACCACGACGCGGCGCGCCGAGCCCAGCACCTCGAGACCGACCTCGCGCAGCAGCAGACCGGTGTCGGGGTTGACCACCTCGCCGCCGGTCACGATCGCCAGGTCCTGCAGGAACGCCTTGCGCCGGTCACCGAAGAACGGCGCCTTGACCGCCACGGCCCGCAGCGTCTTGCGGATGGAGTTGACGACCAGCGTCGCCAGGGCCTCGCCCTCGATGTCCTCGGCGATGATCACCAGCGGCTTGCCGGCCTCGGCGACCTTCTCCAGGATCGGCAGCAGGTCGGGCAGCGAGCTGATCTTGTCCTGGTGCAGCAGGATCAGCGGATCGTCGAGGACCGCCTCCTGGGAGTCGAAGTCGGTGACGAAGTAGGCCGACAGGAAGCCCTTGTCGAAGCCGACGCCCTCGGTGAACTCCAGCTCGGTGCTCAGGGTGGAGGACTCCTCGATGCTGACCACGCCGTCGGCGCCGACCTTGCTCATCGCCTCGCCGACCAGCTCGCCCAGCCGCGCGTCGCGCGATGAGACGGTCGCCACCTGGGCGATCGCGTCCTTGCCGGAGACCGGGGTGGCCGCGGCCAGCAGCGCCTCGGACACGGCGTCGGCGGCCTTGCTGATGCCGGAGCCCAGTTCGATGGGGTTGACGCCGGCGGCGACCAGCCGCAGGCCGCCCTTGACCAGCGCCTGCGCCAGCACGGTCGCGGTCGTGGTGCCGTCACCCGCGACGTCGTTGGTCTTGGTGGCCACCGACTTCACCAGCTGGGCGCCCAGGTTCTCGAACGGGTCCTCCAGTTCGATCTCGCGCGCGACGGTGACTCCGTCGTTGGTGACCGTGGGGCCGCCGAAGGCCTTGGCCAGCACCACGTGGCGGCCGTGCGGGCCCAGCGTCACGCGGACCGCGTCGGCGAGCTTGTTGACGCCCGCCTCCATGGCGCGGCGCGCGGTTTCGTCGTACTCAATAACCTTGCTCATCAGGCTCCTTCACGCCCCTCTACGCATGCCGCCCCGGAAATCACCCGCGGTCATCTGCGGGGATCGCCGGGGCGGAACACGGTGCTTACTTGGAAACGACAGCCAGAACGTCGCGGGCCGACAGGATGAGATATTCCTCGCCGTTGTACTTGATCTCGGTGCCGCCGTACTTGCTGTAGATGACGGTGTCACCCTCGGACACGTCCAGCGGGATCCGCTTCTCGCCGTCCTCGTCCCAGCGACCGGGGCCGACGGCGACGACGGTGCCTTCCTGCGGCTTCTCCTTGGCGGTGTCAGGAATGACCAGACCGGACGCGGTCGTGGTCTCGGCCTCGTTGGCCTGCACGAGAATCTTGTCCTCGAGTGGCTTGATGTTCACCTTCGCCACGATTGGAGCCCTCCACTTGAGATCGGGTCCGGGTCTCCGGACCGGAGTTGGCGGTCGGTCGGGGCAAGCCCCGGGCCGTCCGGATTATCAGGTGTTCGGCATTCGGCCGTGTCCTCGCGCCGTCGTCGCGGGTGCCGACGCAGGGGAGCGCCCGATTGCCACCTAGCACTCTATACACGCGAGTGCTAGCACTCAAGGCCGCCATGCTGCTTCCTGGATGTTCGCCAGAAGCGATCAGCTGACCTGGCCTTTTACCACCGGTAGGCCCGGGTCGCTCGGCACGTCCAGCGGTGACGGCGACGCCCCGGCGGCGACGAGGTGCGCGGCGAAGGACGCGATCATGGCCCCGTTGTCGGTGCAGAGCCGGGGCCTGGGGATCCGCAACGTCAGGCCGGCCGCCGCGCAGCGCTCCTCGGCCAGCTCGCGCAACCGCGAATTGGCGGCCACTCCCCCGGCGATCAGCAGCGTCGAAACCCCGAGCCCGCCGGCCGCGCGCACCGCCTTCTTCGTCAGCACGTCGGCGACGGCCTCCTGGAAGCCGGCGGCGACATCGGCGCCGGCGGCGTCCGGGTGGCTCTCGATGTAGCGCGCGACGGCGGTCTTGAGCCCGGAGAAGCTGAACGCGTACGGGTCGTCGCCGGGCCCGGTCATGCCGCGCGGGAACGCGGGGATCTCCGCGGGGTCCCGGTCGCAGGTGCGGGCCAGGTCGTCGAGCACCTTGCCGCCCGGGTAGCCCAGCCCCAGCAGCCGCGCTACCTTGTCGTACGCCTCGCCCGCGGCGTCGTCCACGGTGCTGCCGAGCTCGATCATCGGCTCGCCGAGGGAGCGCACGTGCAGGAGGTGGGTGTGCCCGCCGGAGACCAGCAGCGCCACGCATTCGGGCAGCGGCCCGTGTTCATAGACGTCGGCGGCCAGGTGCCCGCCCAGGTGGTTGACCGCGTAGAACGGGACGCCCCAGGCGGCGGCGTACGCCTTGGCGGCCGCCACGCCGACCAGCAGGGCGCCGGCCAGCCCGGGCCCGATCGTCGCGGCGACGACGTCGGGCTTGTCGATTCCGGCCGCCGCCAGCGCGCGGCGCATGGTGGGGCCGAGCGCCTCCAGGTGCGCCCGCGAGGCGATCTCGGGGACGACGCCACCGAAGCGGACGTGTTCGTCGACGCTGGAGGCCACCTCGTCGGCCAATGACGTGACCGTGCCGTTCCCGTCGAGCCGGGCGATGCCGACTCCCGTTTCGTCGCACGAGGTTTCGATGGCCAAGATGATCGTCATGTGAGCGCTTCCCGCCGCATCGTATAGGCGTCGGCGCCGCTGACCCGGTAGTAGCGCTTGCGCAGTCCGACCTGCTCGAACCCCACGCTGCGATACAGCGCGATGGCCGGCTCGTTGTCGGTGCGGACCTCGAGGTAGACGACGCCGCCGTCGGCGAATTCCAGCAACTGCCCGAGCAGCCGGCGGCCGATGCCCCGCCCCTGATATGTCCGGTCCACTCCGATGGTGTGGACCTCGTACTCGAACGGCGGGGTGCGGCCGAGCCGCGAGATGCCGGCGTACCCGACGAGCGCGCCGCCGACCCGCGCGGCCACGTAGTGGTTGTGCCGGCTGGCCAGCTCGCGGTTGAAGGCCGCCGCGGGCCACGGGTCATCGCCGTCGAACAGCTGCCGTTCCAGCTCGGCGCAGCGTGCGGCGTCGGCGGGCATCAACGCGCCGAGCGTGACGGGTTCGCTGGGGGCGGTCATTCGCGCGCCGCCATCGGTTTGGCGTCCGGGCGACGCAGGTACAGCGCCACCAGCGGCAAGGGGCGCTCCGACCAATCGGGCACCGCGGCGACCAGCCCGGCAGGTGTCGGGTAGACCGGTCCGCAATGCGGCAGGTCGAAAGGCGCGGCATGCTCCCGCGAGCCGGCCACCGCCCGCGCCGCGCCGGGATCCACGTCGCCGGGGGCGTTGACTCCCGGGCCCGCCATCCGAAACCCGTCGCGGTAGCGCGCCCAGTACACCTCGCGCCGACGGGCGTCGGTGACCACCAGCACCTCGCCGGTGGTGCGGACCCCGATGGCGTCCAGGCTGCACACGCCGCGCACCGGGACGCCCAGCGCGTGCCCGTAGGCGGCCGCGGTCGCCATCCCGGCCCGCAGCCCCGTGAACGGTCCCGGACCGCAGCCCACCACCACCGCGTCGAGGTCGGCCATCGTCAGCCCGGCGTCGGCCAGCGCGGCCACCGCGTTGGGGGTGAGCCGTTCGGCGTGCGCCCGCGCGTCGACGGTGACCCGCTCGGCCAGCACGGCGCCATCCCCGACGCGCACGATCCCGGCCGTCACGGCCGGCGTCGCGGTATCCAGGGCCAGGACGATCACGACCACTCCCAGGTCGCGATCCGCACGTCGGACCCGCTGAGCCGCTCGAGGCGGACGTCGAGGTGACGCTCGGCCAACCGCTCGGCCAGGCCCTCGCCCCACTCGACCACGACAACGGAGTCGTCGAGATCGCTGTCGAGGTCCAGCGAGTCGAGCTCACCGAGCAGGTCGGCGCCGGATTCGTCGAGCAAGCGGTACATGTCCACGTGGATCATCGCCGGCGCCCCGGGGCGGCGCGCCGGATGCGCGCGGGCGAGCACGTACGACGGCGAGGTGACCGGGCCGTCGACGTCCATGGCCGCGGCGATCCCCTTGGCCAGCACGGTCTTTCCCGCCCCGAGCGGCCCCGAGAGGACCACCACGTCGCCGGCGCGCAGCTGCCCGCCCAGCCGCGACCCCAGCGCGAGCGTGTCCTCGACGCGCTCACACGTGGCGGTGCCGGCCCGCCCGTTTGCCGCGAAGCTATCCACCGCGCAGCCTTTCCCGCAGCCGCCGGGCGGCCAGCCCCATCCGGCCGGGGGTGGCGCGCTTGACCAACCGGACCAGCCCGTCGTTGATGGCCTCGGGCTTGTCCAGCAGCGCCAGGTGGCTGGCGCCGGGCACGATGACCAGCTCGGATTGCGGCAGCGACGCCGCCATCTTGCGCGAGTATTCGTCCGGGGTGAGCAGGTCGTGGTCGCCGCAGGCGATCAGCGTCGGGATCCGCAGCAACGTCCACAGCCCGGCGGTCTCGTCGTGGTGCTCGAGGGCGTCGAGAAACCCGACCATGGTGGGAATCGGTGTGCCGTTCATCATCCGCTGGGAGAACGCGTCGAGGCTGCGGCTGACCTGCAGGTCGCTGTAGGACGCCGCCCGCAGCACGGGGCCGATCAGCGACCGGGACACGTTGCGGCCGCGATGCATCAGCTTCGGCGCCGAGCGCGCGGTGAACCGAAACGCTTCCAACGCGGGGTTTTTCAGGATCTCGCCGAGCGGCGACCGGGTGACGCCCTCGGCGGCCGAGGAGATGATGGCCGCCCCGACGATGCGGCGCCCGTACTGGTCGGGGAACTGGCGGGCGTGGGACAGCACCGTCATGCCGCCCATCGAGTGGCCGACGAGCACGACCACCCCGCGGGGCGCGGCCACCTTCAGCACGCTCTGCAGGTCCTGGCCGAGGTGGGTCAGGGTATAGGTCTCGGGTGAGGCCTCCCCCGAACTGCCGTGCCCGCGCTGATCGTAGAAAACCATCCGGACGTCGCGACACAGTCGTTCCGGGAGCCGGGTGCGCTGAAAGTGGAAGGCACCCATGCGCAGACAGAACCCGTGCACGAACACCAGCGTCACGAGGGCGTCCTCCGGGCCGGCCTCGCGGACCGCGAGCGGCACCCCGTCGGGGGTGGTGACCACGTACCCACGGTCGTCGTCGATCGTGTCGAAATCCTCACCCGCGTAAGGGTCTTCGGCGTTGGCGGCGCGCTGGGTCATCGAGCGGCGGGCCGAGGCCCCGACGATGGTGGCGAGGGCGGTGAGCCCGGCGCCACCCGCGAGCCAGGCCTTGCCCCTGCCCCGGCGGCGTTGGTCAGGACTCAACGGTTCGCGCCCCGCGGTAGGTCCGGGTGATGCGCCCACGCGGGCTGGTCACCACCTCGTAGTGAATCGTGCCGAGCAGGTCGGCCCAGTCCTGCGCGGTCGGTTCGCCGCCGGCGCCCGGGCCGAACAGGATCGCCTCGTCGCCCTCGGCGACGTCGGGCCGGCCGGGGCCGAGGTCCACCACGAATTGGTCCATGCAGACGCGCCCGACGCCCGGCCGGCGCCTGCCGTTGATCTGCACCTCCAGGCGGCCGCCGAGCGCGCGGAAGATTCCGTCGGCGTAACCGACCGGCAGCAGCGCCACGGTGGTGTCGCGCTCGGCGATCCAGGTGTGCGCATACGACACGCCCTCCCCTGCCCGCACCGACTTGACCAGCGCCACCGGGCATTTCACCGTCATCGCCGGCACCAGCCCCATGTCGCCGAGTTCCGGCACGGGGCTCAGGCCGTACACCGCGATGCCGGGCCGCACCAGGTCGAGGGCGAGGTCTGGGCGCGCCATCGTGGCCGACGAATTCGACAGGTGGCCCACCTCGAACCGCAACCCGGCGCCGCGAGCCTGCTCCTTCAGGTCGCGAAACCGTTGCGCCTGAATGTCGTTGATGGGGTTTTCCGGCTGGTCGGCGAACACCATGTGCGACATCAGCCCGCGCAGCCGGACGGCGTCGTCGGCGACGGCCCGGCGCAGCGCGGCGACCATCGCCGGCCACTGCGACGGCGGCACCCCGTTGCGGTTGAGGCCGGTGTCAACCTTGACCGTCAGCGTCGCGGTCCGGCCGGTCCGGCGCACCGCGTCCAGCACCTCGTCGAGCTGGCGTTCCGAGGAGACGGCGATCTCGACGTCCGCGAGCAGCGCAGGCCCGAAGTCGGCGCCGGGCGAGTGCAGCCAGGCCAGCGCCGGGGCGGTGATTCCGTCGGCGCGCAGCGCGAGCGCCTCGTCGACGGTGGCGACGCCGAGCTCGGCCGCCCCGGCCGCCAGCGCGGCGCGGGCCACCTGGGTGGCGCCGTGGCCGTAGCCGTCGGCCTTGACGACGGCCATGACCTGCGCCGCTCCGGCATGCTCGCGGAGCACCCGCACGTTGTGCTCGACGGCGCTCAGGTCCACGACGGCCTCGGCGAGGACGCCGGGCGTCAGGGTTATCGGCGCAACGGCCCGCCCGCTCATGGCCGCCATTGTCCCAGAAGTGCCCCTGGCGCCGGGAAATCAGTGCGCGAAGTGCTGCGCGTCGTAGTGGCCACCGGGCTTGACCTTGTCGAGGGCGGTGAGCGCCGAGACCGCGTCGTCGTGCAGCGCGCGCGCCAGGTCGGCCGACAAGCCCTCCCGCACCACGATGCGCAGCACGGACACATCGGTGGCGTTGTCGGGCATGGTGTAGGCGGGCACCTGCCAGCCGTAGGTCCGCAGCTCGTGGGAGACGTCGAACTCGGTGTACCCGCGGTCCCCGGACAGCCGGAACGCCACCACCGGGATCGCCGACCCGTCCGAAACCAGCTCGAAGTGCTCGCTGACGCGCAGCTGCTCACCCAGCCAGCGGGCCGTGCCGGACAGGGCGTGCATCACCTTGGTGTAGCCGTCGCGGCCCAGCCGCAGGAAGTTGTAGTACTGGCCCACCACCTGGTTGCCGGGACGGGAGAAGTTCAGCGTGAAGGTCGGCATGTCGCCGCCCAGGTAGTTGACGTGGAACACCAGGTCCTCGGGCAGGTACTCCTTGCTGCGCCACACCACGAACCCGACGCCGGGGTAGGTCAACCCGTACTTGTGGCCGCTGACGTTGATCGACACCACCCGCGGCAGCCGGAAGTCCCACTTGAGCTCGGGGTGCAGGAACGGCACCACGAACCCGCCGCTGGCGGCGTCGACGTGCACTGGCACGTCCACCCCGCCGCCGGCGGCCAGCTTGTCCAGGGCCGCACAGATGTCGGCGACGGGCTCCAGCTCGCCGGTGTAGGTGGTCCCGAGGATCGCCACCACGCCGATGGTGTCCTCGTCGACGGCGTCGACGACCTGCTCGGGGGTGATGACATACCGCCCTTCCTCCATCGGCAGGTAGCGCGGTTCGACGTCGAAGTAGCGGCAGAACTTCTCCCAGACCACCTGGACGTTGGACCCCATCACCAGGTTCGGCCGGCGGCTCTCCCAGCCCTTCCCGACCTTCGCCCGCCACCGCCACTTCATCGCCAGCCCGCCCAGCATGACGGCCTCGCTGGAGCCGATGGTGGACACGCCGCAGGCGCTGGAGGGGTCGGCGTCGTCCAGGGCCTCGGCGTGGAACAGGTCGGCCACCATGCACACGCAGCGCTGCTCGATCGCCGCGGTCGCCGGGTACTCGTCCTTGTCGATCATGTTCTTGTCGAACGTCTCGGCCATCAGCCTTCCGGCCTCCGGGTCCATCCACGTCGTCACGAACGTCGCCAGGTTCAGCCGGGAGCTGCCGTCGAGCATCAGCTCGTCGTGGATGAAGCGGTACGCGGCCTCCGGGTCCATCGACTCGTCGGGCATCCGCAGCGCGGGCACCGGGGCGGTGAACAGCCGGCCGGTGTAGGCGGGGGTGATCGCGTGTGCGGGCAGGGACGGGTGTTGGGGCACTGCGGAATCCTTTCCTGGGGTCCTAAAGGGCGGCCAGCGCGGCCCTGATGTGCGGAACCATGCGGGACGACGACGTCGGCGCGTCACCGGGGCCCGGGTCGGCCGCCGCCAGCGCCGCCGCGCGCGCGTGCACGAACGCCGCGGCCGCCGCGGCCTCGGCGGCGGGCAGGCCGGAGGCCAGCAGCGCGCCGATCATCCCGGACAGCACGTCGCCGGAGCCGGCGGTGGCCGCCCAGGACTGCCCGGCTGGATTGAGGTAGACCGGACCGCCGGGATCGGCGATGACGGTGACGTTCCCCTTGAGCAGCACGGTGGCGCCGAACGTGTCGGCCAGCTTGCGGCAGGCGCCGACGCGGTCGTCCCCGGGCGGGTTCCCCGCGAGCCGGGCGAATTCACCGGCGTGCGGGGTCAGCACGGTCGGCGCGGCGCGGCTGACGACCAGTTCGGGGTGCGCGGCCAGGATCGTCAGCCCGTCGGCGTCGACGACCACCGGCAGGTCGGTTTCCAGCGCGAACCACAGCGCCGCGGCCCCGACGTCGTCGGTGCCCAGCCCAGGCCCGACGACCCAGGACTGCACCCGGCCGGCCGCCGCCGGGGTCGGCGACGCGATCACCTCGGGCCACCGCGCCAGCACCTCGCGGTGCGCGCTGCCGGCGTAGCGCACCATCCCGGAGTGTGCGGCGACGGCGGCGCCGGTGCACAGGACGGCCGCCCCCGGATACGTCGACGAGCCGGCCATCACGCCCGTCACGCCTTGGGTGTACTTGTCGTCGTGCGGCCCGGGCACCGGCCAGCGCGCGGCCACGTCGGCGGCCTCGAAGCCCAACAGGTCCGTCTCGGACAGGCTCAGCCCGATGTCGACGAGCCTGACCCGCCCGCAGTCGGCCAGCGCGTGCACGGGCTTGAGCCCACCGAAGGTGACGGTCAGCGCGGCGTGCACCGCCGGACCGGTGATGGCGCCGGTCGCCACGTCGATGCCGCTGGGGATGTCGACGGCGACCACCGGGATGCCGGCGCGATCGACCGCGGCGAACACTTCGGCCGCGGCCGGCCGCAGCGGCCCGGAGCCGGCGATGCCCACCACGCCGTCGATGACGAGATCGGTTGTCGGAGCGACCTTTTCCACGATCTGGCCACCCGCCCGCAGCAGCGCGGCGAGCCCCTTGCGGTGCGTGTGGTCCGGGCTGAGCAGCACCGCGTCCGCCGCCGCGCCGCGGCGGCGGACGAACGTCGCCGCCCACAGGGCGTCCCCACCGTTGTCTCCCGAGCCGACGACCGCGCAGACCCGGCGGCCGGCCACCCCGCCCGTGCGGGCCTTCAGCTCGCCGAGGATTTCGGTGGCCAGCCCGAACGCCGCGCGCTTCATCAGGGCACCGTCGGGCAGGCTGGCCAGCAGCGGGGCTTCCGCCTCGCGGATCGCGTCCACGGAGTAGTAATGCCGCATCGGACCAAGCATTCCATGGATGCGCCCGCCTCTTGAACCTCGCTCACCGGTCATCACGTGTCATCGTTCGGGCGTACCCTCGCGCTCGACCTGACGGCGACCGGAGATGGGGTGGACATGGCACGGACGGACGACGACACCTGGGACCTTGGCAACGGTGTGGGAGCCACCGCTACCGGTGTGGCGGTGGGCCGCGCGCTGGCCAGCCGCGGCGACGAGCCACTGATCGACGATCCGTTCGCGGAGCCGCTGGTGCGGGCCGTGGGCGTCGACTTCTTCACCCGGTTGGCAAGCGGCGAACTGGATCCCGCGCAGGTCGACGACAACGGCGACTTCGGGATGGTCCGCATGGCCCAGATGATGGGCATCCGCACCCGCTTCTTCGACGGGTTCTTCCTGGCCGCGGCGGATGCCGGCATACCCGGTTGCTGGACGCAGAGTTTCCGAAGTTTCGGCAGTTGCTGCCAGCCGAGCACACCGCGGTCGCCACGATCAA